>DATLWY010000035.1:0-35707 GCA_035576045.1 Gammaproteobacteria bacterium | reverse complement strand
ATAGCGGATACAGGACCAGGCATTCCTTTAGAAAAACAGCAGGGACTTTTTTTGACCTTTAAAAGACTAACACCATCGTATCAGGGCATTTACAAAGGTGCGGGTTTAGGTCTTTCTACTGTTAAACAGTTTGTTGACGATTTAGGGGGCGAAGTCTATATAGAAAGTGAGTCGGATAAAGGCGCTAAGTTTATCTGTTTATTGCCCCTTAAAGAGTCGTTGCTCAATGATGATTTTGGGGAAGACACGTATATTCTTCCGCATATATAATGAATAATGGAAAAAAATTAAGATTTTACCGCAATGGAAGCTAAGTTTTGATGATGTATTTGGAGAGGGTATCGGGTAGTAAGTCTTTTAGCGATACTTTCTACCATATAAACAGAGCGGTGTTGCCCGCCTGTACAACCAATCGCAACCGTCAGTCGTTGCCGGTTATCTGCCTCAAAATACGGAACCCAGGTTTCAATAAAAGTAGAAATGTCTTTTAATAAAGATTGGGCAGCCGAGATTCGTTCTAAATACTGAATAACAGGTGTATCCAAGCCCGAAAGCTCTCTTAGATCGGGATCCCAATAGGGATTGGGCAAACATCTCACATCAAAGACAAAATCGACTGCAGACGGGAGACCATATTTAAAGCCAAAAGATTTTAGCAATAATTGTATGGAATTTTTTTGATTAGTCACCTTGATAACCGTGATGGGGAGCATGAGAATGAGCACCCTTGGCTTTCAATTTTTCTTTGTGCTTAATAATTTGTTCATCAAGTTTGTCAATCAACATATCAATGCTAGCATACATATCTTTAGAGGTGCAACTGGCAACTATTTTACCCCCGCCTGCCAAATTCATATTGCCCTTTGCAATTTGTTGAAATTTCTTATCAACACTTAAAATGACATGGGTATTGATAATGTGCGAAAAATGGGTTTCCAATTTTTTAAATTTATCATTGACGTGTTGCGTTAGACCAGGCGTTAGAGCGAGATCATGTAAGGCTGTGATTTGAATTGTCATGATAAATTCCTTCATTTAATTAAAACTGAGGTTTTCCTTTCGTTAGAAGTTGGGACATGCATCGCCTCACGATATTTAGTTACCGTTCTTCGAGCAATGGCTATTCCACATTCTAACAGCAATTCTGTAATCTTATGATCACTTAAGGGGGCTTGGCTAGTCTCCTTGGCAATTATTTTTTTTATGAGGGCACGAATGGCAATGGTTGAGGCCTCTTTCCCTTTGGGAGAAATAATGGCATTAGAGAAAAAGTATTTGAGTTCAAAAATGCCGCGTGGTGTCAGGATGTGTTTTTTTGTTGTGATGCGTGATATTGTAGATTCATGGAGATCGGTTTTACGGGCGATATCTTGCAGACTAAGGGGCTTCATTTTTTCTTCTCCGAAATCTAAAAAATCTTTTTGTTCATTCAAGATGCAGGTGGCTACTTTCAATAAGGTTTGATTTCGTGTTTGGAGCGCTTTTAAAAAGTACTTTGCTTCTTTTAAGTGTGTTTTGAATAATTCTATATTATTGTCTGCCGTTTTTTTTTGCTGAATCAGATTTGCATAATGTGTATTGATACGTAATTTTTGCATAAAAATATTATTTAATTCTATAATATATTGATTATTTTTCTTATGTAAAATTACATCGGGTATTATGTATTCTGATTTTTTAGTTGATAATTGCGTGCCCGGTCTTGGATTAAGAGAAGTTAAAATTTTTATAGTGTCTTTTAGGTCGGCGCTATTCAGATGTAGTTTATTTTTTAGAGTGGTGTAATCTCTTTTTCCTAAAATTTCCAAATGTTCTGAAACTAATAATTTAAGTTCCGCCATCCACGGTGTTGCAATAGGTAGACTGTTTAATTGGATATTTAAACACTCCGATAAATTTCTAGCGCCAACGCCTAAAGGATCAAATTGTTGAATACGGCATAAGACGGCTTCAATTTCATTTTTACTGGCTTCTGGCTTAAAATTCAGGCTCTCTTGAATTTCTGATAGCGAGCATAATAAATAACCTTCTTCAGATATCGCATCAATGAGCGTTATTGCAATTATTTTATCTTTTTCGGAAAAGGGCGCCAATTCCATTTGCCAGTATAAATGTTCTCGTAATGTGGTTTCGGCAGATTTTTGTAAAAGAAACTCCTTGTTTCTATTGAGACAACCGCGATCCCAATTTTCGCCAGAAAATTGACTAAAGAGAAAATTACTTTCTTCATGCACATCGGACTCATTTGCTTCTATCTGTTCCAGTAGCAGATTGGATTCTAAGCGGGTTTGAATTTCCAGTTCAAGTTCCAGTGAGGACATCTGCAACAATTTAATTGCCTGTTGCAATTGAGGGGTCATTTTTAACTGTTGGTTTAGTCCAAATTGTAATGAGGTTTGCATGAATTTATTATAGCAAATAACTAACATCGTACCACTTTGACCAATAACCAATGGTGCAGCGCCTAACCTAAAGTGTAAATTCTTCTCCCAGGTAGACTTTTCGCACCTCAGGATGCGTTGAGATGTGCTCGGCGCTGCCTTCCGCAATGACCTGTCCATTATGAACGATGGCGGCTCGATGGCAAATATCGAGCGTATCTCTTACGTTGTGATCCGTCATTAATATGCCTATACCGCGTTGGCTTAAGTGGTTAATAATTTGTTTAATATCAATAATAGAAATGGGATCGACACCCGCAAAAGGCTCATCTAACAACATAAATTTTGGTTTTCTGGCTAAAGCACGTGCAATTTCGACGCGCCGCCTTTCTCCACCCGAAAGACTAAATCCCATGACATCTCGAATATGGGAAATACGAAATTCATACAGTAAATTTTCTAAAAGAGATTCTTGTTCGCTTTTATCGAGATCAACTCTGGTTTCTAAAATAGCCATAATATTATTAGCAACCGTTAATTTTCGAAAAACGGAAGCCTCTTGTGGTAGATAACCCATGCCTAACATTGCGCGAGAATGAACAGGCAGTGTGGTGATATCGGTGTTATTTAATTTGATTGTTCCGGCGTCTGGTTGAATAAGTCCTAGCATCATATAAAAACAAGTGGTTTTTCCAGCGCCGTTTGGGCCTAAAAGACCAACAATTTCGCCACTATTGATATTAAGAGAGACCTCGTTGACAATAAGACGCGATTGGTATGACTTGGATAATTTTGAAACGATAAGTGTATTCATGGTGTGTGATTTCCTGTTGGCAACACATTGGGGGAAGGAGACTTAGGCATTAATAGTATTGTGGTTTTTTTCCCGAATACAGGATTAGAGAGCAAAACATGGGTAGACAAAAAATAGGTAAGTTTTTCGCTGCGAATCGTTTCATTATTTTGGGTGAGCTCCGCATTTTGCAAGAAGAGGAGCTTATCTTGTTTAGGATAAAATTCAATTATTTTTGCATGCCCCTGTAGTTCCGATTTTTCTAGGCTGGATGTTGTGTAAAAGTGTGCAGGATTGCCTGTGGCAATCATCGATTCAATTTTTCCATTTGTATCGCGTAGGATAATCAAAATATCTGAGGTTAAATGATGGTTCCCTTGATTCATCATGACAGCAATCTTATAGGTTGCGGTTCTTTTTTGATCATCAAACTCAGCTGTTTTTGAGTAAATTTCAAGGGGGTTCTCTGCACCAAGTTGTGTTTTATCCATTGCAAGTGCTTGCTCAATCCAGATGAACATTAAGAAACAGACTAAAAAGAGACTAATGCGTAGACGTATAATACGTTTTGACATCGCGTAATAACTCCACAGAGCCCTTGTCAAGAAAAGCCCGCATTCCGATGCCGGAAATTTTTAAGCCTGGTTTTCTCATAACTACCAGTTGGTCAGTTTCTGCATATTCTTTGCTGGGTTGATAATAGAGTTCATTGGTTTCTAATGTCATGGGAACAAAGGTACCTGTAGCAGGTCTATTGATCACAACATTGTTGTGTAAATCGATTTGATCCAAAGTACCGATATGGGCTTGTTTAATAAATCCGCGATCGGCATCGATGGTCCATAGGGTACCATTGGGTTTGTAAATAACCAGATGGGGTGTGGTTAAAGTAGAGCCTTCTGTTTCAGGTTGATAGGCCCAATAATTTGCAGAAAGCCTATTTTTCACCCCTCCTTCGGTAGTAAAAACAGTCACAAAAAATTGCGTCATATATTCCTGCGGATTTTTTTTTGCCTGTGTGTGGTTTTGTGGTTTGTGCTCGTAGGATTTTACAAAAAATAAAAGTCCTATACTGAAAAGTGCAAGCGTTATCAAAATAAAATTGTTTTTCACATTACACCTGCTTTAAATAAGTCGTGCATATTAAATGCGCCAACTAATTTACCTTGTTCATCAATGACGGGCATTACCAATGTTTTTAGTTTTTCCATAATCGCAATGGCTTCTGTAGCCAATAAATGACTCGGAATTGTTGTAAATTTTTTGGTCATGACTTCATGAATGCGTGTTTGGTGTACGTCCGAGCCACAACTTAAGGTTCTTCTTAAATCACCATCTGTAAAAATGCCAATAATACGATCGGGATCTTCTGCATCTACGATGGTTGTAAACCCTAAACATTTTGCAGACATTTCCATGAGCGCGTCAACCAGCATTGATTCTTGTGAAACCCGGGGGATATGGGTGCCGGTATGCATGATTTCTTCAATTTTCAAGAGTAAACGGCGACCCAATTTCCCACCCGGATGTGATTTAGCGAAATCATCGGCTGTAAAGCCGCGTGCTTCTAGAACAGCAAGCGCTATGGCATCGCCCATGGCGAGCATCGCCGTTGTGCTAGCGGTTGGAGCCAGTCCTAAAGGACACGCTTCTTGTCGTACACCAATATCTAAAGCGATATTGGCTATTTTAGCAAGCGCAGACTGGGGTGCGCCTGTTAGGACAATCACTTTAATGCCTAAACGTTTAATAAAAGGTACAATCGTTAAAATTTCGGAGGCTTCTCCAGAATAGGACAGAGCCATGACAAGATCCTTTGAGGTAATCATGCCCAGATCACCGTGAGATGCTTCCGCGGGATGCAAAAAAAAGGCAGGCGTGCCGGTGCTGGATAGAGTCGCGGCTATTTTTCTGCCAATATGTCCTGATTTTCCAATACCCATCACAATGGCTCTGCCATCGCAGTTTAAAAGCGCGAGGCAGCTTTCTACAAACGCCGCATTTACTTGGCCTCTGAGCTCAGTAATCGCCTTTGCTTCAATTTCCAAAACAGAAAGACCAGTGGCTATAATTTTAAGTTTATCAACTGACATTTATAAATCTTTGTTGCCCAAAATGAGCATTATACAATGTAAATCAACCTGAATCTAATGGTATAATAAAGCTTATTTCGTGATCTTTGGAGTATATACAGATGATTAGCACCTTAGTGGGTAGAACCGCCCCCGATTTTACAGCCGCCGCGGTATTAGGCAATGGCGAGATTGTGGGTCAGTACCAACTCTCTAAAATTTTAAAAGAAAATAAATACGTTTTAATATTCTTTTATCCATTGGACTTTACATTTGTATGCCCTTCGGAATTAATTGCGCTTGATCGTCGCGTTGAACAATTTAAAAAATTAAACGTAGAAGTAATCGCTGTATCTATTGATTCTCAATTTACCCATAACGCATGGCGTAACACCACAATTGAAGCGGGCGGCATTGGCCCTGTTAATTACACCTTGGTTGCAGATACAAATCACAGTATTTGTCAGACATATGGTGTTGAACATCCGGAAGCAGGTGTTGCTTTTAGAGCCTCTTTTTTAATAGACCAAACGGGTGTTGTACGTTCTCAAATGGTTAATGATTTGCCCCTTGGTCGGAATATTGATGAATTATTGCGTTTGATTAAAGCATTACAATTTCATGAAATGCATGGAGAAGTGTGCCCCGCAGGTTGGAAAGAAGGTGATAAGGCTATGAAGCCAACACCTGCTGGCGTTGCATCTTACTTGGCAGAATATGCTGAACAATTGTAATATTCTGTTTAAAAAGAACTTCATAACCCCAACCTGGCCTGCGCCGTTAAATGTCAGCGCATTAACAACGGTGCGGGAGGGCGGAAGCAGCGTAGAACCCTACGATTCATTTAACCTTGCGCTGCATGTTGGGGACGATTCCCGGAAGGTACTGGCTAACCGTGCACAACTGAAATTACAAGCCAATTTACCCCAAGACCCCCTTTGGTTAACCCAAACACACAGCACACGTGTTGTTAATGTTGGGGATTTTACCGACCCTAATAATGCTAAAAATCCGATAGACGCTGATGCATCGGTTTCTTTTCAGCCTAACCAAGTCTGTGCAATATTAAGTGGGGATTGTTTGCCTATTCTTTTATGTAACAAATCAGGAACACGCGTGGGTGCAATTCATGCAGGTTGGCGGGGGTTGTCAGCAGGAATTGTAGAAGCGGCTATTCACAAACTCGATTGTGATCCAGTTACTTTATTGGCCTGGCTAGGACCTGCGATTGGGCCGACTGTCTACGAAGTGCAAGCAGATGTTCTATCAGCATTCAAAGAATATCAATCTGAAGCAACTTTTAAGCCCAAGCAGAATGGGCGGTGGCTTGCAAATATCTATCAATTAGCAAGAATGCGGTTGAAGGAATTAGGCGTTATGGCTATTTATGGCGGCGAATTTTGTACGTATCAGGAGAGTGAACGTTTTTATTCATTTCGTAGGTCGGATATCACAGGTCGAATGGCAACACTGATTTGGTATTCCCATCCTTGAATTGTGCGCATTAACCCTTATCTTATGTTTTATAGAATAATGTTACGGAGTGGCTAACTATGAGCTTAGATAAATTAACACATTCATTTCAGTCTGCCCTTGCAGAAGCGCAATCGATCGCCGTTGGTAAAGATAATCCTGCATTGGAGCCTGTTCATGTGATGAAAGCATTACTCGAACAAGCATCGGGTACGATTAGACATTTATTGGTAGGTTTGGGTGTCAATATTCAAGCCCTACAAACGCAAATTGATGAAGCCATCCAAACTTGCCCTACACTCGTTGGTGGCGAAAACGATATGCGGCCTTCCCCCGATTTAGTACGACTTTTAAATCGAGCCGATAAATATGCGCAACAACGTAAAGATAATTATATTTCTAGCGAATTATTTGTATCGGCGGCAATAGAAGATTCTGGAACACTGGGTCAGATATTGAAAAAAGCGGGTGTTCAAAAAGCCAATTTTGAAAAAGCAATTGCCGATCTCCGTGGAGGGCAAGCAGTGGATAATCCGAACGCTGAAGAGCAACGTCAAGCATTGAATAAATATACAATTGATTTAACTGAACGGGCGGCTAAAGGCAAATTAGATCCCGTGATTGGACGAGATGACGAAATTAGAAGAACGATTCAAGTTTTACAACGCCGAACGAAAAATAACCCTGTTTTAATTGGTGAGCCAGGCGTGGGTAAAACAGCCATTGTAGAAGGATTAGCCCAACGGATTATCAATGGCGAAGTGCCAGAAGGTTTAAAAAACAAACGTGTGTTGGCTTTAGATATGGGCGCATTGATTGCAGGCGCTAAATTTCGGGGTGATTTCGAAGAACGCCTAAAGGCTGTCTTAAAAGATTTGGCGAAGCAAGAAGGGGAAATTATTCTCTTCATTGATGAATTACACACGATGGTAGGTGCCGGAAAAGCAGAAGGATCGATGGATGCGGGGAATATGCTAAAGCCCGCATTAGCGCGTGGTGAGTTGCATTGCGTTGGAGCGACCACCCTTGATGAATATCGTCAATATGTCGAAAAAGATGCCGCATTAGAGCGCCGATTTCAAAAGATTTTGGTAGATGAACCCACCGTGCCTGATACCATTGCAATTCTTCGTGGGCTAAAAGAGCGCTATGAATTACACCATGGGGTGGAGATTACTGATCCCGCCATTGTTGCAGCAGCCACGTTGTCTCATCGCTATATTAGCGATCGTCAGCTTCCGGATAAAGCCATTGATTTGATCGACGAAGCAGGCAGTAGTATTCGGATGGAAATTGATTCTAAACCTGTCGAAATGGATAAATTAGAACGTCGTTTAATTCAATATAAAATAGAACGGGAAGCGCTTAAACAAGAAAGGGATATCGCTTCGAAAAAACGTTTAGAACAATTGGAATCGAATATTCAGGCGCTTGAAAAAGAATACCAACAAATGGAAGAGATCTGGAAAACAGAAAAAGCCTCTATTGAAGGTACAAAACGATTGAAAGAGGCGCTCGATAAGGCAAAACTTGATCTCAGTGTTGCACATCGTTCTGGCGATTTTGCAAAGATGTCTGAAATTCAGTACGGCCGCATTCCCGAACTTGAAAAACAATTAAAAGCTTCAGCTGATCTGGAAGTAGAAAAAAAATTGTTTAGAAACAAAGTGACAGAAGAAGAAATTGCGGAAGTGGTTGCGCGTTGGACAGGTATCCCTGTTTCTAAAATGTTAGAGGGTGAGCGCGAAAAATTACTTAAAATGGAAGAACAGTTAAAATTCCGGGTGGTGGGTCAAACTGATGCATTAAAAGCGGTGGCAAATGCCGTTCGCCGGTCGCGTGCCGGGTTATCTGACCCCAATCGTCCTGTCGGATCTTTTTTATTCGTTGGGCCAACGGGCGTAGGTAAAACAGAGGTATGCAGGGCTCTCGCAGAATTTTTGTTCGATAGCGAACATGCCATGATTCGGATTGATATGTCGGAGTTTATGGAAAAGCACTCGGTTGCCCGTTTAATCGGTGCGCCGCCGGGTTATGTAGGGTATGAAGAGGGTGGGTACTTAACAGAGGCTGTGCGGCGTAAGCCTTACAGCGTTATATTATTAGATGAAATTGAAAAAGCCCATACAGATGTGTTTAACATTTTGTTACAAGTGTTAGAGGATGGTCGTTTAACAGATGGGCAGGGCCGGACCGTAGATTTTAAAAATACGGTCATAGTCATGACTTCTAACCTAGGGTCGCAAATGATCCAAGAATTAACCGGTCAAGTTGAGTATGACGAAATTAAGGTAACGGTTATGGGTGTTGTGAGTGAGCATTTTAGACCAGAATTTATTAATCGAATCGATGAAATCGTGGTGTTTTCGCCGCTAGGCAAAGAACAAATCCGTAGCATTGCCGATATTCAGTTAGAACACCTTAAAGCGAGACTGAAAGCGCAAAACTTGGATCTAGAAGCAACAACGGCGGCCTTAGATAAATTGGCAGAAGTTGGGTATGATCCCATTTACGGCGCGAGACCCTTGAAACGAGCAATTCGTCATATTTTAGAGAATTCGTTGGCGGAAGCGTTATTAACGGGACAATTCATTCCGGGAGATACCATACAAGTGAGTGTGCAAAATGATAAAATTAGCCTTCTGAAGAAAGGAGATAAAAAATAGTGGGTGCAATAGCGAATCGTCAAACGGCTTATGATCCCTGGCTATTTCTCTCGTTAGTGAGTTTGATTGGTCTTGGGCTTGTGATGGTAACATCCGCCTCTCTTTCGTTTGCTGAAGGAAGCGGGTTGCCTGCTGGGTATTTTGCGATTCGTCATGTGATTTATTTAGCAATAGGGCTCGTTGGTTTTGCTGTTACAACGTATCTGCCGTTGTCTTTGTGGCGAAAGCTTAGTATTCCGCTCTTAATTATTACTATCGGACTCCTGGCATTATTATTGATCCCAGGTATCAGCCGTCAAGTTAATGGCAGCTCGCGATGGTTATTTTTGGGGCCTATTTCAATACAAGTTTCTGAATTTGCCAAACTGTTTGTCATTATTTATATGGCGCAGTATTTAGTGCAAAGACATAAGGAAGTGCAGACAGAACTTTCAGGCTTTATAAAGCCAATGCTGATGCTGGGTCTGGTCTCTGCATTATTATTATTGGAACCTGATTTTGGAGCGACGGTTGTTATTGTTTCAACAACAAT
The DNA here is from genome assembly GCA_035576045.1 of Gammaproteobacteria bacterium. Taxonomy (GTDB): domain Bacteria; phylum Pseudomonadota; class Gammaproteobacteria; order UBA6186; family Azoamicaceae; genus CADEGZ01. The sequence goes on along the minus strand of DATLWY010000035.1, from coordinate 25,790 downwards.
GGGGATGTTATTTTTGGCCGGTGTACCCATTCGGCGCTTTTTGGTAGTGCTTTTACCTGCACTAGGCGCATTGGGTATTTTATCGATTACCTCACCGTATCGTATGCAACGTTTAACGTCTTTCTTAAACCCGTGGACAGATCAATTCAATACTGGCTACCAATTAACACAATCGTTAATCGCGTTTGGGAGAGGTGGGTGGTTTGGCACAGGATTAGGTAACAGTGTACAAAAATTGCTTTATTTGCCTGAAGCTCATAATGATTTTATTTTTGCGGTTTTGGCCGAAGAGCTTGGGTTGGTGGGGGCAATGGTAATATTATTGTTTTTTGGTTTGTTAGTATGGCGCATATTGACCTTGGGCAGACAGGCCATATTATTTGGGCATCCGTTTGCAGGTTTTATGGCGTACGGCATCGGTTTGTGGTTTGGGTTTCAATCAATTATTAATATCGGCGTTAATCTCGGGGTTTTGCCCACCAAGGGTCTAACCTTACCTTTTATGAGTTACGGCGGTTGTAGTCTGATTGTAGGATTATTAGCCGTTGGTATTTTGCTGCGGATCGAATTTGAGCTGTCGAATAAAAAACAAAAAACTGGATAGGTTGTTAGAATGACCGGTATGACTAAGCAGCGTATTTTAATTATGGCGGGTGGAACAGGCGGGCATGTGTTCCCGGCGCTTGCTGTTGCGGAACGCTTGATAAGCCAGGGGTGGGATATACATTGGCTCGGCACAAGAGCTGGCCTAGAAGCGAATATTGTGCCTAATGCGAATATCGCGATTCATTATATTTCGGTAAAGGGTCTTAGAAAAAACGGTATCTTAGGCTGGTGTTTAGCCCCTCTCAGGTTACTACACGCATTATTTCAGTCTTTAGCTATTATTCATCAACTTAAACCCAAGGTTGTATTAGGCATGGGCGGGTTTATCTCCGGTCCCGGTGGCCTTGCCGCTTGGTTATTGCGATGTCCTTTAATTGTTCATGAACAAAACGCTATTGTGGGGCTGACAAATCGTGCGTTATCGCATTTGGCCGATCGGGTGCTAGAAGCTTTCCCGGGTGCTTTTAATGCAAAAACAAAAGCGATTTATACGGGCAATCCCATTCGTGAGGCGCTTTTAGCCGTGCCTGTTCCTACTCGTCGTTTTAGAGAACGTGGGTTGAAAGAATCGGCAGAGCCTTTACGGTTATTAGTGTTGGGTGGGAGTCAGGGCGCGGTTGCATTGAATGAAGTTTGTCCAGCGGCGATCCAAAAAATGCCGATCGAAAAGCGACCTTTAGTGCGGCATCAAACGGGGGTTAAAAACGATGCCGTCATAAAAACAAAAGCGGCATACGAGGCTGCGGGGCTTTCAGCGCAAGTCGAGCCTTTTATTGAGGATATGGCGTCTGCTTATGGGTGGGCCGATCTCGTTTTATGTCGATCGGGTGCACTGACGGTGACAGAATTAGCGACAGTGGGTGTTGGCAGTATTTTAGTGCCGTATCCATTTGCGGTGGATGATCACCAAACAGCGAACGGACGTTTTTTAGAAAAGGCAGGTGCGGCAAAAATAATCGATCAGTCTGAATTAAGTGCCGAAAATTTAGCTAAATTATTTTTGGAATTGTTTTCTGATAGAAATAGATTATTAAAGATGGCAGAGGCTGCTTTTAGTGGCGCTAAACGCAATTCTGCAACGGAAATTTCAAGGTATTGTGCAGAAAGCTCAGTATAGAACCAAAATCCGACTCAGGAAGTTTTCTTAGCTATTTTTTCTCTGCGATCAATATATTGTTTTCGTTTCCGCTTATCGCTTGCCAAAATGCTAAACTGGCATTCCTGGATCAAGCATACTAAACTGTTGGAATGACCAGTAGACTAAACGACCTGTTTGTAGAGGATAGACGACATGGAACAAAAAAATCATGAATTAAATATGCGACGTATTCGTCGAATCCACTTGGTAGGTATTGGCGGTGCTGGGATGGGGGGAATCGCCGAAGTTTTATTAAATTTAGGGTACGCGGTGAGTGGTTCTGATCTCTCAAAAAACCACATGATTGATCATCTTAAAAAATTGGGTATTTGTGTTTCGAGTACACATCATGCTAAAAATGTAGCAGATGCGGATGTTGTGGTGGTGTCTAGTGCGGTGTCTCAACAAAATGTTGAACTCGTGCGCGCGCGTGAGCGGCGTATCCCCATTGTGCAACGCGCCACCATGTTAGGCGAGTTAATGCGTTTTAAAGAGGGCATTGCGATTGCGGGTACACATGGAAAAACCACAACCACCAGTTTGATTACAAGTTTAATGGCAGAAGGAGGACTTGATCCGACTTTTGTGATTGGTGGGCGGCTGAATAGCTTAGGGAGAAATGCCCAACTAGGTGCAGGACGTTATTTTATTGCAGAAGCTGACGAAAGTGATGCGTCTTTTTTGCAACTAATGCCAATGGTTGCTGTAGTAACCAACATTGATCGAGATCATTTAGAAAATTATCAACAGGATTTTTCAATTTTAAAAAAATCGTACCTGCAATTTTTGCATCGGTTGCCTTTTTATGGCTTGGCGGTTGTTTGTTTAGACGATCCAGAAATTCAATCCATTTTAGAGGAGATTGCAAGACCTTTGGTTACCTATGGTTTTTCAGAAAACGCAGATGTGCGTGCTGTTCATTTTACACAGAAAGTGAGTCAATCGGAATTTACAGTGTTGAGAAAGAACAAGCTCCCTTTGAGGATCACTTTGAATTTACCCGGGCAACATAATGTTTTAAATGCATTGGCAGCGATTGCCGTTGCGACAGAAGAAGGGATTTCGGATGAAGCGATACAAGGCGGGCTTTTAAAATTTGAAGGTGTGGGTCGACGATTCCAGTTGTTGGGAGAAATAACACATCATAATAAACGGGCTTTGATGATTGATGATTATGGCCATCATCCACGCGAGATCCAAGTTGTTTTAGAAGCGCTACGCGCAGGCTGGAATGATAGAAGATTAGTGATGGTTTTTCAACCGCATCGTTATACCCGAACCAAGGCGTTATTTGAAGATTTTGTATCCATTCTATCGTTGGTTGATGTATTAATTTTATTGGATGTATATTCTGCTGGCGAAGCACCGATAGCGGGCGCAGATAGTCGGGCGTTAGCATTTAGTATTCGAAGCCGTGGGCGCGTGGATCCTATTTTTCTTGCAGATAAGGGGGAGCTTTCCGGGATTTTAGCCACGGTATTAGAAGACAATGATGTATTATTAATGCAAGGTGCGGGCGATATTAGTACGCTTGCAACGGAGTTGGCCGTCAATGCAAAAAAGTAAAGGAAGGTGAGCATGAGAGGCCTTCTAAAATTTAATGAACCTTTAGCAATACATACGTCTTGGCGTATTGGTGGCTCTGCTGATAAATATTTTCGACCGGCAGATACAGAAGATCTGGCAGAATTTTTAAAAACGGGCGTAAGAGATGACGAGCCTATTACTTGGTTAGGATTAGGTAGTAATGTATTGATTTCGGATAATGGGATCCGGGGTGTGGTGATCCATACGTTAGCACAGGCGGGGTCTGGTGCTATCACTTTTTCTGAAACAGAAAGCAACAAAGAGAAAGTTTTGATTTGGGTGGATGCGGGCGTAACGTGTGCAAAATTGGCAAAATATTGCGCAAAAGCAGGGCTTCTAGGTGGAGAATTTTTTGCTGGGATTCCAGGTACTGTGGGAGGAGCACTTGCGATGAATGCAGGTGCATGGGGTGGAGAAACTTGGCGTTTAGTAAAACAGGTGGAGGTGATTAATCGTTATGGTGAGCGTGCAATACGTTCTTCAAAAACGTACAAAATTAATTACCGTTCTGTGGAACGCATACCAGAACATTTTTCAAAACCAGTTGACGAATGGTTTGTTGCCGGGTGTTTCTCATTTGAGCGCGGTGATCCGGTTATTGCAACGCGCCAAGTAAAAGCATTATTGCAAGAACGGGCAGCAAAGCAACCCATTGGTGTTTTCAGTTGTGGATCGGTATTTAAAAATCCAGCAGGTGATCATGCGGGGCGATTAATAGAGGCTTCTCAATTGAAAGGTTTTACAATAGGTGGGGCACAAATTTCACCTAAACATGCCAATTTTATTTTGAATTTGGGTAATGCTCAGGCACGAGATGTTTTAGCGTTAATAGACCATATTCAATCCGTTGTTTCGAAAGATCATCAGATACATCTGGAACCCGAAGTTCGGACATTAGGATTTTAAATTACCTAAAAAACCAAAATTGTTATTTTACAAACTAATTTTAAGTTGCATTATATTGAGTTATCATACATATTTATTAATAGTCTTCTAAGGAAAAGGTGCCTTCGAGGCAGGAATCAAGTACAATGCCCAATTTAATTGTGAGCAAGGAAGGTTAAAGAAGGCAAGGAAGTTAGGAGAGGCGAATAACAAATGTCTATTAGGATGCGTATGGTATCCATTTTTTTACCGCTAGCAATAATACTAGTCAGCCTCTTATTGCTTGTGGTATGGTCGCGGCATTCAGATCGGTTTCCATTGAGAACGGTAGAAATTCGTTCGCCTTTGTATCTTGTTAAAGAAGCAGAGATAGAGGCGAGTGTATTGCCTTTTTTTGATAAAGGTTTTTTTTGGTTAAATGTACAAGCGGTGCAGGCCTGTTTAAAGCGGATACCCTGGGTTCAAGCGGCTGATATTAGGCGTGTATGGCCAGATCGACTTCTGGTTTCAGTGCAAGAAAAAACGGCACAAGCGAAGTGGGGAGAAAAAGGGGTGTTGAGTACAGAGGGGGTTATTTTTTATCCGGAAGTTGCGACGATCCCTCAGAAACTCCCTCAATTTGATGGGCCAACATCGGAAGCATTGGTGATGCAACAGCACTATTTTGCTTTACTTGAACAGTTGGGGACGATTGGATTAACGATACAGTCATTGAACTTATCTTTGAATGGTGCTTTAAAAATCATGTTGGATAATGGCATTTCTATTATACTTGGCAAGAATGCAATGAATGAACGTATGGCTCGATTCGTATTGGCCTATCAAGGTAGTTTGCAAGCACACAGCCAACGAATTGCTTATGTTGATCTTAGGTATACCAATGGCTTTGCGATTGGCTGGAAAGCGGCGGGTGTTAAGTAATGTCTAATGATAGAAATTTAATTGTAGGACTTGACATAGGCACTTCAAAAATTGTGGCGATTGTTGCTGCTGTTAATAATTTTAATGGTGACGAAGAAACGCTCGATATTATTGGCGTGAGCACGCAGGCCTCGCAGGGTATTAAGAAAGGCATGATTGTGAATATGGATGCTGCGGTACAGTCGGTTCAACAGGCAATAGAAGAAGCTGAATATGTGGCAGGATGCAAAATTCATGCGGTTTATACTGGGATTGCGGGTAGCCATATTCGGTGTTTAAATTCTCATGGCATAGTGGCTATTCGTGGTCAAGAAATTACATCTCAAGATATTGAACGGGTTATGGATGCTGCAAAGGCTGTGTTAATTCCAGTCGATCAGAAAATTTTACATGTATTGCCACAAGCTTTTAGCATCGACAATCAAGAAGGCGTGCGTGATCCGATTGGTTTACCCGGAGTACGTTTAGAGGCAGAGATCCACATGGTAACGGGTTCTGTTAGTGCTGCAGAGAGCAGTGTGACGTGCATCAGACGATGTGGTTTAGAAGTGGATGATATTATTCTAAGCCCCTTAGCCTCAAGTTATGCGGTTTTAACAGAAGATGAAAAGCAATTAGGTGTTTGTTTGATCGATATTGGTGCTGGAACAACAGACATTGCTGTTTTTGTGGATGGATATCTTAAACATTCTGTCGTGATTCCAGTTGCAGGTGATCTCGTCACGAATGATATTGCTGTGGCTCTGCGAGCCCCCACAATCGTGGCAGAGCACATTAAGATTCAGTACGCGTGCGCTTTAACGGAGATGGTTGACCCAGATGAAATGGTAGAAATTCCAGCAATAGGCGATAAACCTCAAAAACAGATATTGCGCATACGTTTAGCAGAAGTGGTTGAGCCCCGTTTTGAAGAATTATTTTCTTTAGTGCAAGCAGAGTTATATCAAGTTGGATTAGAAAATGCGTTGGGCGCAGGCGTTGTTATTACAGGTGGCAGTGCGCATGTGGAAGGCGTTGTTGAACTTGCAGAGGCAGTTTTTCAATTACCTGTGAAATATGGTGTGCCACGTAACATATCAGGATTGCTTGATGTTGTGCGAAACCCACTCTATGCCACCGCAGTCGGACTTTTGGAGTATGGTTATCAAGCCGCAAAACGGCACCGTGCTGAACACTTTGCGAGTCAAGGTTTTAAACGCGTCCTCGGTCGCGTGAAACATTGGTTTCAGGGGAATATTTAAAATTTATAATTTAAGGAGCTCCTCACATGAGCATGTTTGAGTTGACTGATAGTTTTCCAGAAAATGCGGTTATTAAAGTTATTGGTGTAGGTGGTGGTGGCGGCAATGCCATTAAGCATATGCTGGGAGCCAATGTTGCCGGTGTAGAATTTATTCGCGCCAATACAGATAAGCAAGCGTTAGAAGATGATCTCCCAGGTGTTATCTTACAGTTGGGCACGGGTATTACCAAAGGTCTTGGTGCCGGTGCAAATCCTGAAGTGGGACGTCAAAGCGCGTTAGAAGATAGAGATCGGATCAAAGAAGTTTTGACGGGCGCTCATCTTATTTTTATTACAGCGGGGATGGGTGGCGGAACGGGCACAGGCGCTGCGCCCATTGTTGCAGAAGTGGCTAAGGAATTAGGCGCTTTAACGGTAGCCGTTGTGACTAAGCCTTTTCCTTTCGAGGGCAAAAAACGCATGGAGCATGCTGAAAAAGGGATCCAGCAGTTAAGCCAAGTTGTGGATTCGTTAATTACAATTCCCAATCAAAAATTATTAAGTGTTTTAGGGAAAGGGGTAACGTTATTAGATGCTTTTAAGGCGGCCAACAATGTTTTATTGGGGGCTGTACAAGGGATTTCAGAACTGATCACACGACCAGGTCTTATTAATGTAGATTTTGCCGATGTACGTACTGTGATGTCGGAAATGGGTGTTGCCATGATGGGTACAGGATCAGCTTCGGGAGAAAATCGAGCATTGTTAGCGGCAGAAGCGGCTATCTCAAGCCCGCTGTTAGATGATATCGAATTATCCGGCGCGAGAGGCGTGTTAGTGAATATTACCGCGGGTCAAAATTTGTCTATTGCGGAATTTGAACAAGTGGGTGACGCCATTAAGAATTTTACTTCCGAGGATGCGACCGTTATTGTGGGTACAGTTATTGATCCTTCGATGACAGACGAGCTTCGTGTGACCTTGGTAGCAACGGGCTTAGGCAAGCTGACACCTTTCGATGCCCATAGGGTTGGCACGGCTTTATCAGAAGTAACACGTGAATCCGGTAAAATGGGTGTTGCCTCAGGTCGGCGTCAAGCAATGCAGCAGAAAAATACGCTTCAACCTGTTGAGTCGGGTGTAGATTATCCTTTTTTAGATATTCCCGCTTTTTTACGTCGACGAGCGCCAATTGAAGGAACTTCGTGTGATTAAACAACGAACACTTAAAAATACCATTCGTGCAATGGGCGTTGGATTACATACAGGTGTTAAAGTTGTTTTAACTTTAAAACCAGCAGGGATTGATGAGGGTATTCAATTTCGGCGAGTGGATTTAAATCCGGTTGTTACAATTGCAGCGAGCACCGAAAATGTGGGAGATACAACACTCTCAACTACATTAATTAAAGATGGTGTGAGGGTAGCTACGGTAGAACATTTATTATCCGCGATGGCAGGATTAGGCATTGATAATGCGATTGTAGAAGTAAGCGCCTCTGAAGTACCGATTATGGATGGCAGTGCAGGCCCTTTTGTGTTTTTACTGCAATCAGCGGGTATTTTAGAGCAAGATGCGCCTAAACGATTTCTGCGCGTTAAACGCAAAATCACAGTTTCTGATGGCGATAAATGGGTGAGCTTAGAGCCTTTTGATGGCTTTAAAGTTTCTTTTACATTAGATTATGATCACCCTGTTTTAAAAAATAGCGTTCAAAAAGCGACACTCGATTTTTCAACCACTTCTTATGTGAAAGAAGTGAGCCGTGCCAGAACATTTGGATTTTTGTCTGAGTATGAATGGTTAAGAGCGAATAATTTAGCGTTGGGCGGTAGTTTAAATAATGCGATTGTTTTAGATGATTATCGTGTGATGAATGAAGATGGATTACGTTACGAAGATGAATTGGTTAAGCATAAAATTTTAGATGCTGTCGGAGACATGTACTTGCTAGGCACAGGTGTGCTAGGTGCATTTAAAGGATTTAAATCGGGACACACGCTGAATAATAAATTGCTGCAAGCATTATTGGCTAAAAAATCGGCTTATGAGATTGTTACCTTTGAAGATGGGGCTGTGTCTCCTATTACTTATTTATATCCTGCCACTGCTGCCTAAAGAAAATGCATCGGGGCGGGCCTATGTGCCCGCCCTATTTAAAATCAATATATTACAATTCGTTTTTGGATCCTGCCAAACGAAGCAAAGCCTGTTGCAAAGGCGGAAAATTAATATTTAAGGCGGTTTTTTTGAGTTCTGTTGAAACTTGTGATGGCAAAAACGAGAAAGCGCCTGTTTCTGATGTCGGTATAGGTATGATTTCGGATTCGGGCGGGTTTGGCCGCACATGGATTTTAATGGATTTTAAATGACACCATTCTGGCAGCGAACGCAGCGCTGTTAATAATTCACTTTTTTCAAATCGTAACAAATGCCCTACGGCCGAAGAATGCGTTGTTAAAATGAGGATTCCATCACGATAATTAGCAACTCTACAGTGTTTTCTCAGTTCCGGATTGCATTTTTGGTGTACAATACGGTTTAATTTGGCTAATTGCTCTACTTTATTGACAATTTGGCTTAAAATGGGAGAAATTGTTAAAATTTCGATCATTGAATGTTTTTGAGGTTTCATCAGGTAATTTTAAATTAAATAGGCAAAAATCACCATGTTTATTACTAAACTTGTTAGAAAAACCTTTGGCAGCCGGAATGAAAGACTGCTCAAACGGTATCGTAAAGTGGTTGAGAGTATCAATGCACTTGAGCCCGCTACAATGGCTTTATCAGATTCTGAGTTGCGCGACAAAACATCTGTTTTTAAAGACAGGATTCAAGCAGGTGCTTCACTAGAACAAATATTACCAGAGGCCTTTGCGGTAGTTCGTGAAGCGTCCAAAAGAACACTTAAAATGCGACATTTCGATGTTCAATTAATCGGCGGCATTGTATTGCATGAAGGAAAAATTGCCGAAATGCGAACCGGGGAAGGAAAAACCTTGGTGGCAACGTTACCCTTATATCTCAATGCTTTAGTGGGTAAGGGGACACATTTAGTAACAGCGAATGATTATCTTGCAAAACGTGATGCGGAATGGAACCAGCCCATTTATGAATTTTTAGGATTAACGGTTGGTATTATCGTTCATGGTTTAAATCGAGAACAAAGGCAAGAGGCTTATGCGGCGGACATTACGTATGGTACAAATAATGAATTTGGATTTGATTATTTACGTGACAATATGGTATTTGCATCGTCAGAGCGCGTACAACGTGGCACACATTACGCGGTTGTTGACGAAGTAGATTCAATTTTAATTGACGAGGCGCGAACGCCTTTAATTATTTCGGGTGCCGATCAAGAGAGCTCGGAATTATATGAGCATATCGATCGTATTATTCCCCTGCTTGATAGACAAGCGGAAAAAGAGGGATCGGGTGATTATAGTGTGGATGAAAAGAGTCGCCAGGCTTTTTTAACAGAAGATGGCCATGTCAAAGTCGAAAAATTGTTGGTAAAAGAAGGATTATTGAAAGCGGGCGAGAGCTTATATGACGCCGCTAATATTACGGTTATCCATCATCTGTACGCAGGTTTAAAAGCACATGCTTTATTCAAACGTGATGTTGATTATATTGTACGCGATAATCAGGTCATCATTGTTGATGAACACACGGGTCGCGTTATGCCGGGTCGAAGATGGTCGGAAGGGATACATCAAGCAGTTGAGGCTAAAGAGCGCGTTAAGATAGAAAGCGAAAACCAGACGTTAGCGTCTATTACTTTTCAAAATTATTTTAGATTATATCAAAAGCTGGCGGGTATGACAGGCACGGCCGATACAGAAGCCTATGAATTTCAGCAAATTTATGGTTTAGAAGTGGTTGTAATACCGACCAACAAGCCCATTCAACGAAAAGATATGGGCGATTTTATTTATTTAACTCAGAAAGAAAAGTTTGACGCCATTATAGAAGATATTGCGTCTTGTGTTGTTCGAAAGCAACCGGTATTAGTGGGTACAATTTCTATTGAAACGTCAGAATATTTATCGGGACTTTTAAAACAAAAAAACATTGCGCATCAAGTTTTAAATGCAAAGCAACATGAAAGAGAAGCTGAAATCATTACGGAAGCGGGTCGTCCAGGCACGGTTACCATTGCAACCAATATGGCAGGTCGCGGTACGGATATTGTTCTAGGTGGAAAACTGGCCTTAGAAGCGAGTGCAGAAGAAAAGCAAGCGTGGCAAATTCGGCATGACGATGTGATTAAAGCGGGTGGATTGCATATTATTGGTACCGAACGGCATGAATCTAGACGAATTGATAATCAATTAAGAGGTCGTTCTGCACGACAAGGGGATCCGGGATCAACGCGCTTTTATTTATCGCTGAAAGATAACTTAATGCGTATTTTTATTTCAGATAATGTATCGGGCTTGTTAAGCAAATTAGGCTTAAAAGATGGAGAAGTCTTAACGCATCCGTGGGTATCTCGTGCGGTAGAAAATGCACAACGTAAAGTTGAAGGGCATAATTTTGATATTCGTAAACAGTTGTTAGAATTTGATGACGTTGCAAATGATCAACGTAAAGTTATCTATCATCAGCGTAATGATTTATTAGAAGTCTTAGATGTTAAAGAGATCATTGTGGCCATTCGTGAAGATGTGGTCAATGCGGTTGTATCAGAATATGTTCCGCCTGAAAGTTTTGAGGAACAATGGGATGTTCCGGGCTTAGAACAGACCTTAGAGCGAGATTTCGGCTTAAAATTAGGAATTTCTGCTTGGCTAGAAGCCGATCGAAATTTGCATGAAGCGCTTTTAAAAGAACGAATTTTGTTGGAACTTATAACAGTATATGATGCCAAAGAAACGCAAGTTGGATCTGACGCTATGCGACACCTCGAAAAGAGCGTCATGTTAAGTGTATTGGATACGCAATGGCGAGAGCATTTAGCAGCAATGGACTATATGCGGCAGAGTATTCATCTTCGGGGCTATGCGCAAAAGGATCCTAAGCAAGAATATAAACGAGAAGCCTTTGCGCTTTTTACGGATATGCTCGAAAGTATTAAACGAGAGACTATTGCATTGTTGACGCGCGTAGAATTCCGCTCAGAATCTGATATTGAGGCGATTGATCAACAACGCCGCGAGCATGAACCTCAAAATCTACAGTTTACCCATGCAGATGCACCATTGGTTACAAATGCTGATCCTACCGGAAATGCATCGATGAAAGAGGGCGTCGATACTGAGGGCGGAGAAGAAGGAGAGCGTATGCAGCCTTATACCCGCCAGGTGGCCAAAATAGGTCGTAACGATGCTTGCCCTTGTGGTTCTGGCAAGAAATATAAGACTTGTCATGGGCGTTTAGCGTGACCTAAAGATTTTCTATAAAAAAGCGATACTATTCAGTAGGCGTTCAGGATCTTTTAAACCTGGATAAAAGTACTGCATATGCGTATCGAAGAAAAAAGCAACGAAACCATTGTTTATTGTGGTTCAGAGGTGGATCTCTCTTCTGTTGTGGATCAAAAAGAGATCCTCTTACGCGGATTGCAAATAAAAAAACCAATATGCTTAGAAGCAAGTGAGATTTCAAAAATAGATACTGCTGGCATACAGCTATTTCTAAATTTTATTTTAGCTGCTTCAAAAGAAAATATAATTTGCTATTGGAAAAATCCAACTTCAAAAATAATAGAACTATCTGAATTATTGGGTGTGAATCATGTGTTAGCATTCAAAAAAACAGGGAGTGATTGAGCTATGTCAATCGATCTCAATCAACTCTTGCCCACTTTCATAGAAGAGAGTTTAGAAAATGTTGAAGAAATGGAGGAAGCATTGTTAAAATTAGATTTAACAGATATCCATGCAAAAAAAATTAATCAAATATTTAGATCTGTGCATACCATTAAGGGAAATAGTACAATATTTAAATTTTCTGCTATTAATGATCTTGCAAAAACATTAGAAAATTTTTTAGATAATATCAGAAATAAAACACTTAAAGTGGAGCAACAGCATTTAAACTTATTATTAAAATCAAGTGATTGCTTCCGAAGCATGTTGTTAGAAATTAAGAAAAGCGGTAAGATAGAAGGCGAATATGCAAAAAAACTGACAACAGCATTAATTGAATTGAATAACAATAGTAATGACTATTCAAAAATAGAAATGCAAGCAGGGGAAATAGAAGCAGAAAAAACCAACGAAAATAATCAGGGTTGGACTATCAGCTTTGAGCCAAAAACGGATACGTTAAAAAGAGGCAATCATCCAGAAAATCTTTTTATAGCCCTTAAAGCCTTAGGCAATGTAGAAATAAATTGTAACCATAGTCAATGCCCCGAATTTTCTGAATTTTTACCAACTGAATGTTATCTGTCATGGAAATTAAGATTATTGAAAGATGTTCCAAAAAAAGATATTCAAGATGTCCTAGCATGGGTCACGGAAGAATCAGAAATAAAATTAGATCGGTTGTCACTTGGTGTGTTAGAAAAACCGGAAGAAGAACTAACCAGTTTAGCACCAGTGATTACTTCTATTCGCGTTGCAACGGAAAAAATTGATTCTTTAATGAATACAATAGAAGAGCTTGTTGTTACAGAATCTATTTTAAGACAAATAACAAAAGAATTAGGTTCAAAAATACTTAGAAAATTCAGTGATAATTTAGAAGATTTAGAACAACACTCAAGGCGGTTACAAGAAACAATATTGCGGATGCGCATGGTCCCAATCGCTTTTGCAATTAATCGTTTCCCACGAATGGTTGCAGAATTAGCCAAAAAATTTGGAAAAGAAATAGAGTTTAAGATCAGTGGTGAGCAAACAGAAATTGACAAAACGATGGTAGAAAAAATCACCGATCCCTTAATGCATTTAATTAGAAATGCGATTGATCATGGAATAGAATCACCTAGAGAGAGAGAAAAAAACAAAAAAAAGAGAACGGGTGTTATTGAACTAAGTTCTTATCAATCGGGAAATAATATTATTATTGATATAAAAGATGATGGTTCGGGCCTTCATGCAGAAAAAATTAGAGAGGTTTCCATTAAGAAAGGAATTGTGTCAAAAGACAAAACATTAACAGAAGAAGAATGCCATCAGCTCATATTTCAACCCGGATTTTCAACAGCGGATTCTGTTACCGATATCTCTGGACGTGGGGTTGGTCTTGATGTGGTCATGAAAAATATTCATGATTTGGGCGGAAAAGTTGAAGTCATTTCTGCCAAAAATGCGGGCACCACTTTTAGATTGCGGCTTCCCTTAACATTAGCCATTATGGATTGTCAATTAATTAAGGTAGGCGTTGGGTTCTATGCGATACCATTAGATATGATAATCGAGATGGGTCTATTAGTGGATAATCAAATTACGCTATCTGGAGATAAAACGGAATGCTATACATTGCGAGAAGAAACATTTAAATTACTTCATCTTGATAGCGTGTTATTTTCAAAAAAAGAGAAATTAGAGAGTGCGCAGAAATTTTTAATTAAAGTAAAAGTTGGAGAAATAATTGTTGGACTTTCTTGTGATGAACTTTTATTTCAACAACAAATCGTTATTAAAAGCATCGAAGAGAATTATAATAATGTTACAGGAATTTTAGGTGCAACTGTTTTAGGAAATGGAGAATTAGCACTTGTTTTAGATGTTAAGGAAATTGAAAAATTAACATCTGATTATATGTCGATAGCTAGAAAAAGCGGAGAGCCGCCTTCTGTACCTATTAAAACATTAGGTACTGAGAGGGTATTAAATCAAGAAAATACAAGAAAAATTAGTGCTGAGTATTTATGTTTTTTCGTTCAAAATATAGAATATGCTTTCAATATGGAGGATATAAAAGAAGTGTGTGTATGGCAGAAATTTTCCAGGCTTCCATTTTCCCCCTCTTTTATTAGAGGGATTATAAATCTAAGAGGCAAAATAATCCCTGTTGTTGATCCTAGAATTTTGTTTGAACTAAACCCACAAGAAAATAATTTTAATAATGTTGTCATTGTTCTTCAAATAAAAGGCAAAGAAGAAAGTAGATATATTGGAGTAATAGTAGATTCAGTAACGAAGATGAACACAGTACGACATAGCGACATCGAATGTCAGCCAGAAATTGAAAACATAAAAATTAAATCGTGTGTACAAGGTGTTTTAAATATCAAAGGAAAAAAAGTTACATTGCTGGCAACAGATTGTTTTACGTCTTTTCAAGAACAAAAATGGAGTATTTCATGAATAAAGTCTTCAGCCCCGCGGTTAAGTTAATTAATCATTTACGTTATCCTCAAAAATTAATATTGTTGGGAACAATTGTAGTATGCATTGTTTTGGTATTATTTTCTCAAATCGCTTTCGAAGCTTATAAAAAAACAAATCTTGCAAAAATGGAGTTGTTAGGTGTAATTTTCAATAATCAGCTGATTGATACATTTGAGAAAATTCAGCAGTATCGATATCTAGAGGCTACTGCTACACCCAATAGCATTGAGAAAAAAACAACATTAATGGAAAAAAAGTCTGAAATCATACGCTCCATAAATTTAGTAAAGGCTAATTTAGAAAAGCTTGATAGTAACTTAAATGACCAAAAATATTTTGAGCAAATAAAAAACTCAATATCTGTTGTTGAAGAAAAAATTGACGATATATCTAATCGAGCTGGGATAGTGATTGATATTAGAAACTTGATTGTTAGTGTTTGTGACGCTTCAAGCCTGACATTAGATGCTGAAATAGATACCTATTATCTAGCGGATTCTTATTGTACAAAATTTCCTGATTTAAGTTTAAATGAAACATTGATTAGAAATTTAGCTGAAAATATTTTCTATCGTCGTGAAATTTCGGCAACAGATAAAAATAAACTATATGCATTTAAGGTTTTAATGAAAGAATATAATTTGCCGGGCATAGAGCAAAATCAAGAGAAAACCCTTAAAAAAAATTCATCATTAACAAATGTTATTGAGCCGGTAAAAAACACACTTATGTCGGAAGCAAATTTAGCTTTAGTTTTGTTAGAAGAAACAATATTAAATGGAAAATTTAACATAGAACAACAGAAATTTAGAGAGCAATATACGAAATTATTACATATAACACATAAATTTCATGAAAAAACGGGAGAAACACTTGCAAAACTTTTAGGTGAAAGAATTAAAAAACTAGAGAAAATTTTTTATATCGAGCTAGTGATAGTTGTTGCTGTTTTATTTGTTTTCTTCTATTTGTTTATAGGTGTTTATTTGTCAGTTATTAGAAGCATTTATCTTTTAATTAAGGGGACGCAGAAAATTGCGAAAGGATTGCTTGAAGAAAAGGTTGAGCTAGAAACGCACGATGAATTGTCGGAAATTGCTTCGAGTTTCAATGAAATGCGAGAAAAGTTATTGCACGTTGTTCAGAGCTTGAACCAGGTTGTAACCGATGCAAAAAGTGGAAAGTTGAGTAATAGAATAGATCTAACAGGCAAAGAAGGGTTTTATAAAGATTTGTTTAATGATATTAATCAAATGAGCAGTGTTTTTAATGACGTTATTGTAGATGTCAGCTCGGTTTTGGATTTTGTATCCAAAGGAAATCTAACAAAAAAGATGAGTCATGATTATGAAGGGGCATTTGGGGAATTAAAAACCTATATGGATCATGCTGTAGATAATCTTGAAAAATTATTAAAAGATATTAAAACCGCAACAGTGGCGATTAGTCATGCGGTTAAGGAAATCGTTTTAGGCAACAATGATCTTGCAAAACGTACTGATCAACAAGCAGCCGCCTTGGAAGAAACCTCTGCCAGTATGGAAAAAATTACAAATACTGTAAAACAAAATACTGAAAATGCAAAGGGTGTAAATGATCTCTCTAAATCCGCTTCAATTGTAGCGCTTAAAGGTGGATCTGCTGTTCATCAAGTTGTTGAAATGATGAACAGTATTAATGAAAGTATCCATGAAGTTTCTGAAATTAGTAATGTCATTGACAATATCGCTTTTCAAACAAATATTTTAGCGTTGAATGCAGCAGTTGAAGCGGCAAGAGCCGGAGAACAAGGCCGTGGGTTCGCAGTAGTTGCGACAGAAATCCGTAATTTAGCTTTGCGATCATCGGATTCTGCAAAAGATATTAAGACTTTAATTAATACGACGGTAGAACGTATTACGCGTGGTGCAAAATTGGTAGATGAAGCAGGTCAAACGATGACGGAGGTTGTAACTGCTGTGAGCAATGTAACTGATATTATGTCCAAAATGGCAAATGCCTCAATAGAGCAAAGTAATGGTATAGAACAAATTTATATTGCTATTAACCAAATTGATTTGGTGACTCAGCAAAATAGTGCGTTAGTTGAACAAGCCGCTAGAGCGTCTGAGTCATTAGAACAGCAAACTCAGCACATGGATGAATTGCTGAATGTTTTTAAAGTTTCGCCTTTACCTCAAGAGGTTTTATCTCAAAAGGAGCATATAAAGCAAAACTATTTAAAAATAGAAAGAAGAAAAATGAACTTGCCACCCCCAAACGGAATAGAAAGAAGAAAAATTAAAACTGCACCTCCTAAATCAGATGAATGGACAGAATTCTAATGCGAGATCTTTTTTGGCAGTTGATAACTGATGAAGAGTATCAAGAATTGAAAAAATTGATTGAATCTGCAATAGGTGTTAATTTAAATCTTAACAGAAGAGACTTTATTGAAAATCTATTGCTCAAAAGGTTTAAAGATTTAGATATTTCAGACTTTAAGACTTACTATGAATTTATAAAAAATAATGAGCAAGAAATGACATGTTTAATTAACTTGGTAACAAATGTTTCAACCAATTTTTTTAGAGAAAAACACCATTTTGAATATATGGAAAAGTATATTTTTCCAATGCTGATTGCGTCGAAACGAAGAATACGATTGTGGTCTGCAGGATGTTCTACAGGAGAAGAGCCTTATTCAATAGCAATGACTTTGTTTGAAACCGTAGAAAACATAAGTGCATATGATGTAAAAATTTTAGCAACAGATATTAATACAAGAGCATTAGAAATTGCCCGATCTGGCATCTATAATAAAAACCGCTTTGAAAATTTAAGTCATTACACGAAAAATTTACCTGTTATTGAAGGCGACAATGTTAAAAAAATACAAATAAATAAGGCAATTAGAGAAATAATATCTTTTAGAAAACTGAATTTGCTAGACCGATGGCCTATGAAAAAATTATTTGATATCATTTTTTGTAGAAATGTGACTATTTATTTAAAACCAGAAGTGACTGCTCAATTGTTTAAACAATTTGATAAATTATTGGAACCAGGCGGTTTTCTTATTTTAGGTCATTCCGAAAGTTTAACCCTGTTTTCGGATCGCTATATTTGTCTTGGGAAAACAATTTACAAGAAGGTTTGTTAAAGCATGGAAAATTTAGAAAAAAAAATTAGAGTTTTAATTATCGATGACTCTAAGT
This sequence comes from Gammaproteobacteria bacterium, assembly GCA_035576045.1. Taxonomy (GTDB): domain Bacteria; phylum Pseudomonadota; class Gammaproteobacteria; order UBA6186; family Azoamicaceae; genus CADEGZ01. Next base: position 7,942 of record DATLWY010000035.1, on the reverse strand, counting down.
TTATGCGTGATTTGTTAGAAAAAATTCTAGCAGCTGATCCTGATATTTTAATTGTCGGAAAAGCGTCCGATCCTTACGTGGCACGAGACTTAATAAAAAAAGTTTATCCCCATGTTCTAACACTAGACGTTATGATGCCTGGGATGGATGGTCTTACTTTTTTAAAAAATCTCATGCGTCTTCGCCCACTGCCGGTTGTCATGATATCTTCATTGACGGAACAGGGCAGTACTCTCGCATTAGAAGCATTGGCATTAGGTGCTGTTGACTATACATCAAAACCTTCTACAGATGAATTGGGTAATATTCAAACGTATGCAAAAAAAATAACTGAGATGGTAAAAAATGCAGCTAAAGCCAAAGTCACTGTCAAAAATTATTCAGAAAAAATTATATTAAATTTGGATAAAGCCATTTATGAATCTGATTTTTTAAAAAATCACGTTATTGCAATGGGTAGCTCGACGGGTGGCATCGAAGCGTTAGAAAGTATTCTAAAACAGCTACCCAAAACTTTTCCAGGTATTGTTTTAACGCAACATATTCGACAAGATTTTGTTTTCCCCTTTGCGAATAGAATGAACAATCTTTGCAGAGTAGAGGTTGTTGAAGCAAAAGATGGTGATGAAATTGTGCCCGGTTCTGTTTATATTGCACCGAGTGATCATCATTTAACGGTTAAGTTTCGTAAAAACTATTTTTATTGTGCGCTGACAACTACCCCCCCTGTCAGCGGTCATAGACCGTCTGTGGATGTCTTGTTCCGTTCCGTTGCTGAAAGTGCGGGTTCAAGGGGCATTGGCGTTTTATTAACCGGTATGGGGGTTGATGGCGCTAATGGCGCAAAAGAGATCCATGATGCCGGTGGAATTGTTATAGCCCAGGATGAGGCAACCAGTGTCGTTTGGGGGATGCCGGGTGCAGCTATTGAGCTTAAGGCAGCAGATTATATAACGCCGCTGCCTGATATCCCACAGCAACTTTTTCAAATATTGGATACGATGGCACAAAAGCCATCGTCCCAGGGAAAGTGGGGCTCCAGTCAATAAATATAGCTTTTCAGGTAATTATTTTGTTTTGCTGATGAACTCGCTTCGTCCAAACATGCTTCCGATCGCCAGAATAATTATCTAAAAACTATATTATTGCGTAAACGTATTTACTAATTCTGGGACAATCTCTAATATTTGTTCAACTTGCTCATCATTGATAATTAAGGGTGGCAGCAAGCGAATCACGGTTTCATTTGAGACAGTAAAGAGGATTCGTTTTTTTAAAGCCAGCAATAGAATATCGCGACAAGGGCGATCCAATTCAATGCCAATCATAAGACCTTTGCCGCGGATATCTTTTACGCACGGATGTTTGCCAAGTTTATCTTTTAAGCCGTCTAATAATCGCTGACCTTGACGTTTTGCATTTTCCCAAAGTCGATGTGTTTCGATCTCTTGGAGCGTTGCCAGGGCTGCGGCTGTTGATAGGGGATTTCCACCGAAAGTGGACCCGTGACTGCCGGGTTTAAACAAATTTGCAACCTGTTCTTGTGCAAGACAAGCGCCAATGGGCACGCCATTACCCAACGCTTTTGCAAGCGTTAAAATATCGGGTAAAAAATGATCCGCTTGGTAAGTAAATAAAGTTCCGGTACGCCCTAATCCAGTTTGCACTTCATCCAGTATCATAAGCCAATTTTGGTGTGTGCAAATTTTACGGATTTCACTCAGGTAATTTTCATCGGGTACACGTATCCCACTTTCGCCTTGTACGGGTTCTACCAGCACGGCGGCAATATGAGTGTGGGTGTTTGCGATGGCCTCTAATGCGGGGATATCGTTATAGGGAATTCGAACAAACCCTGCTACCAGGGGTTCAAATCCAGCTTGTGCTTTTTTACTGTCTCCTGCAGAAATCGTTGTGAGTGTGCGACCATGAAAAGCGCCACTCATAACAACAATATGCGGAAAATCGATACCTTTTTCATGACCAAACAATCGTGCTAATTTTAAGGCTGTTTCTAAAGCCTCTGCGCCGGAATTGCAAAAGAATGCTTGCGATAATCCCGTCAGTTTGCATAAAACGTTTGCTAATCTTTCTTGATTTGCAATTTGATAAATGTTTGAGGTGTGTATGAGCTTTGCTGCTTGTGTTTGAATGGCATTGACGACAGCTGGATTAGCATGTCCTAGACCGGAAACCGCAATGCCACTTAACGCATCCAGGTATTTATTACCCTCGGTATCCCATAACCAAACACCTTCACCACGCTCGAATGTAATAGGTAAGCGTTTATAAACATCCATTAAATGCGACATGCGTCTTCCTTAACTCGCAAAATTCTTGGTGACAAATGTCCAATTTACACATTTCCAAAAAGATTCTACATATTTTGGGCGCGCGTTCCGATAATCAATATAATAAGCGTGTTCCCACACATCGCAAGTAAGTAGCGCTTTCTTGTTGTCGGTTAACGGCGTGCCCGCATTACTGGTACTAATAATCTCTAATTTGCCTTCGGGTGCGCGTACAAGCCATGCCCAACCAGAACCAAAAGTTGCAAGGGCTGTTTTAGTAAATTGTTCTTGAAAATCACTAAATGATCCAAATGTTTTTTGGATTTGGTTTGCAAGTTCGCCCGAAGGTTCGCCACCGCCGTTGGGTGTTAGGCAGTGCCAATAAAAGGTGTGATTCCACACCTGAGCAGCGTTATTAAAAATGGCACCAGAAGAATTTTTAATAATCTCTTCGAGTGAGAAGTTTTCGAAGCCGCTGCCAGGGAGTAAGTTGTTTAAATTCGTTACATATGTTTGATGGTGTTTGCCATGGTGGTATTGCAGAGTCTCTGGTGAAATATGGGGTTCTAGCGCGTTTAATGGGTAGGGTAAAGGGGGTAATTCTATAGCCATAATCATTCTCCTTATTGAAAATTAATATATAAAGTGTATCAGCACTGAAGCCGAAAAGCCAAGAGATTATGACCCCTTGGCTTTTCCGCTTCGAGCCTGTAGAATTCTGAGTGACTAACCTGAATCTATAAATCCGAGGTATAAAATGAATGCGATAGAGCCAGAAACCCTAGACAGGATCAAACGACAAATCAGTAGCAATACCGTATTGCTTTATATGAAAGGAACCCCTGATTTCCCCATGTGTGGTTTTTCGGGACGTGTGATACAGATTTTAGATGCTTTAAAGACCAAATATGCGTATGTCAATATTTTAGAAAATCAGGATATTCGCGCAACTTTGCCTGTCTATGCAAAATGGCCAACTTTTCCGCAACTTTATATTCAAGGCGAATTAATAGGCGGATGCGATATTGTTTCTGAATTGCATCAGAAAGGAGAATTAAAGTCGTTATTAGAAAACGCACAATCCTTAATGAATGCTAAACCAGAAGCCGCCTTAGCGACCGAATAGCCAGTAGTGAAACGGATATAAATACAAATGGGTCACTTAACGATCGTACAGGAAGTCATGGTCTGGATATTACCGGTCTTATTCGCGGTAACGGTTCACGAGGTTGCACATGGATGGGTTGCAAATCTACGGGGGGATAGTACAGCATTGATGATGGGGCGTCTTACCCTTAATCCCGTTAAACATATTGATCTTGTGGGCACGATCATTGTACCAATTTCCTGCTTACTTGTGGGCGGTTTTGTTTTTGGTTGGGCCAAACCTGTGCCCCTGAGTTGGCGAAACTTGAAGAAACCTAGACAAGATGCTGCATTGGTCGCAGTTGCTGGACCCCTCTCAAATTTACTGATGGCGCTTTTATGGGCGTTCATTGCAAAAATGGGGGTTATGCTTTTTCAACAGGGATTTTCTCATGCGCTGTTTTTAGCCTATATGGGTAAGGCAGGTATTTTAATTAATTTGATGTTGCTGCTTTTAAATTTGCTGCCTATTCCGCCTTTGGATGGCAGTCGCGTGGTTTCAAGTCTGTTACCACCCCATTTGTCGAGATTTTACGATGCGATAGAGCCTTACGGCATGATAATTTTAGTTGTTTTGATCTTTACAAAAGCCTTATCAATAATCCTTAATCCGCCTTTAGAATGGATATACAGGGAAATTCTTAGGCTCTTTGGGTTGTTTGGATTGTAGTCAAAGAGCAAATAAATGCTAACAGGATTAAAAGGAATGCAAATTATGAATAGCGGGATAAAAAAAGCGTTACTACTATTTTTTCTCTTTTTGAGTTTTTCAATGGAACTTTATGCAGTGGAAGTTCAATTATATCAAATAGAGTTACCGACACAAAATCAAACAGGAAATTTTGATCAAGCAACATTACTCAAAGAAGCGCTTAAAGCTGTATTAGTACGCATATCAGGTTCTAGACAGTTTTTAAATACGCGTGAGGTTACGAACGCATTGACGAATGTCGATGGTTACATTAAACAATTTTCATATCATCAGCGTTCTGCGCTTGAGAAAACGATTAAAGTAATATTTAATGAAAACCGTCTAAATGCACTTTTGCATTCCATTAAACAATCTACCTGGGATAAAAATCGCCCTTTAACATTAGTATGGTTGAGCGGCGCAGATAGAGAACCTTTGCTTGTATCCCACATGGAAAGAATCTTAAATCAACGTGGAATTCCTTGTGTTTTTCCGTTGATGGATCTTACCGATACCGCTTTAGTTTCAGAACCTGATCTAATGGAAGAAAAAACAGCGGCCTTAGAAGAAGCTGCTAAACGGTATAACCCTGACGTGATTCTATTTGGACAATTAGCAGAGACGAATGGGATTTGGCAAACACATTGGTGCTTCATTAACAAGGGTGAAAAAACCGCTTGGAATAATGCAGGGACTGAATTAAATGTTGCATTGAATCAAGTCGCAGATGCGTTGACGCTTAAGTTAAAAGGTGGCAATGTTGTGGTGTCTGCAGATCAGATAGAAAAACCCGTTGTCAATCATTTAATCTTAACCGTCTCAGGTAATTTAGATGTGCAACAATATAGTAAAATATTAGAATATCTTCGCCGATTGTCGGGGGTTTCTGAAGCGGAAGTAGCTCAAATTATGCCAGATAAGACGTTATTTGAATTAGTAACAACTCAAAGTAAAGAGACGCTTATTAACGCGATTGCGGAGGGACAGGTGCTAACAAAGGCGTCCATTGCTTCTGAATCCACAACAGAAGAAGATGCAATGGTTTATGAAGTAGCAGGGGTTTTGTAATCGCGTGATTGAACAACTCCCTTTAAATATTCAATGGCGTGATGATGCAACTTTGCAAAATTTTTATCCTGGGGATAACGTAGAAGCGCTCAAGGCTGTCTCAGAACTATCTGAAGGCAAAGGGGAGCCATTTCTCTATTTGTGGGGTCAGCCGGGTGTTGGGCGTACACACTTATTACAAGCGGCGTGTCATGCTATTGCAGAGAAAGGGATTGCTGCTTTTTATATTTCATTGCGTGATCGAAATCAGTTGTCTTTAAGCGCACTTCAAGGCGTAGAAGATTTACCATTAATCTGTATTGATGACATAGAGCAAATTGCAAATCTCCCGCTGTGGGAAGAAGCGCTCTTTCATTTATTTAACCGAATTCATACAAAAAAAGGACGCTTGCTGATTGCAGCCGATGTTGCACCAAAATATTTACCACTTTCATTGCTCGATTTAAAATCTCGTTTAAATTGGGGTGTCACGTATCAATTGCATCGCTTAACTGACGAACAAAAAGTGATTGTATTGCAATTACGGGCCCAACTTCGGGGTTTAGAGTTAAACAAAACAGTTGGCCAATTTTTATTAAGTCATTGTTCGCGTGATATGACTGAATTACATTCTATTTTAGAAAGGCTTGATCGCGCTTCACTGGTGGAGCAACGCCGTTTAACCATCCCTTTTGTAAAACATGTTTTAGATCTTTAATACCGCTTTTAAGTTAATTTTAATGCAATAGTCGCTAAGCGTTTGCCTAAAGCCAGACACAGTGTTTTTTCATCTTCTGAAATGGGTAATTTGCTATCTGCGCCTGCAAAATGTGTAGGGCCATAAGGTGTTCCACCTGTCGTCGTCGTAATTAAAGTAGATTCCGTATAGGGTATTCCCACAATAATAGCCCCATGGTGCATTAAAGGGAGCATCATGCTGAGGAGCGTCGTTTCTTGTCCTCCGTGGATGCTGGCGGCAGAACTAAATACGGATGCGGGTTTGCCAGATAAATTGCCCGATAACCATAAGCTGCTCGTGCTATCAATAAAATATTTAAGTGGCGCTGCCATATTACCAAATCGGGTAGGGCTGCCCATCGCTAAACCTGCACAATTTTTTAAATCATCTAGGGTTACATAAGGGTCGCCATCGGATGGCACCGCTGCTGTCGTAGCCTCGGAGGTTGCAGAAACCGAAGGTACGGTTCTTAATTTTGCCTCAATGCCGGAGACACTGTGGATGCCACGTGCAATTAAATTAGCCATGTTTTTTGTGGCGCCATAACGGCTATAATACACAACGAGAATATAAGGTTGCATTTTTTCTCCCAAAAATTGCGTCAGCAAGATATTAGCACAAGGGTCTTTAACATGGCGAAAATTTGCGTGCATTGTTTTGTATCAGGTCGCGTGCAAGGCGTATTTTTTCGCCGAGAGACACAGGCACAAAGCGCTTCGCGAGGGCTAAGCGGTTGGGTGCGGAATCTTTCAGACGGGCGCGTAGAAGTAATGATTTGTGGCGAAGAAGCCGCTGTTTATGCCATGCAAGCCTGGTTATGGGAAGGACCGAGCGCCGCTAAAGTGAATAATGTCGAATCGGAAGTAATGTCTTTTGAAGCATTTCAACAGTTTGAAGTCAGAAATTAAAAGTGAGGAATTAAATGTTAGAATGGTATCAAGTGATCGTATTGTCGTTAGTACAAGGCTTAACAGAATTTTTGCCTGTCTCAAGTTCAGCACATCTTATTTTAATGCCAACATTATTCGGATGGCCCGATCAAGGTCTTGCCTTTGACATTGCTGTGCATTTGGGAACGTTGATTGCGGTTATCGCATACTTTAGGCGAGATTTAGCTCGCATGGTGATCGATTTTGTCCAATCCTGTTCTGGTCAAACTTTAACATTACAAGCGAAGATTTTTTGGTCTATCGGCTTTGCAACGATTCCGGTGGGATTAGCAGGATTATTATTAAAAAAACAGGTAGAAACAACGCTTCGTTCACCGATGGTGATAGCCTGCACGACCATTGGGTTCGGCTTAATCTTATGGCTTGCTGATAAAATCGGAAAACAACAGCGTTCGCTGGCCACCTTAAACTGGCGTGCTGTTACGCTGATTGGGTGTGCACAAGCGCTTTCGTTAATTCCAGGAACATCGCGTTCGGGTATCACGCTTACCGCAGGGCTATTTGCAGGATTAACGCGAGAAGCGGCTGCTCGCTTTTCTTTTTTGTTATCCATCCCCGTCATTGTTTTAGCCGGCGGCTTAGAAACGGTTACGTTGCTTAAAAGCCCTGTTACTGTGAATTGGATAGCCTTAGGATCGGGGTTATGTTTATCGGGTATAAGTGGATATTTTTGTATTCATTATTTTATCAAACTCATTAATACCATTGGACTATTACCTTTTGTGATATATCGTTTATTCTTAGGCATATTTTTGCTCTACTATTTTTACTGAAATAAAGTGGGTTGCAAAGAAAAATAAATAGGTATATGGTGGCGTAAGTTTATGTGCGTTGAAGGAACGCAGAGGTTAACTGATTAACTTAAAGCTTAAAGCCAAGGAGGCAGTATGGAGAACCAAGCATCTGCAAAACCGAATCTTGCTCCGGAACTGAAAGTTCACCGCATTTATACTAAAAGCAGTTCATTTGAAGCAGCAAACGTCACAGCCCCTGAAATTGCGGTAGCACAACCCGTCATTGATTTACAGATCCATGCAAATGTTTACCCCCAATCCCCGACAGACAATACGCATGAAGT
>DATLWY010000034.1:0-6914 GCA_035576045.1 Gammaproteobacteria bacterium | reverse complement strand
TGCAAGGCACCAATGCCGATATTATTAAATTAGCTATGATTCAACTGGATCAGTGGATTTTACAAAATAGCTTGGACATACGCATGATCATGCAAGTGCACGATGAATTGGTGTTCGAGGTATCAGAAAAGATATTGGATATAGCGATGGCTCATATTAAAATAATAATGGAAACCATCTTACCGCTTTCAGTGCCTTTAAAGGTAGGAATAGGTGTGGGGAACAACTGGGATGAGGCGCATTAAAAAGTTAATTTATTCATTTAAAATTAAGGAGAAATTAAGTTGCGCACAAAATATGCTTTAGTCACCGGGGCCTCGGGCGGTATTGGAAAAGAAATGGCGAGAATCCTTTTTCATAAGGGTTACAACTTGGTTTTGGTTGCAAGACAAGGTGCAAAGCTTGAAGTCGTTAAGGCGGAATTCTTGCCTTTGAATCCCAAAGGCAGCATCGAAGTATTGCAGGCAGATTTATCGACCGTCAAAGGTGCTGAAAGCGTTTATGATTTTACCGAATCCTCTAAAATTGAAGTAGAGGTGCTCATCAACAATGCCGGGAGTGGAATTTATGGAGCTCTAGAAAAAACAGATATTACTAAATTTTATCATATGTTGATGTTAAATAATTACGCATTGACTTGTTTGTGTAAGTTCTATAGTAAGAACATGATAAAAAAGAAGGCTGGTTATATTTTAAATATTGCATCATTGGCGGCGTATCAACCGGTGCCTTATATTGCAGCATATGCAGCATCGAAATCTTATGTCCTAAATTTTTCTGAAGCGATAGCGATGGAGTTAGAGGAACATGGAGTCAGTGTGACTTGTTTTTCTCCTGGACATACAGACACAAACTTTTTTGCGGAAGCGAATATACCCGAGCAACATCAATTTTATGGAATAAAAACAAGAGTTAGCCCAAAGAAGGTAGCAGAAAATGCTATAAATAGCTTATTTAACAAAAAACTTTCAGTGATAGATGGTTTCAAAAATAGCTTTTTAGGTTGTTTAAACAAATTTTCCCCCAGAAAATTAACGGCTAGAATATCGAAAATGTTAGTTAAGGTGAAGTAATTTTATGGCTTGCGCTAATTTTTCTTGCGCTTGCACGATACCTTATGTTAAAACGATTATGAAGACAATTCTGCCGTTTTCAGTGGCGTTAAAGGTATGAATCAGCTTGAAAAACAATTGGGATGAGGCACATTAGGTGGTATATAATACTTTATTTTAACTTTTATGCTCAGAACTTGTTTTTGCGCGTTTTAATTTAGGTGCTGCTTGTATATTTGGATTATTAACTAAAACATTTTTGCTGACAGTTAATTGTTGTAGCGGCATATAGGTTTTTTTAGGCGCGTTATCAAATTGTATATAACGACTTAAAAAATGTACAACATTATCTGCGTCTTCTGTGAGATTAGCATGTATCGCTTTTTGTTTTTTGTCACTATCAATAGGTTGTGCACTGAGTGGCTTGTTAAAATCTAATTCTTTTATGATATTTAATGTTTTAAATTTTTGCAATGCTTGGTGATGTCCGTTATTCATATTTTTTGTCTCAAAAGCATAAGTATGTGGAATAAAATATGCAATTTCAAGATAAGAAATAGATTCTCCGCTATAAACAGCGATTGAATTAGGTGACTCGTGTAATGCAGCAATCATGGCTTGATAAGCGGATTTCGGTGGCTTTCCAAATTTAAAATCAAAAAATTGATATTTTGTATCAGGGATGCCGCTCTCTTTTAACCCTATTAGGAAAGCTGCGCTGACGGGATCTAAAGGGGATGATGGCATGTGTGGCGCAAGATCCGGATCGGTTTGAGTAGCAACTGCATCGACGGATAGCCAACGGTTTCCCTTATATTGCCTGACAACAGGTGTTTTACGGTTAGGCGATTCTGAGTAGAATTTACCTGTGCGTGGTCCATTGGTGATCAATAAACACTTCGGTTTTTCTTGCGCCATTGCCATTATTCCAAACGCAAGGCCTCGTTCGTACGCTTCTTTTTCATCCCAACATAAATAAATGCCATCAGGCATTGGCGCATCCCCGCCAAGAAATATACCTATATAACCGTTTGGAGCAGGCTCAATATGTTCTTGTGGATAGGTACGATTCCAGGTTTCTTTGGCTGTTAATAAAGCTTCTGCTGTTAAAGCGTTAGGTATAGATTGCAGGCTAATACAGCGATCTTGAAAAAGAAACTGTAAAGCGGCTTGCGCTTCTAGAATGTGTTTTGGTAAGGCAACAATATTTAAGTATTGTTGAATGGATGCTAAGCCAGGATCTTGATATCCAACCCAGATCACAATAGGTTTTTTTTGCTCGATGATTGTTTGAACATCAGGATTTTTTTGAATAAATTCAAACCCGTGATCGCCGCTTAAGATAAAAACATGTTTTTGATCGTTTGAGTCTTCAAAAGTTTTTGATAATTGTTCGAGCGTTGTAGCGTGATTATCTTGATATTCGATAAAATTAATATTCGGGTATTTCTGAATAAGTTGAGTTTTGATGGCCGTCACTTGTCGAGTATCGTTAAAAAAGCCATCATTTAAAAATAGATCGACAGTAAACATAGTTTTCTCCTGTGTTAGCTAGAGTAGCCATTCATCTAATTTTTCTTGCACTTCCACAATGCCTTCTCCACTTAGTACTGAAAACAACTGAGAAGAAATAAATTCTTCATAACTTAATAGTTCTTTTTTAAGCATTAACAAGGTATTTCGCGCAGCCCCTTTACCCAGTTTATCTGCTTTTGTTAATAATATGTGTGTGGGCAGTTGGTGGGCAACAGACCACTCAATCATTTGCCAATCTTGGGGTTTTAGAGGATGCCGAATATCCATCAGCAAAATAATGCCTTTAAGACTTTTTCTTTCTGTTAGATATTGAGACACAATGATTTGCCAGTGTTTTTTGATAGAGTCGGGTACTTTGGCATAACCATAACCAGGCAGATCCACCAGGCGTTTTTCAGGATCTGCCAACTGAAAAAAGTTAATTAACTGAGTCCTTCCAGGCGTTTTACTGGTTCGAGCGAGGCGATGAATACCTGTAATCTTGTTTAAAGCACTGGATTTACCCGCGTTAGAGCGCCCACCAAACGCTACTTCAGCCCCACTATCAGGTGGTAGCCCTGCTTTGCTGTTGGCACTTTTTAAAAACGCAATCTGATTGTAGTTTAATATGCTCATTTTGGGTATTATGATAACAGGTTTATAGGAATTGAGTGATGCATATCTGGATAAGATTAGCGATTCTTTTGGGGATGGGCGTGGCGTTTGCCGATAGTATGCCTGAGATTATCTCCGATATTGCTGCCGGGCGTGAGAAGTCTCAGGTGTGCGTTTCGTGCCACATGGTAGATGGAAATAGTGTGGTTCCTGCTTGGCCGAAAATTGCAGGGCTACCCGAAAAATATTTTATAGAACAGTTGCAAGCATTTAAAGCCGGAGATAAAGGTGGTCGATTTAATCCGGTAATGATGAGTTTTGCAACAGCATTATCCGATCAGGATATGGCAGATTTGGCGGCATTTTATGCGAGCCAAAAGAGCACGCCGGGTTCTACACCACAAACATTTGTGGCATTGGGTGAAAAGATTTATAGGGGTGGAAATAGAACGACCGGCGTACCCGCCTGTGGTGCGTGTCATAGCCCGCGTGCAGAAGGTAATATTCCCGCGGGTTTTCCGTCGTTGAGTGGGCAGCATCCGGATTATGTTATTGAACAATTAAAGGCATTTCGAAGTGGTGCACGTGCAAACGATGTGAACGGGATTATGCGAGATATTAGCAAGCGAATGACGGATGAAGAAATAGAAGCCGTTAGTCATTATGTATCGGGGTTGCATTAGTTTTATGAAAAGTGTGAAAAAAATCTATTTAAGAGTGAGTTTTATTTTATTGGCGGTTGCGGGAATACTGGTTTCTGGATATTTTTACAGATACCTTCAGCAGGAGAAAATAGCTAAAAAACAGGTACTCCTAACCGCTACACCAACACATGCTCCCACAACACCCATCATTTTTGAAGAAGGTAAACACTACCATCGAATCAGTCATGAGCTAACCGCTCATAAAAGTATTCAAGAGTTTATTTCCGAAGATCCCGGTAAAATTCAAGTCATTGAATTTTTTAATTATGGTTGTTTTTGGTGTAGTCGTTTGCATCCGATATTAATTTCATGGGCTAAGACAAAACCCGTTAAAGTCGTTTTTTATAGTATCCCCGTTGTTTTTAATAAAAAATGGGAAACTTTAGCCAAGGCCTATTTTATCGTTAAAAATTTAGGAAAAACGGAGACTCTCGATTCTGAATTCTTTAGGTCTATCCACCAAAATCATGTCGATCTTGGTGAGGAAAAAAAATTGAAAGAATTTTTCAATGAAAAAGGCGTGCCGGAAAAACAATTTTCAGAACTATACCAATCATTTACGGTGAACAGTTCGCTAGCGAGAGCCGTCGCACTTGCAAATGCGTACCATATTGCACTAAGCCCAGTCATTGTTGTTAATGCACCCTCGGGCAGCTATTTATTAACGGCTAAAGCGGCGGGAACCGAAGAAGCGTTAAAATCGGTGCTTAATTATGTGATTGCGGAAGAATCCAAAAAATTGGGGTCCTAAGAGCTTATCAAAAAATGATTTTCTCTTGTTCTGATGGGCTATAGCTTTTAACTAAATACAAAGGTCGCTGTTTTGTTTCTACAAATGTTCGGCCCAGGTATTCTCCGATAATCCCGAGCGTGATGAGTTGTATACCCCCTAGAAATAGCATCACCACCATGAGTGAAGGGTAACCTTGTACTGGTTCTCCAAACACAAGTGTTTTATAAATAATTATTAAGGCATAAACAAAAGCGACACATGCTGTTGCAAATCCAAAATAAGTCGCCAATTTGAGGGGCGCAATACTAAAAGAAGTGATCCCTTCAATCGCCAAATTCCATAGCTTCCAATAATTGAATTTGCTTTCTCCACCAAATCTCGGATCACGCTCATAAGGAACTGCAATTTGAGAAAATCCTACCCACGAAAAAAGACCCTTCATAAATCGATGTGTTTCACGCAAGTGCTTCAATGCTTCTACGGTACGACGGCTGAGCAATCGAAAATCGCCTGTATCGACAGGGATTTGAATAGGACTTATTTTGTTGAGTAATCGATAAAACAGCTGGGCAGAACATTTTTTAATCCAACTCTCCCCTGCTCTTGAAATTCGCGTTGCAAAAACGACATCAAAGCCTTGCTGCCATTGTTCAATCAGTTTTGGGATCACTTCGGGGGGATCTTGTAAATCCGCATCAATCACGATAGTGGCGTCACCGTGTGTATGATCCAAACCTGCAGAAAGCGCAATTTCTTTTCCAAAGTTTCGGCTTAAATCGATAATGGCAATTCTGGGATCTTGGGCTTTTAATGCGAGTAATACCCTAGTGCTGGTGTCGGCACTCCCATCATTGACATAGATAATCTCAGAGTTGATATTAAGCGTGCGTTTGAGTGTTTCAAGTACGGCTGTTAATCGCGCGTGAAATGCGGCAAGTATCCCTGCCTCATTATACAAAGGTACAACAATAGACAGTAAATGTTCTTTTTGCATTTAGCACTTTGAAATATGGGTTAGTAAATTAAGACAATACTAAATTCAATCGACAATTTCAAGCTTTTTGTTTAAGCTCTTCGCATGCGCCATTATCGAAATAAAAAGTTAGAAAACCGTCAATGTATAATCTATGGCCTATGGCTAATATTTGCGTTACTAAGCTTTTTAACCACGTTATCCTTACCCTATATAGGGGAAGAGGCAGTATATACACTCACATCACTTGAGATGGCATTTAACCACGAATGGTTTGTGCCTCTGTTTTATGGAACCCCTTACACTCGCCCGCCACTCTTTAATTGGTTTATTATTCCCTTGGCGTATCTGTTGGGGTGGACGCATGTTTTAATTGCTTCCAGGCTCGTTGCCATGGCTGCAACCGCGTGCACGAGTTTAGTTTTGATGTGGTTGGTGCAAAAATGCTTTAAAAATAAATCACTCACGCTTTTTTGTGCATTAATTTATCTCAGCGGGGATGTGTTGTTTAGGCGCGGATGGCTTGCTTACGCGGATCCCCTCTTCTCTTTTTGTGTATTTAGTGCAATTGCCTGTCTTTGGGTAGCGATTGAAGAAGAGCGTCCTCAGTTATTATTTTTTGCGACGATTGGACTGATTGCATCTTTTTTAACCAAGGCATTAACAGGATATATATTCTATGGCCTCTCAGCCGCTATGTTGTTTTACCGATATGATTCTAAACGATTCTTTTTATTTAAACCCCTATCTTTAATTTCACATGGCGTGGCCATTGCTTTTCCTTTTGTTTGGAATGCCACCGTTACTGAAGGCGCCCATGGTAGCTCGATGGTTCATGATGTGCTGGCTAAATTAAATTTTGCGCAGTTTACGACTTATATTACAAAAGTTTTATTGTTTCCTTTTGATGTTTTTGTGCGATGGTTGCCTGTTAGTATTTTGGCAGTTTATTTTATATTTCAAAATAGACAAAAGAAAATTATGGTAGATATTCTAAAAAATCAATACGCAAAAACAGCTGTTTGGATTTTGATATTTAATATTATGCCCTATTGGCTAGCGCCCGAAACACACGTACGTTATATTATGCCACTATATCCATTGATTGCTTTTGTCTTAGGCTATATGATTTGGCAATTGGGCAAAAATGCGATTCGCACCACGTTTTTAACGTTCGTCGTTTGTGTTATGTTGCGTTATGTCGCCGGGATTTGGGGATTCCCTTATTATGAGGCGCATTATCGCGGTAATTATGAAGCTGTTGCGCGGGATATTTTAAGCATTACACAAGGTAGACCCTTATATGCGAATGATGTGACTGC
>DATLWY010000033.1:0-6019 GCA_035576045.1 Gammaproteobacteria bacterium | reverse complement strand
TTTACTACTTTTTTTAGTCAATATATGGTTACGGTGAGATTGGCGGTGTTTATAGCCCCCACTACCCGTCTTTTTGAAGCGCTTAGCCGCTCCCTTATTGGTCTTTAACTTTGGCATAACTTCAACTCCGCAATTTAAATTCAACGCTAATGGGTAAAAACCCTATTTTTTTTTGGGGGATATAATCATCACCAATTGTCGGCCTTCAGCACCGCGCGGAAAATAATCGATCTTGCCGTCTTCGGCTAAGTCCAATCGAATTCGCTCCAGTAACTTCATGCCAAGTTCTTGATGCGTAATTTCACGACCTCTAAAAAAGACCGTTACTTTTACCTTGTCACCCTCTTCTAGGAACCCACGAAGGTTGCGTAGTTTTACCTCGTAGTCCGCTTTATCTGTGCCGGGACGAAACTTAAGTTCTTTAACTTTAACCTGCTTTTGTTTTTTTCTAGCAAGCATTTTTTGCTTACTTTCCTGAAACAAAAACTTACCATAATCCATTACACGAACCACCGGAGGCTCAGCATTTGGCGAAATCTCTACTAAATCGAGACCCGCAGTTTCTGCTGCCAGCTTGGCTTCTTTTATCGATACCACGCCAACTTGGCTTCCATCATCTCCGATTAATCGCACCTCTAGTGCACGGATCTGGCCATTAATGCGATTTCGCGTCTCTTTTCCCGTAGAACTAATAACTTATCTCCTCCACCCCGATATCTAAACTATAGCGAGCCACCTCAAGAGAAAGTTGATTAACAAATTCTTGTACTGCCATAGAACCCAAATCTATTCCTGCACGTGTTCTTACTGTTACTTGGTTTTGGGTAACCTCACGCTCCCCAACGACTAGTAGGTACGGCACACGTTGAATAGTATGTTCGCGAATTTTAAACCCTATCTTCTCATTTCTCAAGTCTTCTTCTACACGAAAGCCCTGTTTCTGTAAAGATTGGGCAACAAAATGCGCAAAATCGGCTTGTGCACTCGTAATATTCATCACCACCACTTGAACAGGGGCCAGCCAAGTAGGCAAAGACCCACCTGTTTCTTCAATCAGTATTCCAATAAATCGCTCTAAAGAACCTAAAATCGCGCGATGTACCATAACCGGCACACGACGGGCGCCATCTTCTGCAATATAAGCGGCACTCAAGCGCTCTGGCATCGAAAAGTCGACTTGGATGGTGCCACATTGCCAAATTCTACCCAGGCTGTCTTTACAGGAATAATCAATCTTCGGCCCATAAAACGCCCCATCCCCTGGTGCTAAAGTCCAAGATAACCCGGTTTGATTTAAGGCTACAACCAATGCCGCTTCCGCTTTATCCCAGATCTGATCTGAGCCCACACGATGTTCTGGGCGTGTGGAAAGCTTAACGATGATTTCTTTAAATCCAAAATCGGCATAAACCCTAAACAATAATTCATTAAAAGATGCAACCTCTGACTGAATTTGATCTTCAGTACAAAAGATATGCGCATCATCTTGCACAAAGTTTCGAACACGCATTAAACCATGCAGTGCACCGGAATCCTCATTACGATGGCAAGAACCAAACTCAGCCAACCGTAATGGTAAATCTCGGTAGCTTTTTAAGCCTTGATTAAAAATTTGAACATGACAAGGACAATTCATTGGTTTTATGGCATAGTCCCGATCATCCGCCTTTAAGGTAAACATATGCGGTTGATATTTCTCCCAATGCCCCGAATGCTCCCACAAGGTGCGAGCCACAATTTGCGGTGTGCGAACTTCGTTATATCCATTTGCAGCAAACGTTTTCCGCATATATTGCTCTACGACTTGATAAACTGCCCAACCTTTAGGGTGCCAAAATACCATGCCAGGCGCTTCTTCTTGAAAATGAAAGAGATCAAATTTTTTGGCCAGTTTACGGTGATCACGCTTTTCAGCTTCTTCTAAACGATGTAAATACTCATCTAAATCTTTTTTAGAGGCCCAAGCTGTGCCGTAAATGCGTTGCAGCATTTCATTTTTAGAATCGCCTCGCCAATAGGCACCTGCAATTTTCATTAGTTTGAACACTTTAATTTTGCCAGTGCTTGGCACGTGTGGCCCACGGCACAAATCGATAAAATCGCCTTGCTGATAAAAACTAAGTGCTTCCGTACCCGGAATATCTTGAATAATCTCTACTTTATAGTGTTCCCCTTTCGCTTTAAATAAAGCAATTGCTTCTTCACGAGAGAATACATGACGCGAAACGGGCATATTGTTTGCGGCTAATTCTGCCATTTTTTGTTCAATAATGGAAAAATCCGCTTCCGTGAATGCTTTTGTTTTATATAAAAAGTCGTAATAAAAACCATCATTAATCACAGGACCAATGGTAATTTGTGCTTCTGGGTATAAGCTTTTTAAGGCTTGTGCAAATAAGTGTGCACACGAATGACGAATCACCTCTAACCCTTCGGGATCGCGTTCGGTGATTATCTGTAGGGTTGCATCTTGATCAATAAGGAATGTGGTATCGACTAAAGTGCCATTAACTCTACCTGCCAATGCCGATTTTGCTAAACCGGGACCAATAGTGGCTGCCACGTCATAAACAGAAATGGCATGATCAAAAGAAAGTTTTTTCCCATCTGGCAATGTTATCGCTGGCATCTATGCTCCAAGATCAAAGATTAATGTATCAAAAACGAGATTCTACCGGAAAAAGCGCTTTTAGTAAAAAAATTATCCATTCAACTACTTTGAATAAAAGATTCATTGATCTGAGTCAAGGATTAGCTTCTAAAAATAGATAAACTTGGATATAATGTTCTAAACCTGAAAAAATGCAAGGAGATAAACAGAATGAAAATTTCAGACCCCTCTGAATTTGAGTTAGATGATTTAATCTCTGAGACACCCAAAGTCGTTATATCTAATAAAATACCGCTATTTGATACAGAGGAAAACGTGATTGGTTTATTGGGAATATCTCGGGTACTGCCCAAGTGTACTTAATATTTTACGGTAAAACTAAAATGCATTTCGGCCGATTTGAAAGATGCAGATATAACTGATTAGCACTGTCCTGCTACGACCTAGCATTGACGTAGATGGCATTCAAGTCATATTATAGGTTTCGTTAGTTAACACCAAGAGGTGAACAGTGCCGCATTTGGAATTGTGCATCGAACGAGACGATACTCGGATTCGCATTCGTGGTCCCTTAGACTTGCACCATTTTCATCATGCAAAAGAAATATTACAACACATGCACGGCGCAGATAACAAAGCGACAATTATTGATTTGTCTGAAGTCACCCGACTTGATACAGCGGGCGCACTCCTCTTGCACAATTTATGTAACGCTACAAAACAACCGTTGGCCCTTGAAAATTTCAGCGCAAAACATAAAGTACTTTTTGACCTCGTAGACCAGATAAATCTGGGAAAATCCCCTATAAAGAAGCGCTTATCGTCGTGGATACGCACTGTCACACGTGTTGGCAAAGCCACTATGGATATCTGGCCCGCTACTTTTGAGCTTATTTCATTTATGGGACTCTCTTGGCTGATGTTAATAAAAGCTTTAAAGCATCCAACGCGTTTTCGTTTTATTTCTATTACGCATCAGATAGAAGCTATTGGCATTAATGCAGTTCCAATTATTAGCTTAATTGCGCTCGTCATTAGCATTGTTCTTGCTTATCAAGGTCAAGCACAATTGAAGCCCCTCGGGATGAAACAGTATACGGTTGATCTTATCGCCATATCCGTATTACGGGAGATGGGTGTGTTACTCACGGCTATCATGGTTGCAGGGCGTTCGGGTAGCGCTTTTACTGCGGAAATAGGCACTATGAAAGTTCGTCAAGAGATTGACGCGTTACGTTCAATGGGTTTTGATCCCTTTGAATTATTAATATTACCTCGCCTGATCGCTTTGTTAGTTGTGCTGCCATTGCTAACGCTACTCGCCGATATTATGGGCTTATTCGGTGGCGCGCTGATATCGCTGTCGCTTATAGATATGGCCCTGCCAGAATATCTCGAACGCGCCCGCCATGCTATTACTGGGAAGGATTTCTTAGTAGGCATGATTAAAGCCCCCGTATTTGCATTTGTGATTGCACAAGTAGGCTGTATGCATGGGCTAAAAGTCTCTGGCTCGTCAGAGAGTGTCGGCAAGGAAACAACGACCTCTGTTGTCAAATCAATCTTCCTGGTACTTATATTGGATGGACTTTTTTCTATCTATTTCCAAAAGGTAGGATTATGACAATTAAACATAAAAAAGAAGAAGATATTATTTTGTCGGTGAAGAATATCGTTAATCATTTTGGTAAACAGACGGTGCATAAAGGCGTAAACTTTGATGTAGTGCGCGGAGAAATTCTAGGTATCGTAGGGGGGTCTGGTTCAGGCAAATCTGTGCTCCTGAAAACCATGACGGGGTTGCATAATCCTAATAAGGGCAAAGTACTCATCGATGGCAAGTCTATACAGGATATTGCGTCTTTTGAATCCGCATCGCTTCTAGGGGTATTATTCCAAGAAGGCGCTCTCTTCTCGTCACTAAACGTTGAACAGAACATCATGCTTCCCCTACGGGAGTATACTTCCTTAAAGGAAGCGGAACAGCGTAAGTTGGCGGAACTCAAACTGGCAATGGTGGGTATGGAACTGAACACGGCTACTAAATATCCCGCAGAATTATCTGGAGGGATGGCTAAACGTGTTGCTTTAGCGCGGGCACTCGCTATGGATCCCTTGATTCTTTTTTTAGATGAGCCGACCGCTGGCTTAGATCCCATTAACGCGACCGGATTTGATGAATTGATACGTAATCTTAACGAGAGTTTAGGCGTAACAATAGTTATGGTGACACATGATTTGAATACTTTGTTTACTATTTGTGATCGTGTCGCTGTATTGGTTGATAAGACAATTATTATAAATACCATACCCAACTTACTTGAACAAGATCACCCGTGGATTCAGGAATTTTTCCATGGTCCGCGAGGTCAGGGTGCGTTAGTAGCTGCTAAACATTATGCGAGGAGTGCAAATGGAAACCGATAAAAATTATTTTCTAGTGGGTCTATTCGTTATTAGCATGGTTCTGGCGGGTATTGGCTTTAGCCTATGGCTGGGCTCCGCTGGTAAAGGCGATTATAATCATTACTGCATACGTTTTGCCGAATCGGTTAGCGGTTTGAACAAAGAAAGTGCCGTCAAGTTTCGGGGGGTTGATATTGGCGGTGTAGAGAAAATTAGCATTGATTCAAAAGATTCAAAATTGATTCAAGTAAATATACGCGTTCTCAAATCTACTCCCATTAAGACTGACACGACAGCTACATTAAAACTCTACGGCATCGCCGGGGAGGTATATATTGACCTGAGTGGCGGCAGTCATACTGCCCCTGAACTAAAAGCAAAAAATGACGAATTGCCCGAGATTCCCGCCAAGCCAAGTAGCATTGATGTTATTCTGAATGGTTTGCCAAGATTACTGGAAAAAGCAAATCATGTGGCCGAACAGTTAAGTAAAATCTTCAGTAACGAGAATGTGCGGTCAGTAAATAGCATTGCTAGAAAATTATCGAAACGCTTCGGAGATAAAGAAGATTAAAAAAAAACCATTGGACAGCTCGGGCACGTAAGATCATTATCACTGATACAGTGTATCCATTTTATATAATTTACAAATCTTCGGTTAAAATCAAGTGCTTGTCATTAAATATTACTTTCAGTTAGAGATGAAAGCATAGCGATAGTATAAAAACGGCTGTTTTGCTATGATGCTTTGCTTTTTTATATTTTATCGATCGGCCATTTCCACCCATCTATTAATAATTGGCTTGTTTCTTCTGAAGACATCGGCCTGCTTAGGTAATAACCTTGCACCTCATCTATTGCCAACTTAGTTAAAATTTTTAATTGTGATGCCGTTTCCACCCCTTCAGCAACAACTTTCATATTAAATGACCTTGCTATCATAGCCACAGCGTGAACAATTGTATGGGTTTCTTCTTTATCTGACAAATTTTTAATAAAAGA
>DATLWY010000032.1:0-2683 GCA_035576045.1 Gammaproteobacteria bacterium | reverse complement strand
GCTTCTTCTATGCTTTTTGCAAGGCAAATTTCCTGTTGCCGATTAAGCAACCCAAATACCCGGACTTCACGGGTATATAATTCAATCAGATCGTGGGTTCTAGTTTCCTTATCCTTGAAATGCGCGTCTTTGAATTCAGCGGGCGTATATCTAAGCTTAATATCAAGCGCTTGTTCTACGTTTTTAAGGGATTTGATACAATTATTGAAGTTGCGTTTACAAACATCTTCAATTTTTGCAACATTGTCGTCAAGTGCGGGTCTTGATTTCTTCGGCTGAACTCCCGCATTAATAGAATGACAAAAAGCGGACAAACTATTATTGATATTAACCATCGTTGGGGCCTCCTTAAATACATACCCTGATTGTCAGGGGTCACTATTTATACTTTCCTAAAAAACCTTTTTAATTCTCACCTTTGTTTAAAACTTTCAATCTTCAGTGGGCAACATGATAGTGATCACAGGCTCTCTTTTGTCTCCTCCGCCAATTATTGCTTTAAGTTTTGTACGTTTTGCGCGGCTACTTTTACCATCGCGCGGGATGATATTTAATTGATAGATAAGTTGGTCAGCCTCGGAGCGATCCCATTTAATAGCGAATCTAAGCATCGACAAAACATCCCATAACCTACCCGCCTCATCTTGAATAGTCTGATTGTTGGTATCTGGAGAGTCCAAAGTTCTTAGCTGTATAACCTGCTAAGAAAGTCTGTTGATTTTCTGCGGACGCTTATTAATTTGATGAGATTCATAACCGTTTAAAACTCTTGGTTCACCGTAATTTATATCAGAGTTAATTCAGCGGTGGATTCCCCTTCTTGGTATAATTGTTCGTGCAAAAAAACCACACCGAAACAAAGGGGAATCACGATGGAATTATGGAACATTTGGATGATGCTCGTCAATCAATTTAAACCCGCTTGTACAAGACAAAGAACATTTTTTTGGTTGGTCACTATTTTAATTGGGTTCAGCATTAAATTTGATGCAGTGGGAGCCTCCAGTATTGCTCGTGGTGCTGGTTTGTTGCCTGGTTACTACACTTGCTTATTGCATTTCTTTAATTCAACAGCTGTGGATATTGAAGTCCTACAATCGATCTGGATAACAATAGTCTTTAATCAATTCAGTGGATTGGTGATGCTTAACGGTCGTTATCTCTTGGTAGGTGATGGAATTAAAATTGGCAAAGAAGGCAAAAAAATGCCAGGCGTTAAATGGCTACATCAAGAATCGGAGTCCAATAGCAAAGCCGAGTACATTATGGGACATTCGATTCAAGCAGTGAGTATTGTGGCAAAAAGATTAAGTACATTTTTCTCTATCCCTTTGGCAGGTAAAATTCATGAGGGTATTCGTTGGAGTTATAAAGGTGGAACCACTCTATTGGATAAAATGTTTGAAATGTTAGTGGATTTAAAGCTTCCCTCCCCAGTTTATTTTGTTGCTGATAAATATTATTGCTCGGGCCGTTTTATGAAACGATTAATCGGTTCAGGTGTTCATATCATTACCATGATGAAAAAAAACGCGGTGGCATATTATGCACCAGAAGCTGAATGTAGGCATCGAGGACGACCGAGAAAATATGGGAAACGTGTAAAACTATTCGACTTATTCAATACAAACTTAAATTTCATTTCTGCGCCCATGCCTGGCAATGATAAAATAAAAATTGAATATTGTGCGATTGAACTTTTTTGGAAACCGTTAGGAGGATTAGCCAAATTTATTTTGGTACGCCATCCAGGAAAAGGGAACTCAATACCGATGTCGACAGATCTAACATTAGATCCAGTGGATATCATTTCTGGCTATTCGTTACGATTTAAAATCGAGGTTATGTTTAAGCAAGCTGTTCATCAATTAGGCGCGTTCATGTATCGTTTTTGGTTAAAAGCTATGTTGCCAAGAAAGCGTGGAAGCGGCGATTATGTATTGCAATTTGCACCTGCTGATTTTAAAGAGAAAATTTTATACAAATTGAATGCTTACCATCTTTTTATGCAATTAGGATTTATTGCACAGGGCTTAATTCAGTATCTTTCTATTCACCATCATCAAACAGTTTGGAGAAATTTTGGTACATGGTTGAGAACCATAAGACCTAACACTTTACCTTCTGAAAAGGTTGTCGCTTTGTCACTTGGAAGAAGGTACATTGAATTTCTGATCGATGACACAATAAGTCTCATCTTCAAGAAATTCTTGCGTCGTAGGACTGACATAAGCCAATTTTATCAACGCAACCTTGAACAGAAACAAGCAGCGTAATAGAAACGACATAAAAACTATAATTTTTGAATTTAAATAATTGTGAAATCAGTATCACAGCGATCGGCTATTGCCAAAATTTAGTGCAGGGTAAAATCTAAAAACTTAAGACTCTCAAGTTTTAAGCTCTTCAGCGATATGTATGGGTTGCGCTAAATGATTGGTTGGAAATTTTAAGCTGTAATCATATTGAGGACAATTAAGCGCCATGACTTTGTAAGCATCTGTAAACCGCTGACCTTTATGAATAACCTCAAAATATTTGGCTGCGTAATTTTTGAGGTTCTCTGGCGTTGGGGACAAAATCGCGAGATTAAGGCTGTCTTCCACTTTTTGTCTCAATTGAAGCATCGCTTCTGTAGGGTTCAACAAGGGGTCGGGAGGATTTTTAGGTAGGTTTCGAGGTG
>DATLWY010000031.1:0-37882 GCA_035576045.1 Gammaproteobacteria bacterium | reverse complement strand
TCAGAGATAGACGCATTAGCAGTGCCTTATCCTCACGAATATCAACAACATTTTCTCCAGAAGAAGAGAACAGAGCTGATCATCAGCCGCGTTAACCTTAAACTCCAATAGAGTTGAGCCCTGTTAAATCCTCTCTCGTTTTACGGGAGAGCCTACAGCTTTATCGACCTATTACGCCTATTTGATCTTATTTTCATTTCTTTGACTAAACTAGAAGTATTACTTTCTATCTTGGATAGGGTGCTGCATGCTAGGTTATATCAGAAATGTCCGATTATCATTGCTTGTCATTTTATTGACGTGTCCTGTCCCTATGGCGTATGCCAATGGTGACTGTAACAACGATGAACAATGCTTGCCGTGTAAGCCAAAAAAATGCTATTCAGCGCCTATCAAGAAACATAAAAAGCATTGTGCTAGAAAACATCCGCAACGTCATCATTCTGTAGAAATGTCTGATTTACCGAATAAAGTAGAAAGTAATATAGAAAACGATATAGAATCAGAAGGTAGAAGAGAAAACAGTGGCTGCAAAGAGGCCATCATTAAGGGGTATTGTGAGCCGTTTCCACCCATTCGAGTCAATTGTAAAACAATTAATCCTTCAGATTTGGTTGATTTTACGTGTGATGCGTTTTCAGAGAAAATACAAAGCTGTGAAGCCTATACATGCCAAGCGCCTTATGTGCTTGATCCGAGCGTTAAAACTACCTGGCAAATTCAAGGTAAAAGCGGAGACCGGTGCATTGTTTCGAGCACAACGACAGACATCGGTATAAAAGATAATGATGGAGCACCCGTACCCCTGATACAAACCTGCGAATACGATGCAATCGGAATAAAGGGGCTTGTTCGACGGTTGAATGATTCAGAAAAGCGGTATTTCCATTTTTCAACCTGTGAGCATTTTGAAGGGATACATAACTGTACTTTTAAGTCTGGTGAGATGCCTATTCAATAATTTTATTAAATATACTCAACTCAGAAGAAGAATGTGATTTCCACCTTTTAAAATCTTGTATGCCCACTTAACATTGCTCCACCGGACCTGGGATATACACCGACTTGGAAGGTAGGATCTCGATCTAAATCCGTTTGATAAATACTTCGTGCAGAAAGAAAAGCGATGCTCCAACCTAAAATGACTTGCGATAAGTAATGCTTATCATCGTTAACACGAGATAGACCGGGTAATGTAGAAATCGTATAGAGGCCATATTTTAACAGAGGGGGATCACTCATCATGGCGGCGGTTAAAAACGGAATAGCGCCGTAAAAAGCGTGCCCGCTAACCCCTGTGGGGTACCGGAAAGGCTGCCATTTAGAGTCTTGCTTCAAGTTGGGTCGCCCGCTGCCTAAAAGATGTGTAAATGCAATTTGTTGCGCCCCCCCCAGGAGAATGGTTCTAAAGCTTCGATATCCCCAATGATAAAGGACATTACCGAGCAGAGTGTGTTCTCGTAAATGGCCTACAGCAACGGAAGTGAGAAAGATTGGCACGAAGTAATAAGAGAGCCCACCTACTGCTTTAGGCAACGCAAAAACACTATCCGTTCCTTTGGTTTTAAAATCGGTTTGGTAATGATCGGCAAATGCGCGATCTAAGCCCGTATTGGCTAAAACACCTGCACCTAAGAATGCACCACCAAAAAACAATAAATTATTAGAACTTGCATAGTTTCCGACATCATGCTTAATATCGTCTGCCAAATTACTAGCCCAATTTCTTTCATAATCGGTGGGGTGTTTGGGCGGCGGCAGATCGGATGCGCTCGTGTAAGTGTGAGCACTTGCACTAGAGAGAGGCATAATTCCTATCAAGCAACAGCTGATTAATAATTGAAATGATTTTTTAAAATTTCTCATATTTCTCTACCAATTATCCTTACCCTACGTCTATTTAGCATGGTTCATAGCAGGCATATCGTCAAAGTTATTAATTAACTAACTATTATTTTTCAATGCCACCTTTTGTAAGGGTTTTGGGATCGAGTAGCTTATCCAGTTCTGCTGGCGAAAGATTCGTCATTTCAGCGGCAACTGCTTTGATAGAGCGTTTTTCGCGGTAAGCACGCTTAGCAATCTCAGCGCCTTTTTCATAGCCAATAATCGCATTGAGTGCGGTAACGAGAATAGGGTTGAGTGATAATTGTTGTTCAATATGTTCTTGATTGATAATGAATCCAGCGATTGCTTTGTCTGCTAACGCGATAGCGCTATTACTCATCAATTTTATGCTGAGTAGAATATTATAAGCAATAACCGGCAACATAGTATTCAATTGAAAGTTGCCAGAAAGTCCTGCAATACTAATAGTAGTATCATTGCCGATAACTTGTGCAGCTGCCATTAACACGGCTTCTGGTATCACTGGATTAATTTTCCCTGGCATAATGCTACTGCCGGGTTGAAGGCTTGGCAAAACAATTTCGTTAAAGCCAGCGAGTGGTCCACTGTTCATAAGGCGTAAATCATTTGCCATTTTAGATAAACTAACCGCGATAACTCGTAAATGTCCAGAAAGCTCTACGATAGTATCTTGCGAACTTAAAGCCATAAAATAATTGGTGTGTGGCGTAAAAGGAATTTGCGTTTTATTGTAGAGTTCAATGCTAACCCGTTTTCCAAACTCTGGGTGCGCATTAATGCCGGTACCAACAGCCGTGCCACCAATGGCTAAAGCATGAAGTCGCATTAATGTTTCTGTTATTCTTGTTATATTATGTTGAATTTGTGTCGCCCATCCGCTTAATTCTTGTCCAAAGGTAAGCGGCATGGCATCCATTAAGTGTGTGCGTCCCGTTTTAACGGTGTTTTCTAAGTTTTTTGCACGTTCTAGAATAATTTTATGAAGATGGTGTAATGCAGGTAGTAGCATATTTTTGACATCTAAACTGCAACTCACGTGGATAGCGGTTGGAATAACATCGTTACTGCTTTGACTCATATTGACGTGATCATTCGGATGAACGGCGAGATTGGTTTTTAAGCTTGCTAATCGCGCGATCACTTCGTTGACATTCATGTTGCTGCTGGTGCCCGATCCCGTTTGAAAAATATCGAGCGGAAATTCAGCATCATATTGTCCATCAATCACACTGTCAGCAGCATCTATAATAGCTTTTGCAATGTCGGGTTTCAATAATTTAAGATCGGCATTTACTTTTGCAGCCGCACCTTTTATAAGGCCTAATGTTTTAATAAAAGAACGGGGAATCGTGAGCCCACTGATGGGAAAATTATCAATAGCACGTTGTGTTTGGGCGCCATAGAGCGCATCTTTAGGCACTGTGAGTTCGCCTATGCTATCTTTCTCAATGCGCGTTTCGATGTTTTTTTCCGTGTTTCTCATAGCCACTCTCCTGTGTGCTGATTAGGAAATAATTTCCTTTTTTTTGCTCACTAAACCCGCTTCGCTCAAACAAACCTCGCTCAAAAAAGAAAATTATTTTCTGACAAGCTCTACTTTTCCAATAATTGCCGAAGAACATAATGCAAAATGCCACCATGTCGATAATATTCCATCTCTTTCGGTGTATCGATTCGAACCATGGCAGAAAATTTTCTTTTTTCGCCTGCTTCCGTGGTTAAGTGAATCGTAATTGTGCCGCGATGGACTAAATTTTCAAGATCAATGTTGTATATTTCACGGCCGGTGAGATTCAGTGTTTTTACATTTTCATTCGCCTTAAATTGCAAGGGCAGTACGCCCATGCCGATTAAATTGGAACGATGAATACGCTCAAAGCTTTCTGCAATAACGGTTCGAACACCGAGTAGACGAGGACCTTTTGCCGCCCAATCACGTGAAGAACCGGTTCCATATTCTTTTCCAGCCAGTAAAAGCAGGGGACAGTGCTCTTGTTGATAACGCATAGCGGCATCAAAGATGGACATTTTTTCACCCGAGGGTAAATGGAGTGTCCAATTGCCTTCTATGCCAAGGATGAGTTGATTCTTGAGACGAATGTTGGCAAAAGTGCCGCGCATCATGACTTCGTGATTTCCACGTCGTGATCCATAAGAATTAAAATCGGCAGGCGTGATACCCAAACATTGTAAATATTCACCCGCAGGACTATTTTTTGCAATATTGCCCGCAGGTGAAATGTGATCAGTGGT
This sequence comes from Gammaproteobacteria bacterium, assembly GCA_035576045.1. Classification (GTDB taxonomy): domain Bacteria; phylum Pseudomonadota; class Gammaproteobacteria; order UBA6186; family Azoamicaceae; genus CADEGZ01. The sequence goes on along the minus strand of DATLWY010000031.1, from coordinate 33,760 downwards.
AACAGAATCGCCCAAGATGGCTAATACACGCGCATTTTTAATATTGGCGAGTGTTTTAGGCGGGGTGCCTTCCATTCCTTCAAAATACGGCGGCAATTTAACGTAGGTGGAGTTGCTGTTCCAATCATATTGTTCGCCTTTCGGAATTTTTAAATTCTGCCAACGTGCATCTCCTGTAAAGACGCCTTGATAACGTTTTACAAACATATTCGCTTGTACCGTTTCTTGGATCAGGGTTTGCGTTTCTTTGGCGCTCGGCCAAATATCTTTTAAATAAACAGGTTGATTTTTTGTATCATGCCCAATGGGGTCTGTGTAAAAATCAATGTCGAGTGTGCCAGCCAAAGCATAAGCAACGACGAGGGGAGGAGAGGCTAAATAGGAAAATCGAACATCCGGATGAATACGCCCTTCAAAGTTACGATTTCCGGAAAGGACTGCGGCAACCGATAGGTTACCCGTTTTTATGGCTTGACTGATAGGTTCTAATAAAGGGCCTGAATTGCCAATGCAGGTGGTGCAACCGTAACCGACTAAATCAAACCCTAAAGCTTCTAGGGGTTTCATTAAACCGGCTTTTGCCAGGTAATCCGTTACGACTTGGGAGCCAGGGGCTAGGCTGGTTTTTACCCAGGGTTTTGTCATTAAGCCTTTTTCTTGGGCTTTTTTAGCAACGAGTCCTGCTGCCAGCATGACGGCGGGATTCGAGGTATTGGTGCAGCTAGTAATCGCCGCAATCACCACAGCGCCATGGGTTAAGGAGTGCGTATCGCCATTAAGTTTAATGGGTTGCGGTGAGGCAGGTAAATTTTGTTCGGTGATCATATTTTGAAATTGTTCTTTAGAATCGCGAATAGGAATACGATCTTGTGGTCGGCGGGGTCCTGCAATGCAAGATGAAACCGTGCTTAAATCTAAGCTTAGGTTTTCGCTGTATTCTGCTTCACGACAGCCCGTGGTTCTAAATAAACCTTGAGCCTTTGCGTAAGTTTCAACCAATTGGATTAGTGTTTCTTCTCGGCCACACAGCCGCATAAAGGCGAGCGTTTCTGCATCTATGGGAAAAATTCCGCACGTTGCGCCATATTCAGGCGCCATGTTGCTAATGGTTGCGCGATCGGCGAGGGGTAAATGATCTAGACCATCCCCATAAAATTCTACAAATTTGCCAACGACATTTTTTTTACGAAGCATTTCGGTGACGGTTAAAACGAGATCGGTTGCAGTTGTGCCTTCAGGTAATTTTCCTGTTATTTTAAAACCGATGACTTCTGGGATCAGCATGGTAACAGGCTGACCGAGCATGGCAGCTTCGGCTTCAATGCCGCCTACACCCCATCCCAGGATGCCTAACCCATTGATCATGGTGGTATGCGAATCGGTACCCACTAATGTGTCTGGATAAGCAATGGATGTGCCGTCTTGTTCTTGTTCAAATACAACGCGAGCGAGATATTCTAGATTGACTTGGTGAACGATCCCCGTACCCGGGGGCACGACTCTAAAATTTTGGAAAGCGGTTTGTCCCCATCGTAAAAAAGCATAGCGTTCTTCATTTCGATTGAATTCCATTTCGACATTCTTCTCGAAAGAATCTAATTTGCCGTAAAAATCCACCATCACGGAATGGTCAATGACTAGCTCGACCGGAGAAAGCGGGTTGATCAACGCCGCTTTGCCCCCAAGCTGTCGCATGGCGTCGCGCATGGCCGCCAAATCGACAACGGCAGGTACACCTGTAAAGTCTTGGAGAATAACGCGTGCGGGCGTGAAGGCGATTTCATGATCAGAAGGGGTATGGGGCGCCCAATTTAGTAAAGCTTCGATATCTTTGCTGAGAACAGAGATGCCGTCTTCGCACCGCAATAAATTTTCCAGAAGAATTTTTAAGCAATAAGGAAGACGGTCAATATCAAAGGATTTGGGGAGTTTATTGAGATCATAAAAGGTGAGTGCTTTTCCAGCGTACTCGAACCTTGACCTAGAATTAAAACTGTTTAAAGACATGGCGCTGCTCCATTTCGCGATATTCAAACATAAAGTTTAGTCTATCTCCTTCAAGTTCCCTATACGTTAAGGTATAATAGACGTTAGATACTATTTTTAAGTTGGTGGAGTAACTCTTTATGACCGTTGAACGTACACTTTCGATTATTAAACCCGATGCCGTTGCTAAAAATGTGATAGGCGCCATTATCAGCCGTTTTGAAGGTGCTAACCTGAAGGTTATTGCGGCAGAAATGGTGCATTTAACGCAAGAACGCGCCGAAGCTTTTTATGCCGTACATAAAGCGCGTCCATTTTTTAATGACTTGGTTAAATTTATGATTTCCGGACCTGTTTTTGTTCAGGTGTTAGAAGGCGAGAACGCGATCCTGAAAAATCGTGACATTATGGGCGCAACGAATCCAAAAGATGCTGCTAAAGGCACTATTCGTGCGGATTTTGCCGACAGCATTGATGCCAATGCAGTGCATGGTTCAGATAGCAGCGATACCGCTAAAGAAGAAATTGCCTTTTTCTTTACAGAACAAACATTGCATTCTAGAAAATGATGTCAGCTTGCGGCTCACAAAATCATCCAAAAACAAACCTTTTGGATCTCGATTTAAAATCCTTGTCGGAATATTTTGTCACGCAAGGTGAAAAATCATTTAGAGCCAAGCAAGTGTTTCAGTGGATACATCAACGCGGTGTTGATAACTTTTCTGAAATGACCGATTTGGGTAAAGTTTTGCGAGAGCGCTTGTCTGAAGAATGTGAGCTAAGGGCGCCCAAAATTGTTAAAGAACAATGTTCAACGGATGGCACCCGTAAATGGTTGATGCAGCTTGATAGCGGAAACAATATAGAAACCGTTTTTATTCCAGAAAAAAACAGAGGCACGCTCTGTGTTTCTTCTCAAGTGGGTTGTGCATTGAATTGCACATTTTGTTCTACAGCAACGCAGGGGTTTAATCGAAATCTCACTATAGCCGAAATCATTGGACAAGTGTGGCAAGCCAGTCGGCGCTTACGAACATTGCCGCCCAGTGAAGTACACAAGAATGTGATTACCAATGTCGTAATGATGGGTATGGGTGAACCCTTATTAAATTTTGATGCTGTTGTTGCGGCATTATCTATTATGCGAGATGATTTAGCCTATGCATTACCGCGCAGACGCGTTACTTTAAGCACTTCTGGTGTTGTTCCAATGATTGATCGTTTAAGTTTTGCGGCGGATGTGTCGCTTGCCGTTTCACTTCATGCGCCCAATGATGAATTGCGTACCCAATTGGTGCCTTTGAATAAGAAATATCCCATTGCCACTTTAATGGATGCTTGTAGGCGATTTGTATCAGATAAGTCGGGTCGGCATATTACTATCGAATATGTGATGCTAAAAGGAATCAATGATAAACGTGAACATGCCAAGCAATTGGTTAAACTTTTACAGGGTCTTCCTTGTAAGGTAAATTTAATCCCGTTTAATCCCTTTTCAGGGGCGGATTATGAGCGCTCGTTGGTTGAAGATATGGATGCCTTTTTAGCCATCTTAAAAAAAGCCGGATATATAACAACTTTGCGTAAAACCCGCGGAGACGATATTGATGCAGCCTGTGGACAGCTTGTTGGAAAAATTACCGATCGAACGCGTCGAAATGCGCGCTTTATAGCGAAGACTGTCGAAATCCAGGTTGAAGAGGAAGCGGCATAGAAATCAAGGGAGGGTTCAATATGGCGATAAAAAGGTGTCAATGTTTGCTCGTGATCATGAGTTTGCTAGGGCTTTTTTCCTGTGCTAAGTCTACTCTGCATAAACCAGAAGGGGCTAGAGGATCCGAACAGGCCCGTGCTTCCAAGTCATTGCCTAATGATCCCACAATGGGGGCTCCAGATTATCATCGCGCCGCATTAATTAACGTGGAATTGGGTTTGGGGTATTTAGCTCAAGGCCAGGTTGCACGCGCAAAAACAAAGCTGACCCACGCGGTAAAATTAGCACCCAAGATTTCTGAAACCCACTCTGCGATGGCTTATTTTTTAGAAATGATCGGGGAATTGAAAGACGCTGAGCGCGAGCATAAAAAGGCGGTCGGTTTGTCGGGTCAGGGCGCTGTTTATAATAACTATGGCGCTTTCCTATGTAGGCGCGGTCGTTTAAAAGAAGCTGATCAGGCGTTTCACTCAGCAATAGAAGATAAAGAATACGCGAGAACTGCGGAAGTTTATGAAAATGCAGGACTTTGTGCTTTAAAATGGCCAGACGACAGCAAAGCCACCGAATATTTAACAACAGCAGTTCGTCAAGATCCCAATCGTTCATCCGCGTTTCTGGAATTAGCGGCGCTGAGTCTTAAGCAAGAAAAATTTGGTGAAGCGAAAGAATGGTTGAATCGTTATCAAGCCGTTGCCGAGCAAAATGCGCGATCGTTATGGTTAGGGATTGCAGTTTCAAAAGGTTTAAAAGACGAAAATGGTGCAACCAGCCAAGCCATCATGTTAAAAAATCTGTTTGAAGATTCACCTGAATATCAATTGTATTTAAAGTCCAGGAAAAGTTGAATATGACAAAAAAATTTGAAGGCGTTCGTGGTATGCCCGATGTCCTTCCCGGGGATACGCCGCGCTGGCGCCAATTTGAAAAATGCTTACAACGTGTTGTTGGCAGCTATGGCTATGAAGAAATTCGTTTACCTATTTTAGAACCGACAGGTCTTTTTACACGATCGATTGGTGAATTAACAGATATTGTCGAAAAAGAAATGTATACGTTCCGAAGTTTGTCGGATAAAGAAAGTCTCACTTTGCGACCCGAAGGAACGGCGGGATGCGTACGCGCTGGCATAGAGCACGGTCTTTTATATCATCAAATTCAACGCTTATGGTATATGGGTCCGATGTTTAGATATGAAAGACCCCAGAAAGGCCGATATAGACAATTTTATCATGCGGGTGTGGAAGCCTTTGGGATGCAAGGACCAGATATTGAAGTCGAACATATATTGATGATCTCTAGGCTCTGGCGTGAGTTGGAGGTGGAAAGCGGAGTCGTTTTACAGGTCAATAGCCTGGGAACACTCGCCTCTCGAAATCAGTACCGTGTGAAATTAATCGATTATTTATCAAAATATCAGCAAGATTTAGACGAAGACAGCCAACGACGTTTGCAGTCTAATCCGCTCAGAATTTTAGACAGTAAAAATCCGAGCATGGCAGATATCATTATGGGTGCTCCTAAATGTCATGATTATTTGGACGCGGAATCTAAACAGCATTTTGAAGAATTTTTGGCGTATTTAACCGAGATGAAAGTATCCTATGACATAAACCCGAATTTGGTTCGAGGATTAGATTATTATAACCGTACGGTGTATGAGTGGGTAACGGATAAACTAGGCGCACAAGGCACCATTTGTGCGGGTGGTCGTTATGATGGCTTAGTCGAAGAATTGGGTGGCGATGCGACACCTGCCGTTGGCTTTGCCATTGGTATAGAACGTGTTCTGTTATTGCAGCAAGCGCTTTCAGATACGAACGCCGCGCTAGGGTTATTAGGATCAAATACAGACGTTTATTTACTCCATACAGGTGGTATTCAACAAAACGCTGCCATTCTGTTGGCAGAAAAATGCCGCGATGAAATACCAGCTCTGCGGTTATTGGTTCATTGTGGCGCAGGAAACTTAAAACAACAATTTAAAAAAGCAGATAAAAGTGGCGCTAAAGTCGCTTTAATTTTAGGGGAGAGCGAGCATGAAACCAATACCATTAGCATTAAATTTTTACGCGAAACACGCGATCAGCAGTCAATTTCCCAAGAGGAAGTGACACAATTTTTAACAACTTATTTAGGAAAGCAATGATGACTGAGATGAAATATAGTCAAGAAAAATCGTTATGGCAACAGCACGGAAAATGGGTGTTAGCCTTATTTGTTTTATTTTTATTCAGCTATGCTGGGATGCAGTTTTATAACCATTATCAATCTAAACGGGCCTTAAAAGCGTCTATGGTTTACGATAAACTCTTGTCTTTAAGCCAAAAACCAGATAAAACTGAGGCGACACAGACGGCAACAGCGCTGATAGCGCAATACCCAAAAACACCTTATGCGCCCTTAGCAGCTTTGTTGTTAGCTAAATTTTCTTTTGAAGCAGATAATCTGGAAGCGACAACCACACATTTAAATTTTGCAATAAAAGCAGAGGGGCCAGCACAGCCGATTGCGAGAGTGCGATTGGCGCGTGTTTTAATTGATCAAAAAAAGCCAGAAGAAGCTTTAGCACTTTTAACAGAAAAAAAGGTTCCCGAAGGATTTGTACCGATGTTTGAAGAAACCAAAGGCGATATTTATCTGATGCAAAATGACAAGGTAAAAGCGCGGGTGGCTTACCAAACGGCGATTGAAGCGGCAGAACCAGGCGTTCCCATTACGCGCTTGCAGTTAAAACAAGCGGATTTGGGTAAAACGATAAATTTAGCAGATTGATTAATAAAAGAGGAATTTAATATGCGCGCAGTGCGTTATACGATATTGGCATTGGGAATTTTATGGCTTTCGGGTTGTGCGACGATTGATAAACAACCGGAATTGATTCAGAAGGGTCCATTACCTAAATTATCAGCAAACAAAATGATGCCTAAGGTACTTTGGAAGAATACCCAAACTGCTGGTAGTGGCAAGTCTGACGCAAACTTAAGTTTAGCTGTTACAACCGCTGAAATTGTTGTTGCAGATAGTAAAGGATTGATCCTGGCATTGGACCGCCAAACAGGTTCTAAAAAATGGGTTATCTCTACTAAAGCCGAGATTACAGCAGGGCCTTCGGTTTCTGAAGGGCACGTGCTGGTAGGAACAGATGATGGAAAAGTTTTGGCGTATCAGTTGTCGGATGGCGCTAGTTTATGGGAAGCAAAAATAACAGGTTCTGTTATGGCCGCGCCCGTGGGTGGTTTTGGTGCGGTATTTGTTCATGCTTTGGATGGCAGTGTCGTTGCCTTAAATTCACAAAATGGACAACAGTTATGGCGTTATTCGGTTCAGACTCCACCTTTGATGTTAAGACAAAATAGTAGTCCCATACTTTTAAATAATCATGTTATTGTTGGATTTTCCAATGGTAAATTAGCATCATTGCATCGCATGGATGGATTTCCCGAATGGGAACGAGAATTGGCTATTTCTAAGGGACGCTCGGATATCCAAAGAATGGTGGATATCAGCGCTGATCCGATTATTAAGGATAATCGCCTGTACGCTGTGAGTTATCAAGGACAAATAGCCGCCATGGCGGTTGAGACAGGTGAAACGCTGTGGGAGCGTGCTTTATCTTCTTACTCGGGTATTGCAGTTTCGACAGACGCAGTATTTGTGTCGGATCCCAATGGCGTTCTTTGGGCGCTTAATCGAAAAACAGGCGATGTTATTTGGAAACAAACGGAATTAATGGGCAGAGAATTGTCTAGACCCGCTATCGTAGAGGGCTTCGTAGTTGTGGGCGATAACGATGGTTATCTTCATTGGCTGTCGCAAAATGACGGTGCTTTTGTAGGCCAAAGTCTTATTGACAGCAAAGGTATTAAAGCGCCTCCAGTGGTAAAAGATAATCTCGTTTATGTGTTAGGTCGAAGCGGAAATGTGGCAGCTTTAATGCCTGTTCATTCGGGTTTTGCTCAGGGGAATTAGACATGCTTCCTGTTGTAGCGATTGTTGGCCGTCCTAATGTGGGCAAGTCCACATTATTTAATCAATTAACAAAAAGTCGTGAGGCTTTAGTGGTTGATCTACCGGGGGTTACCCGAGATCGCCAATATGGCGAAGGTAAAATAGGGGAAAGACCCTTTATTGCTATAGACACCGGGGGCTTAGGGTCAAAAGAAGCGGAATTAGATACGCTGACGGAAGATCAGTCTTGGCAAGCAGTGATCGAGGCAGACATTGTTTTATTTATCGTAGACGGACGCACCGGCTTAATGCCAGCAGATAAAACCATTGCGCAACAACTCCGTATCAAAGAAAAAGCCGTGTATTGTGTTGTTAATAAAACCGATGGATTAAACCCAGATGTTGCTTTAGCCGACTTTTATGCATTAGGATTGGGTGATCCAATCCCCATAGCCGCTAGCCAAGCTCGCGGACTTGTTGCACTGATTGATCAGATTTTTTTGTCGTTTCCACCGTTAAGTGAGATTGAAATAACCAATCCGGAAGAAGTTGGCATTAAAATTGCCATTGCAGGTCGTCCGAATGTGGGAAAATCAACCTTAGTGAATCGTTTATTAGGCGAAGATCGCGTGATTGTATTTGATCAACCTGGCACCACACGAGACAGTATTTATATTCCCTTGGAGCGCGCAGGCAAAAAATATACCATTATTGATACGGCAGGCGTGCGACGACGCTCTCGTGTATCAGAATTGGTTGAAAAGTTTTCAGTTGTTAAGACCTTACAGGCTATTGAAGATTGTCACGTGGTGATTTTAGTGGTAGATGCCGTCGAGAGTGTGACAGATCAAGATCTGGGGCTTTTAGGGTTTGTGCTAGAAACAGGTCGTTCTTTAGTGTTAGCCATTAACAAGTGGGATGGTTTAGATGCTGAACATCGAGAGAATGTTAAAAAGACCTTAAATTACAGATTGAAATTTGCAGACTTTGCAAAGGTGCATTACATTTCCGCATTGCATGGCAGTGGGGTGGGTAATTTATTTGATTCTGTACAAGAAGCCTTTCAGTCTTCGATTAAGGAGCTATCAACCTCTGAGGTTAATCGAGTACTTGAAGTTGCAGTCACGCAACATCCACCACCGATGTTTCAAGGCCGACGTATAAAATTGCGTTATGCACATACGGGTGGGCATCGTCCGCCTTTAATTATTATTCATGGAAATCAAACGGAACACGTTCCCGAAGGCTACAAACGGTATTTAATCAATACTTTTAGAAAGCATCTTAAAATAGTGGGTACGCCTATACGTATTGATTTTAAAACCAGCGCAAATCCGTTTGCGGGGCGTCGGAATACCCTAACACCCCGACAGCTTTATAAGCGCGAACGATTAATGCGATTCTCAAAAAAGAAGAAATAATAGGTGCAGCCAGAGCATGATTTTTTTCAAGCATTTGTAGTTCAAATTAAACTATTTAAAAAGTAAGAAACAATCAACACAAAATAAGAAAAATAGAGAAAGAAAAATGCTTTTGGCAAAAAATGCTCTTTCTTTAAAATAATACTACCTGTTTTGTGAGAATTTTCTTCTTCATGTTCTACTTCTACTTCTCCTTTTAAGGAAAAAACATAAGTGGTAAAAAATTTCTCGAAAGAATTAATTAACGAATAATTGATAAAATTTATTTTTTTATAAGAAGAAATAACTTTTAGCCATTCCCAGGAAACAAACATGCCAACTAGTGCGAATAAAAGAGAAGCAGGCACACCTTTTATGTGTATATGGATAATTTCTTCAGGGAAAACAAAAAATGAAGTAATTAAGCTGTTAATCCCTAAAAAAATATTATTTGATACTCCTCTTCTTTCTTCTGCTTTATGGGCAGAATCTACTAGCATTTTATACTGTTCAAACATGACTTGTTTATTACTAAATAAGAACTAGTCTTCGCTTCTAGAGGCAGGATCAAAATTGGGATTAACTAATTTTTCAGCAATTCTATTTTTTATTAATGTCGCGCAATTTTCTGTCATTTCAAATGTTCCTCTTACTAAAATAATTGAAGGGATCACATTTAATGATCCCTTCAATCGTTAATCAAGAAGATTAGACACCCTTATTTTACGTTTAGCCCTTTAGAGTCTACGTTGCTAACACCTTCAATAGTTTTAGCCAATTTTTCAGCATTGCTTTTTTGCTCAGCGGTATCAACCGTTCCCGTCAAATAAACAACACCATTTTTGGTTTCAACATGAACATTTGTAACTGCAACATCTTTGTCGCCAAAGATTTTTTCTTTTACATATCTTCCTTTGATGGTGGCAGTAATGTATGAATCAGCCATATTGGAATTGCTCTTCTCAATTTTCAAATGAGAGGTGTCCACCTTTACAACTCCATCAGTAGAATAAGCTATTTCTACAGCTTTACTTGCTTCATTCTCTGTTGGTGCTTTGCCGCCGATTGAAACCACGCCCTTGTTGGTTTCGATATTGAAATTTAGAGAAGAAACACTTTTGTCAAGAAGTATTTTTTCTTTTACTTTCGTTGTTATGACGGAATCATCAACAAATTCACCAACAGTTGGATTGGCAAATGCATTTAAAGTTCCAAGCGTCAATAAAGCGCAAATTGATAACCCAACAAAACTTTTGTTTTTCATAAATTACTCCTGACATCGTTAATGGTTAGCCGTAATCGTAGTAGGTTTTCGAAAGCGTGTCAAGAAGCATTTTGTCTTTCTTGCGCCAGTCTCAAATTTTGTTATTTCTTTTAAGAGAAGCTAAATATACTTTAATTTTTAGTTGTAAATTTCGCAAAACAAAGCTTACTGCTATCCAATAAATAAGTTATGTGATTAAATTGTAGTATTTTTTTGTATGAAGGTGTTAGCATTTAAATTCATCTTTTTTGATTTGGGAGAAGTTCATGAACGAAAACATTCTAGAAGGTAAATGGAAAGAATTCCAAGGAATAGTGCAAAAAACTTGGGGAAAATTAACTAATGATGATTTAACACGAATTAAAGGCTCTATAAAGGAACTCAATGGAAAATTACAAGAGCATTATGGATATGATGAAGAAACAGCTGGCAAGGAAATTGAGAAACTTATAAAAGAAAATAATTTGAAAGACTAATAAGAGAGAAAGTATCGAATAATAATAGGATACGAGCCGTAGCGGAGAGGACTGTCTGCTGCGGCTTATTGGCAGAGATTTAAATTTAATTTTTATTTACCTCGCAGTCTGCTACACTTATACTTAACTTTTTATAAAGGGGAGAAAAAAATGGCTGAAGCAAAAAAAACAAAGCGAGGGGAAATTAAGATTGCAGAACCTCTTTCTAAATTTTCTAACGAAATGAAAGCAAATATTGAAAAAATGCTTAAAATGGCGCATAAAACGATTGATAAACGGCTTACAGGATTAGAAAAGTACTTTGAAAAGGCAAAACGGGATAATTCGACGTCTAAAAAGACGACATCAAGTCTTACTCCAGCTAAAGCGGCCAAAAAAGTTAAAGCTAAGGCCTCTAAAGTTGCTAAAAAAGTTAAAACCAAGACTTCTAAAGTGGCTAAGGCAGTTAAAGCTAAGGTTTCTAAAGGGGCTAAGGTAGGTAAAGCTAAGACTTCTAAAGGGGCTAAGGCAGTTAGAGCTAAGGTCGGCAATACGCCTAAAAAAGTAGCCCATTCTTCTAAGAAGCGTGCAAAGCAGAAAAAATAAAGCGAATGAATAAGGCTCAGAAGTTAATGACCTTAGTAGCCTTTGGTGAGGAGTTTCTCTTCACCAAAGAGCGCCTTTAATATGTTCAAAAGAGAAATTATTCCTAAGCGCCTAGGCCTCTCTTGCCAACCCCTTAAAGTCCCACAATTCATGATCCATCAATTGACTAGGTCTAATATTTTGGAGCGCACTTAGCAAATTGCTGGGCACTTTGGGATTATCGAGCGCTAAATCCTCGATCAGTTTTTTAATTTTTACGCGAACGAGATTTTCTTGAGCACCGCAAAGGTTACAAGGAATAATCGGATATTTTCGTTCTTTTGCATAGGTAATAATATCTTTTTCTTGGCAGTAAACCATGGGTCGAATCACAATATTTTTTTTACTATCGCTTAAGAGTTTAGGGGGCATCGAGCGAATTTCGCCATTGTACATCATCGACATTAATAATGAACGGATCAGATCATCGCGATGATGTCCTAGTGCAATCTTATTAAACCCATTTTCTTCTGCGTATCGATAAATAATGCCGCGTCTAAGTCGCGAACAAAGCCCGCAATAGGTTTTGCCTTCAGGAATTTTTTCTTTAACGATGGAGTAGGTGTCTCGATTTAAAATTTCATAAGGGATTCTTTGTTTTTCTAAAAAAGCGCGAAGTGCGGTATCGATCCATCCGGGTTGTGCTTGATCCAGTGTAAAAGAAAATAATTCAAATTTATTGCCAGATCGCATTCTGAGCAGTTTCAGCAGAGAAAGTAACGTAAACGAATCTTTTCCGCCCGACAGACATACCATGACTCTATCGCCTTTTTCAATAAGCTTATAGTCTGCGATCGCTTTGCCCGTGTAATGTAGCAATTTTTTTTCGACTTTAGAACGAAACACTTGAAGGGGTGTGTCAATGATGTCCGAAGTTTCAATGCTCATGCTCAGATTTGACCCTTTTGTGTTTGTTTGCAAAATTGTACTCAAATATGGCTTTATTCGCAATGGGTAATAAGAATTCTGGAGAAGCTTTGGTATGAATGCGCGAGCGTTTATAACCAGGGTTTAATCGCTTTAATTCTGTTATATGAATATTCGCTAAGTTTGCCGCTTGTTGAAAATTTAAGGATTTATTGAAAATAACCGGCAAAAAATAGGGCTTGTTTTCGATTTCGGGTAGTAGGATATCGTGCTTTTCAGGTTGCCCAATGATTTCAGCTAAGGCTAAAAATTTAGGAACGTATTCTTGTGTTTCTTTGGGTAAATGGAGATCCCAAAAAGAGGTAGGTTTTCCTTGTTTCAAGTTTTTTTTAATCGCACGACGAACAGTGCCTTCACCTGCATTATAGGCGGCTAATGCTAACATCCAGTTGTGATCAAATGCTTCGTGTAAAGACGCAAGATAATCCAGAGCAGCGCTGGTTGAAGCTCTAATGTCTCGGCGTCCATCGTACCAAGCATTTTGTTTTAATCCGAAGTACCTGCCCGTACTGGGGATAAATTGCCAAAGACCCGCAGCGCCTCTGTTCGAAGTTGCTTCTGGTCGGAAAGCACTTTCTATCATGGGAAGTAAAGCCAATTCCCCCGGCATCTCGCGTTGTTCGAGTTCTTCTACGATATGAAATAAATAAGGCGTTGCCTGTGTGCTCATTTTTTCTAATGTTTTTTCTTTTTCCGTATAGTGTTTGACATATTTTTGGATTTGGGGTTGTTGATGCGTTTCTATCTGTTTAGGCGCCATGTCATAATTATTTCTGATCCGATTCCAAAGCTGTTTATGATTTTCAGCAGGCATTTTTTGTTTTTTGGAAATATTTTGAGTGTTGTTTGCACGGTTGCACCCAGAGAGGTTCAAAACGATGATCACAGAGAAGAACATCAAAACATATTTAAGAAAGTTGATTATCTTGTTTTGAAAATCTATCATTAGTGTTAACTTACGGGCTTAAGCATATTTCGTCAACCGGGTAAATGATCAGCCAATATCGAATTATCTGAAATATGCTGATATCCTAAATGAATTAATCTATAGGGGAGAATAGCTATGTCCCGTCACCTAGAAAAAATGGGAATGAGCAAGTATGCTGAATATGCCTAGGCATTTAAAACGTCTCCGTGCCTGGTGGGGTACCTCTTTGGGGTTGGCTTTTTTAAAATCAGAAGAACAGGAAGTCAAAAGAATGCTGCCCCCATTATTTGGGTATCATCTGTTGGTATTGGGAGAACCGATTTTTTTACAATGCGTACAAGGCAGCGCTACAACGCATCGTGTTGCAATCCATCCCTACGCAAGCTTCTCCGAAACCCATAGTACTTTAAGGTCAAGACATGATAAATTACCCATTATTTCGGATGGCGTTGATCTGGTCTATTTAGCACAATGTTTGGCGTTTATAAACAATCCCCATGAAGTTTTACGGGAAGCGTTTCGTGTTTTAATCCCTGAAGGCCACGTGATTATTTCTAATTTTAACCCATGGAGTGTTTGGGGACTTTGGCGATGGTGTCTGCATTATATTAAACGTGTGCCTTGGGATGGCCATTTTATTTCGGTGACACGCTTAAAAGACTGGTTGGCGCTATTAGGATTGAATGTTTTAGAAGTGAGACGCTTTTTTTTTAGGCCACCCATTTCACACCCCGCTATATTACAGCGTTTAGAATGGTTAGAAAAATGCGGACGTTGGTGTTGGCCATTTTTTGGCGGAGGATATGTGTTATTAGCACAGAAACGGGTAATAACCTTAACGCCGATTCGACCTTCTTTTGTAACAGATCGCACACTCCTCGTGCCGAGCGAAATAGAGGCCGTACCCTCAGAATAAAGATTTTTACAGAAGAAAAATTTCTTTTGATTCTTTATCCAATATCTTTGAAAGTACAATGAAATCATTCTGCAATAATCGCATGTCTTGCTTTAAGATGGGAATGGAGGGTTTTAGGTAGGGGCAGATCGTCGGGTTCGTCCTGGCGATTCTTCTTTTTTTAAGCGTTGGTTGATATCAAGCGCTGCGCGGACGCCTGAAATATAAGCACCCTCAACAGTTTCTCGATTTTTACTGGCAAGCGTATGTGCCCCTGCAAAAAATAATCTGTCCTGTTCTGGTTTCTCAAAATTCGTCAGTTCTCCGCTTTCACACTGAATGCCACGACAAGAAGTACTGCCTAAAGCATAAGGGTCAGATTCCCAATGGGTTACAAAAGCATCTTTTAAAGCGATAGCCGTTTTGCCATAAGTCTCTCGCAGTGGTAACAATGCTTTTTCAACAATGTGATCGTCTGCATTTTTTTTAAAAAAAGCTTCTGATGCATAAAAGTGGCAGACTAAAGCAGGTACTTTCTGATTTGAAAAGTGAAATAAATTAAGGTATTCCGGAACGTGATGATAAGTTTTGCTGCCTGGAAAAAGAAAATGCGTATCGATTGGCCAAAAAACCTTTTTGAATTCCAAAATAACTTTATTATGAAATCCAATTTTTAGATGTTTTATTAATTGTTGTTTTTCAGGCGAGAGTTTTGGTAAAAAATGAATGCCTTGATTCTGTAAAACACCGATAGGAACAGCGCACAATACATGTTCTGCGGTATATTTTTTGCCATGCGCCGCGATGACCGTGGTGTCATTGTTATGATAATGAACAGCTTCTACAGGCGTATTTAGCAAAATTTTAACATTGCCTGTCGCGATTGCTTTTTTTGCCATAGCCTCGGGTAATTGTTGATAGCCACCGGTGATAAATGCCGATTTTGGAGATTCCACAGCACCATAAAAATCATAGGATCCTGCATCTGTATCATAATTCATCAATTCCAAAAGCGAAACATTATGTGGCGAAGTGCCGGTTTGTTGTTCAATCATATGGATAAGCGCTTGTTTACCCATAAGTTCAGTGCTGTTTAATTTGAGGTTATTGTGATACTTTAAGTTGTGTATTTTAAGAATTTCTCCTAAAGAAGGCCATGTTTTCCAAGGAAACCGTTTTGCTGCATTTATCCATTTCGTCGCATCCTCAAAATAGCCTTCTGCTTTAAATGTTGCTGAATGGATAGAATTGATGGGCATCGTTTTTAGATTGAGGTGATGGAGGTATGGTACCAAAGGGTTAAGTCGTTCTGCCGAGCCATGATTTAGCAGCATATTGGCGCCCATTTCTATGGGGGTGCCATCATGTGTTTTGAGTGTATGAATACGCCCACCGACGCGATTTTTGGCCTCTAGCACCAGAACGGTATGACCCAGATCTGCTAGATGTTGGGCAGCCGAGAGTCCAGCCATACCTGCGCCAATCACAATTACGTTGTATTCCGCGTTTTTGCTCAAGGATAAGTTCCGCTAAAGTTGTTTATATCAGTATAGCCGACTATTTTTCGGGGTCTTTGTTAGCCTGTTGTTCTTCACCACAAATTTTAAGCTTATTTTTGCGTGCAAACTCCAGGATATGTTCATATAAAGCGGGATTTGAATCTTTTAAAGACCTATCTAAAACGAGACAAGTATGTTCATTTTGTACAGAAGGGCGCAGTAACGGAGAATAAAAAATACGATGATTTCTGAAAGTAGACAGTGTTCCACTCATTCGTTCAGCCCAATCACTCGGTCTAAAGGATTGCCCATCGTGGGTAATACCTTCTATCACAATCTTAGCATTTGACGGTTGTTTATCTTTTTTCATACGTTTTTGTCTTCCGACCTCTGTTTTTTGATTATATGTTTAAGTTTAGTTCAAAAACGAGCCGGTTGAATTTTTTTAAATATAGGTCACTCAAGTATTTTCAATATAAAGCGCAGAAATGCGCGCAGTTGCACGTTTATATTGGGGTAAATGGTAGATTGTATACTTGACGGTGCACGCTATATTCTCCATAATGAAAATAATTCTCATTTAGAATTGGATCTCTCTCAAAATGCCCGATAAGACGCGTACAATTTGGACACACAGAATCGATACCTTTGTATTGAATCGATTTTTAGGGATTCCGTTATTTTTTATATGCATGTACGTTGTTTTTAGTGCGGCTATTCAGGTAAGTGATGTATTAAAGGGTTATTTTGAAGTTGCGGCGGGCATTCTCTTTATTGATCGTGTTAACGAAGGACTGATCTATTTGCAGTCGCCAGATTGGTTGATTCGTTTGCTCGCCTTTGGAGTAGGGCAAGGGCTTAAAACGACAATAAGTTTTATGCCGGTGATTGCGGTCATGTTGTTTGCTATTTCTTTTTTGGAAGCATCGGGATATATGGCGCGCGCTGCTTTTGTGATGGAGCGCGTGATGCGTTGGGTTGGGTTACCTGGAAAATCGGTTGTGCCGATGGTTATCGGATTTGGGTGCAATGTACCGGCTGTAATGGCGGCAAGAACACTGGAAAATTACCGTGAGCGCGTTTTAACAATTTTAATGAGTCCTTTTATGTCTTGCGGCGCGAGGCTCACTATTTATGCGCTTTTTGTTTCCGCTTTTTTCCCAGAAAATGGGCAAAATATTATTTTTGGGCTGTATTTAATTGGGATTGCAGTTGCGTTAATAACGGGCTTTGCATTGCGTTCGAGCGTACTAAAAGGAGAAGGCTCGAGTTTGGTGATTGAATTACCCAGCTATCGATGGCCTCGAATAGGCGCATTATGCTTCGCTACTTGGCGGCGCTTAAAGCATTTTATTTTAAAAGCGGGATCATTAATTGTGCCATTGTGCGCGGCAATTGCGCTTTTAGGGGTGGTTGAGGATAAAGTGGGAACGAACCATTTTTTAGCAAGTGTAGGGCGCACGCTGACACCGATATTTGCGCCAATGGGTATTAAGGAGGATAACTGGCCAGCAACAGTGGGGTTAATGACCGGGGTATTAGCAAAAGAAGTGGTGGTAGGCACATTAAATACCTTATATGCGACAGAAGAAGCGCATTCAGAAAATCTCGGTAGCAGGGAGGGTGTAGCATTAGGTGTGATGGTGAATCGGTTTGGTAGCTCTGCTGCGGCTTTTTCTTATCTCTTGTTCGTCTTATTGTATTTTCCGTGCGTTTCGGTGGTCGCCACCATGGCCCGCGAGCTGAATCGGTCTTGGGCGCTGTTTTCTGTGGTTTGGACCACCGGGATTGCGTATATAACGGCGGTTTTATTTTATCAATGCGCTACTTTTTTAGAAAACCCTAGGGTTGCAACTGCCTGGATTAGTGGGATGTGTGGCGTGTTAGCGGTTGCATTCTATGGCGTTCGAAAACGTATGCGCTACAAAATGAATAAAACCCTTAAACGCTTTCCAACGCAAATTATGATGATTAACGAATAAGCGTCGTGACGAACCGAAGGGGTGACCGCCGTGGCCTAAACAAAAAGGGCGGATTTTTATGTCCGCCCTTTTTGGTTTTATAACGAAATTTTTTGTCTTGTGCTATTGGGTTTTACACCATCGCTTTTAGACGTTGCAAAGGTCTTACTTTAACAACATTTCGTGCAGGCTTCGCTTTAAACATCATGTTTTCGCCCGTAAAAGGATTAATCCCATTGCGTGCTTTGGTTGCAGGTTTATTTTTAATGCTGATTTTAACCAGCCCAGGAATGGTGAATTGACCAGGACCTTGTTTTTTTAGATGTGCAGCAATCACAGTACCCAATTCTTCAAATAAAGTGGATATTTCTTTTCGCTGTAAACCTGTGGAAGCAGCCAAAGTGGTAAATAATTGCCCTTTAGTAAAGGCTTTATCAACACTTGAGAGCGAAAGCTTCTTAATAGGCGCTTTCTTTGCAGCGACTGCCTTAGAGGGTTTGCTTTTTGCCGTTGGTTTCTTTTGGACACGGGCGGTGGTTTTTTTCACTGCCTTTTTAGCGACTGGACGAGTGGGCTTGCGTTTTTTCGCGGCCATGTCATGCTCCTTAAAAAAATCAAACATAAACTAGTGTAGGCATAACGCTTGCATTCAGCAAGGTTTTTTACACGCTTTTTAGAGTACTGTAACCTTTTTGTCTTGATAAACCTAACCGCGATTAAACGGATAAATGTCTTAAGATCGAGAACATGCTACCGCAGAGCTGTTTTAGAAGTCAATTGTAGATGCATTCTTTGTCGTTTTTGGCCGTTTTTAGTCGTTTTTGTAGCATGGGCTAGCTTCTGTTCGCGTGCTTTGTTATGTCGTCTGTTGCGTTCGGTCTTAATTACGTCTTGTATTTTTATTCAGAGTTTTGTATGATGCCTGTTCTTTGAAACTATCCGAAGATAGTATAATTTGATTCTCTAACTGGGGACCTAGGTTAATGAAAACATTCAGTGCAAAGTCCGAAGAAATCCAGCATGCTTGGTTTTTAGTCGATGCTAAAGGCAAGATTTTAGGACGCTTGGCGAGCGAAATTGCTCGACGCCTAAAGGGTAAACATAAGCCAGAATATACAACGCATGTCGACACAGGAGACTGTATCGTCGTGATCAATGCAGGCGACATTCAAGTAACTGGCAGAAAAGCTAAAGATAAGCTTTATCATCATCACAGTGGATATCCAGGTGGTTTGAAAGAAGAATCTTTCGAATCTTTGGTTGCGCGTCGTCCAGAGCGTGTAATAGAGCTTGCGGTAAAGGGAATGCTTCCCAAAAATCCATTAGGGCGTGCAATGCTGCGTAAACTTAAAATTTATGCGGGCGCGGTACATCCACATTCTGCTCAACAACCTGAAATTTTAGAAATTTAACTAGGTAACTATATGACTGTAACAGCAAAAAAGACTTCAGTATCCGCAAAAAAACGCCAATGTTATGCAACCGGTCGTCGTAAGACTTCTACTGCACGGGTTTTCTTAAGACCCGGTACGGGTAACATAACGGTTAATACACAAGGTTTAGACGTGTATTTTGGCCGCAAAACGGCACGCATGGTTGTTCGACAACCGTTAGAGTTGATTGAAGTTACCGACAAATTTGATGTCGTTATTACCGTTAAAGGTGGCGGTATTATGGGGCAAGCTGGCGCGATTCGTCATGGGATCAGCCGTGCTTTGATTAAATATGATGAAGAAATTAATCCGCCAAAAGTAGTCGAAGTATCAGAAGGCGAAGAAGCTGCTGAAGGTGAAACGGATAGCGCTATTACCAGCTTTAGAAGAATACTGCGAAAAGCAGGTTTTGTTACGCGAGATTCTAGAAAAGTCGAACGTAAAAAAGTTGGCTTGCATGGTGCACGTAAGAGACCTCAGTACTCTAAACGATAAGCTCTTATCAACGTCCTTTCACTCGACCTTCATCCGGCGCTCCGTGCTACCTTCTCCCACCAAACGGGAGAAGGTAATTGGCCACTCAAATCCTAAATGTCATATGCCCATTATTTGCTGCACTATGCAGAATAGCTGAAATTCTGGTAATATGGCGTGTTATTAAGGGGTGGGCATTGCTCTGCGTCTGTAGATAAAATGCGAGAGTAAAAGGAGTTAACAACAATGGATGTCGACGAAATGGATACCGGACGTCGACGGTTTTTAACCGCCACAGCTGCTGTTATTGGTGGCCTTGGCGCTGCCTGCGCTGCTTTTCCTTTTCTCGCTTCTTGGGCACCCAGTGTAAAAGCACGTGCGTTAGGGGCGCCTGTTGAAGTGGATATCAGCAAGATTGAACCCGGACAAAAAATTACGGTTGCGTGGCGAGGACAGCCCGTTTTTATTGTGCATCGCACACCCGAAGAATTAAATGGATTAACGTTGGTGACCCAGGCATTAAGAGATCCCTTATCTAAAGAATCCGTTCAACCCCCCTATGCCGATAATGTTTATCGTTCCATTAAACCCGATATTTTAGTGCTCATTGGTATTTGTACGCATCTAGGCTGTGTACCGCTTTATAAGCCAACGGTTGGATCGATAGAACCCGGTTGGGAAGGGGGCTTTTTTTGTCCGTGTCATGGCTCTAAATACGATATGGCGGGACGGGTCTATAAAGGCGTGCCAGCACCCTTAAATTTGGTGGTTCCACCTTATAAATTTGTGAATGATACGGTTATTTTAGTCGGAACCGATGGTGTAGCAGCATGACAAAGTTGGGATCTGTTACACGATATCTCCTGGCGTGGGTAGACGATCGTTTTCCCATGACAAAATTGTGGAATGAGCACTTAGCACAGTATTACGCACCTAAGAATTTTAATTTTTGGTATTATTTTGGCGCATTAGCCATTTTTGTTTTAGTGAATCAAATCTTGACGGGTATTTGGCTTACGATGAACTATACCCCCACTGCAGAAGGCGCTTTTGATTCTGTAGAGTACATTATGCGTGAAGTCCCTTGGGGCTGGTTGCTGCGTTACTTACATTCTACAGGCGCTTCTTTTTTCTTTATTGTTGTTTATTTGCATATGTTTAGGGGGCTTTTATACGGCTCTTATAAAAAACCGCGAGAGCTCGTTTGGATCCTCGGTATGTTTATATTTTTGTGTTTAATGGCAGAAGCGTTTTTTGGATACTTATTACCGTGGGGCAATATGTCCTTTTGGGGTGCACAAGTCATTACCTCTTTATTTGGCGCTATTCCTTATGTGGGAGAAGCTTTAGTTGAATGGATCAGGGGTGATTACAATATTACAGGCGTTACTTTAAATCGTTTTTTTGCGCTGCATGTGATCGCAGTTCCCCTGATTTTTGTAGGCTTAGTCGTTGCCCACATCTTGGCGTTGCATGAAGTGGGATCGAACAACCCCGAGGGCGTTGAAATTAAAAAACACAAAAATAAAGAAGGCATACCCTTCGATGGCATACCTTTTCACCCTTATTATACTGTGAAAGATTTAATGGGTTTAGCTGCCTTTTTGGTGATTTTTTGTGCTGTTGTGTTTTTTATACCGGATGTGGGTGGATTCTTTATAGAAGCCCCTAATTTCGAACCTGCAGATCCCTTAAAAACGCCTACGCATATTGCGCCTGTTTGGTATATGACACCTTACTATGCCATTTTGCGTGCTATTCCTGATAAATTATTAGGTGTGGTCGCCATGGGCGCCTCCATTATGGCCTTTTTCTTTTTGCCTTGGTTAGACCGAAGCCCTGTAAAATCGATTCGATATCGTGGCGTATATTATAAAAGCGCATTGACATTATTTGTGCTTAGTTTTGTCATTTTAGGATATTTGGGATCGCGCCCACCAACACCTGTCTTGGTTTTAATGGCGAGGGCTTGCACCCTTGTGTATTTTTTATTTTTCTTATTAATGCCGCTGTATACGACATTCGATAAAGTAAAACCCGTACCAGACAGGATAATCAGATAGTGGATACGGGATTATCAAGATCTGTGAAAGAAAAAAGAATATTGTATTATTCTTTAATTTTTTTAGCACTTTTCACATTTTTAACAATAACCCCACTGAGGAATGAGGCGAGCGCTGAGGAGAGAGAGGTTACCTTAGATAAAGCCCATATTGATCCAACTGATTTGGCTTCTTTGCAACGCGGTGCCGAGATTTTTATGAATGAGTGTTCAGGCTGCCATAGCCTTAAATATATTCGATATAGCACCATGGCAAAAGATATTGGGATTGTTGATTCTAAAGGACAAGTATTGGATCAAGCTGTTAAAGCGAATTTGATGTTTGTGGGCGATAAGCTGGTGGATACTATACAAAGTTCGATGACTAAAGAACAAGGGGTTAATTGGTTTGGCGTAGCCCCGCCCGATTTATCATTGGTTGCGCGTTTGCGGGGCGTGGATTGGCTGTATACCTATTTACGTTCTTTTTATCTCGATAAAAAACGGCCATGGGGAGTGAATAACCATTTGTTTCCCGACGTGGCGATGCCCGATGCGTTGTTTAACTTACGTGCCCGCTTATTATTAGAACCAGAAGGGCAAAAAAAAGTGGATAGGCTTATGTTAGACTTGGTGAACTTTCTCCATTATGCAGGAGAACCTACGAAATTGGTGCGACAGGGCATCGGTAAATGGGTGGTTTTATTTTTAGGGGTATTTTTTGTTTTTGCATATCTTTTAAAACGAGAATATTGGAAGGATGTTCGTTTATAGCTTTTTAGATAATCATTACAATTATCTAAAAGGCTATAATAAGGCCCAGGAGTAAATTGTGATGTCTATAGTCCCAAATAGGCGAGCTGTGATGGCTTTGTATTCGTCTTCAGATCCTTACAGTCATCGTGTGCGAATTGCTTTAGCCGAAAAAGCGGTCACTGTTGATATTTTAGATATCAAGTTGGAAAAAATTAAAGAAGAATTGAATCAATTAAATCCTTATGGATCGGTGCCAACGCTGGCCGATCGCGATTTGGTTATATATACCTCCGAAGTGATTATGGAATATTTGGATGAACGTTTCCCCCATCCGCCTTTAATGCCCGTTTACCCGATTGCACGAGCGCGTACGCGTTTGATGATGTATAGGCTGAATCGGGATTGGTATTCATTAATGGACAAAATTTTATTA
The DNA here is from genome assembly GCA_035576045.1 of Gammaproteobacteria bacterium. Lineage (GTDB taxonomy): Bacteria > Pseudomonadota > Gammaproteobacteria > UBA6186 > Azoamicaceae > CADEGZ01. Next base: position 10,998 of record DATLWY010000031.1, on the reverse strand, counting down.
TTAGGTGTTAAAAAGACCGTAGAGGTTAAAGAAGCACGAAAAGAATTAACAGAAAGTCTGACGAGTGTTGCGCCCATATTAAGCGAAATGTCTTTTTTTTTAAGTGAAGAATTTTCTTTATTGGATTGCTGTATTGCGCCTTTATTATGGCGATTGCCGCTGTTAGACATAGAATTACCACTACAAGCAAAATCCGTGCTAGGCTATGCAGAACGTTTATTTCAACGACCGTCTTTTGTTGCGAGTTTAAGCGAGGTTGAGTTAGCTATGCGTAGTATTAAAAAATGATGACATCCACACGACCGTATTTAATTAGAGCCTTTTATGATTGGATTGTCGATAATGGTTGTACACCGCATATCGTGGTTAATGCGGCTGTAGACAATGTTGAGGTTCCGGACGAGTACGTCGATGGTGGGCAAATTGTCTTGAATATTGCGGTGAATGCGGTTCAGGGTCTGCGGTTAGGCGATCATGAGATCGAATTTCAAGCGCGATTTGGGGGTAGAGTTCGACGCGTATACGCGCCCATTAATTCAATATTGGCGATTTATGCCAAAGAAAATGGTCGTGGGATGGTTTTTGCAGAGGAAGAAGAGGGCGTGCCAGCACTTACTTCACCGTCTTTGGGATCTAAAGAAGGAAAAATTGAGACCAAAGAAGCCGATAAAAAACCCGGCAAGCGGCCGCCAGGCGATCGCTCTCATTTAACCGTTATTAAATAAGGCTCAAAAATCTGAATAACCTTCTCTACACCCTTGATGGCGCGGGCAATTTCTGTCGCAATTTCTGCTTCCTCTTGTGTGACTAAACCCATCAAATAGACAATGCTATCTTCCGTCACGACTTTAATGCGTGTTGCGCTGATTTCTTTATGACCCACGAGTTTGGCTTTAATTTGTGTTGTAACCCAACTGTCATGAGCGCGCGCGGCAAGCGAAATGGGTTCAGCAACAGTCAGTTCATTATGAACACGACGTATTTTAGGTATGCTACTGACCGCTTCTTCTGCTTCTCTTTTAAATTCTGCCGTTGGAGTTTGCCCCACTAGCAATACGACATCGTTGTAACTAATCGGGGTGATATGGCTTTGCTTCCATAAGGATTTATTAAGGCTTAGCGTATGAATGGCTTTAAATTCTGCAGTTTTATCGTCCATAATGGTGCCAGCGGTTCTTCTATCGGTAACCATAACAGTGCCTGTTGCAGCGCTACCTGCAGCGGCTGCCATACAGCCCTGTAATAAAGGCGCGAAAAGGACAAGTAATAATAGTTTCGAAAAAATTCGGTTCTGAGTCATATCATTTCTCCAAACGAGGGCGGTTAGTGCGATTCGCCCCTAAGGGTAACAATTAAAAATTAACAAAATGCGTTTTGGATCCAGTCTATCTCTAATTCATGATCCGCTTGATTTCTTAGTGTAACGGCAACTACATCAAAACGACAAGCACAGTTTGCCATTTTTGGATGTTTTAATAAAAAAAATTGTGCGGCTTTAATTAATTTTTGCTGTTTACGAAAATCAACACTGGCTGCAGCGCCGCCATAGGCGGTATTGCGTCTAAATCGAACTTCTATAAAGAGCAGTTGATTTTGATATAGACCAATTAAATCGATTTCGCCTAGACGACAGCGAAAATTGCGATATAGCAGCTCAAATCCCTGTTTTTGTAGGTATGTAGAGACGTGTGATTCGATTTCCTGACCTGTTGTCTGTTTACTCGAGGACGGGGATGCCTTGTTCAAATCGGGCACAGACAAGACCTCGTTGTATTCGTTGAGTGTTATTTATCTGAAGTTCGCCCGTAAATCCAGGGGTACTTCTGGCAGAGAATCTTTCAGCATTCCCTAATTGAATGGCTAATTGATAAGCATCCATACCCAGTGCAAAAAATCGCGGGGATGCGTTCATACTATTGGGCCATAATTCTTGAAGAGCAGTGTGGGTTTCTTGCATTTCGGAAGATTGTAAAACCCAAGGCATATCACAAAAATGTACGCCATTTAAATCCTGATCTTTATGAGGCGAGGGCGTTCCTGAGTAAATGGATGAGGTCGCATAGACGGGTAGCGTTTCTGCATAATAAAAATTCAATAAAGGCTTAATTTGTAGCGCGAGTTCATGGCTTGCTGCAATAAAGATCATATCAGCATCGGTACGTCTCGTTGTTCCTTTAACTTGTAGCAAATCACGGATTTTCGACTCGAGTTCTGCTGGCGATTTAAAAAGTTTGATATCGACAACGGTCGCGTGATGAGAGTTCCAGAAATGTTTAAAGGTATCGGCTAGGCGTAATCCCCACTCGCTGTGGGGAACCAGTATGAGCGATCTTTGATGCCCTTGGCGAAGGGCGTGTTCGCCAATGGCAATGACTTCGTCTTCTGGCATTAAGCCAAATTGATAGAGATTTGGCTGCGATACATTATCTTCAGATATCGTGTTGAGGGCTAATACGGGGATATCTAAGGGTAACTTTGCAATAGCCTGAACTTCGGGTTTGGTTAACGGCCCCACGATAAGGGTCGCTTGTTCAGATAAGGCTTTTTGGTAGGCTTCTGTTATCGATTGGTTCGAAGTATCAACCATTTTAACTTCAACAACGGGGGAAAGTTGATTCTGTTTTGCGCGATAATACGCCGCTAAAAATCCATCCCGTACAATCTTGGCAGCATTTGCATGCGGCCCTTGAGTGGGCAAAAGTAAGGCGATATGCGGATTTCCCGCAACACGGTTAGAAAGGGTATACTGATCCTGAACCCCTTTTAGAGGCGAATGCCGGAAATTAGTTTTGCATCCACCTAAGAATGCGAGACAGAGAATAAAACCAAAAACAGCTGGATAGCGCAAATATGGAGAACGGGATCTTGAATAGGATATTTCCATAGGTTTCAAGGTACTTTATTTTCTTAAAAAACACAAATTTAGTCGGGAGCGAGTCATGACCACACAGATAAAACCAGGTCGACTTTATATTGTGGCGACACCGATTGGTCACTTAGGAGACATTACCGTTCGGGCAATAGATACTTTAAGGGGTGTCGATCGGATTGCGGCGGAAGATACGCGTCATAGTTTAGGTCTGCTCAAACATTTGGGTATTGAAAAGCCTTTAGTGGCTTTACATGAACACAATGAACGTGAACAAGCAGAGAAATTATTAGCATTCGTAGAAGCAGGCAACACGCTCGCATTGATTTCAGATGCGGGAACACCCTTAATTAGTGACCCGGGTTACCATTTGGTGCAATTAGCGCATCAGTTAGGTATTCAGGTTGTGCCTATTCCAGGGCCGTGTTCAATGATAACGGCGCTCTCTGCCAGTGGATTGCCAACCGATCGATTTGTATTTGAGGGGTTTTTGTCGGCGAAAGCCACCGCTCGACGCAAACAATTAGAAAAATTGGCAACAGAAACACGCACTTTGGTTTTTTTTGAGGCACCCCATCGTATACTCGAGACTTTAGAAGCCATGCAAGCGTGCTTTGGCGAACAGCGTTTAGCCGTTGTCGCGCGAGAATTAACCAAAACTTTCGAAACCATTCGAATGGGCTCATTATCGGAATTAGGGATTTGGATCAAATCAGACGCGATGCAGCAACGCGGAGAATTTGTGGTGTTAGTTGCAGGCCAAACGCCAGAATCGATAAAAGACGCTATTCCACCTGAATCCCTTCAGGTTTTAAAAATTTTGCTATCCGAATTGTCAGTTAAACAAGCAGCAGGTTTAGCCGCAAAAATCACAGGGATTAGTAAAGGGCTATTATATGAGATGGCGCTGAAATATCAAAAAGAATGACGTTATACAGCGGCTAATCGCTTGACAGGCGCTTTGCATTTTTTTACAGGCTGTTGTTTTATTTTTTTAGGACAGTTTGGTAGGGTCGTTATTTTACGTCGTATCAGTTTATTCTTTTGGTAAAACAGTTTTAGCTTTGTTTTGGGTTGCAAACAAATTCGGGGATGACGGCGAATATCTAAATAAGATTCAAAAAACTTCACAGCGGTTTTTGCGGAAAATCGATTTTCGCTGTTATGCAGTACAACGATGCCAATTTGTTGATCTGGCATAAACGCAATAAAATTTGTAAACCCTTTTACCCAACCACCATGGAAAACGAGTTTGTGATGATCAAAATCCACCACGCGCCAACCCAGGGCGTAGTGTGCATTTTTGATGAGATTTGATGGCCCTTCGTTAGGACTGAGAGTGCAAGGCGTCACTACCTGGGGTGTTTGAAGGCGCGCAAGCATTCGAGCATTCAACACCTGCGGGTAGCCGCCCATCTGAGCGTTTAAGAAAATAGACATATCTTTAATGGAAGAGTTAATCCCACCTGCCGGGGCAACGGCATAATATCCTTTAGAATAAGTGTCTGAGGGGGTTAAAGCCCCGCGGTTACCCCGTGTATGCGGTGTAGCGCGATTAGGGGTATTGATTAGCCCCCCAAGCGTTGCCGAGGTTCGGGTCATATTGAGGGGGTGTAATAAATTGGCATGGAGCGCGTCTTTAAAAGGCAGATGTGTCGCGGAGCGGGTAATTTCGCTCATAAGGCCATACATTGCATTATGGTAATCATACCGCTTACCCATAGGCGTTCTTACGCGCGTTGTTTGGAGGGTTTGTAAAATATGACCGTAAGGTGCATGCCCTTCAATCAGATTGTTAAACCCAGCTCGCGGCACACCGGTCGAGTGACTTAAAATATGCTTAATGCGTAAGGTGTGAGGCGATTGATTACTTTTAAGCGAAAAATTGGGTAGATAATGCGAAACCGGATCATCCAATTTCAAAAGCCCTTTATGTTCTAATACGGAAGCCAGTGTTGCAGCTATCGGTTTAGAAACAGAGCCTAATTGAAACAGTGTATCCACATCTATTTTTTCAGGTTTGCCAATCATCCTAACACCGTAAGTATTCATAAACACAACATTGTTGCGATAGACAACAGCAACCGCGCACCCAGGGATTTGCTTAGTTTGTACAAATTTTTGAATATCTGCATTGAGTTTGGCAAGTACGGGTTCAAGGTTTTTAGGAGGAAGTGCGAATACAGCAAGTGGCAAGAAGCAAGAGGCAAAAAATAAAAGGCTAGAGATGAGAGACAATCTGCCGTTTTGTTTATGTATAGTCTTGATCATTCGCATTGTTATAGCCATAAAAATATTTTAGCATGAAATAAGGTTGCACATGATGGCCTATAACCGTTATTCTTGCAACCAGGAGTTGGCTAGACAGTCGCTCTGTTTTCGAAAGAGCGCAGAGAGGAAAGTCCGGGCTCCATAGGGCAAAGTGCCAGGTAATGCCTGGGAGGCGTGAGCCTACGGAAAGTGCCACAGAAAATATACCGCCTTCTGTTGAATGCGAAAGCATTTAATTAAGGTAAGGGTGAAAAGGTGCGGTAAGAGCGCACCGCGTTGGTGGTAACAGCAACGGCAGGGAAAACCCCACTTGGAGCAAGACCAAATAGGAACCTAATAGTGTGGCCCGCACTGGGTTCGGGTAGGTCGCTTGAGCCATTGAGTGATTAATGGCCTTAGAGGAATGACTGTCCACGACAGAACCCGGCTTATCAGCTGACTCCTAACTTTTTAGGCTTTTTTATGATAATGGTGCCGGGAGAGAGAATCGAACTCTCACAATGTTACCATTACCAGATTTTGAGTCTGGCGCGTCTACCAGTTCCGCCATCCCGGCTAGAGATGAGGGGAAGTTTAACATATCTATCATTGAGGTCAATTGGGCAGCCCTATTTTTCTTTTGATCTGAGTCTTTTTCAGCAATAATATGTTTCTTACGAAAAAGCAAGTTAAATTAATAATTCCGAAAGGTATTTTTGTGCATTTAAAATTTGAACACCCTTTTGTTGATGTTCAGTTCTCAAATTTTTAACAAGTTGTATTGCAGAAAAATGATATTTTTCGTGGAAATATTTTAAAGCAGGATTTGGAGTTCCATCTGACAATTTGACTTCAAGCATTTGTACTATTTTATCTTGATAAATTAAAGCAAAATCGACTTCTTGCCCTTCTTTCGTTCGCAAATAGTGCAAAAAAAACTCTTCTGCGAACATATCCGTTTTAGCATAAGCATGTTTTAATAGGCTTATGGCTACTAAGTTTTCTAGTTTAGCCCCTTCGTTGCCCTCTACAAGTCCGGTGTCAAAAAAATAAATTTTGGGTTCTTTTAAAAGGCTTCTCGCAATATTGTTTGAATAAGGTGTTACAATAAAAATAATATAAAGTGCTTCTAAAATTTGTACATATTTTTTTACTGTTGATGGAGAGACTGAAACATCTTCTGCTAAAGATTGATATGAAACAGGCGACCCTACTCGCGCCCGAAGTAAATTAAATATTAATCGCATTGCTTTGATATTCTGGACTTTATCAAATTCAAAAACATCTGTGCTTAATAAACTATTAATGTATTGCAAACGCCAACGATTTGCTTCTATGAGATCATCCGACAAGTAAGGTTCTGGAAACCCCCCAAGGGTTAATAGTTTATTAATATCTGCCGGAAAATGGCATTGTGTTAGTTCGGAAAGTGATAAAGGCATTAATCGGTGTTTAAAATATCGCCCTGCTAGTGAGTCCCCAATTTGATCAAAAATATCCATCCGAGAACTACCCGTCACTAAAATTCTCATTGTGTGCGGCTTTGTGTCGTAAACACCCTTTAAATAATTTTTCCAATTTTCCATTTTATGGAGTTCATCTAGGATTAATAATTCTGTATTGTCTAGCCAACTTTCTAAAAGCATGATTTCTCTATCGGATTTCTTATCATAATTTAGGTACAGGCTATTTTTAAAATCTAAAGCAATATTTTTAGCAAGCCAGGTTTTGCCAACTTGCCTTGGCCCCACTAGGAAAACGAGTTTTTTTTCCAAATCTTTTAAAATGACATCTTTTTGAAAACGTTTCATCATATGACTAAAATACAGCAAATTGGAGAAAAGTCAAGACTATTCTCCAACACGATGGAGAATAGTCGAGATTTTCCTGCATTAAGGCACGCCATGCGTGAAAAAATAATGATACACTACACCCTGCTTTGAAAAGCTTAGATCGAAAAATTTAATGTTAGCTAACTTCTACCTGCTAGCATCTGTCGTTATTTACGGAATTTATGGGGTGTTGTATGAAAGATTTAAAACAGCGTATCAGTCTATTTAGCTTGCTATTAATTTTAATTATGCCAGAAGCATTCGCTGAGGCGGTAGCTGCATCAACAGCTGCGAATGCGGGAACAGGCGGGGGTATGGGTATGGCCAATGGTATTTTGATGGCGGTTTCCTTGATTGTTTGTTATCTCTTGTTTATTCGACCGCAAAATAAAAGGGCAAAAGAGCACCAAAAATTGGTGACGGGTTTACAAAAAGACGACGAAGTGGTCACCACCGGTGGTCTTTTAGGCAAAATTACGAAACTATCAGACAACTTTTTTGTGATGATGATTGCTGAAGGTATAGAAGTGCCTGTTCAAAGAAGCGCGATTGCCATGTCTGTGCCCAAAGGCACCATCAAATCACTGGCTTAGAGTCAGGTACAGAGCGCTCTGCCCCTACAAACGAACGAACAAAGGAATAATAGCCGTGCCAACCCCTTTTCCACGATGGAAGACTTATTTATTACTGGGTATTTTACTGATTGGTTTTGTTTACGCCATTCCTAATTTGTATGGAGAAGATCCGGCTGTACAAATTTCAGGATTGAAAGGACAAAGCATTAATGCAGAAACGACAGCGTCTGTTACGCATTTATTGAAAGAAGCTTCACTGCAACCCAAATCCATTGCGATTGAAAAGGAAGGTGCCCTTTTAGTGCGTTTTTCAAATGCCGAATCGCAGTTAAAAGCCAAAGATGTGATTAAAAAATCTTTAAAAGAAAATTATAGCGTTGCTTTAAATCTTGCACCTGTTACCCCGCATTGGTTAAGCGCAATCGGCGCCAAACCGATGAAATTAGGCTTAGATTTAAGAGGCGGCGTGCATTTTTTAATGGAAGTGGATGTAGATTCAGTGGTTGCAAGACGCATGGAGGGGTATTTTTCAGAAATGCCAAAGGTGTTGCGCGAGGCCAAGATCCATTATAAGCAATTAGAACGTCCAGGTGCTGAAACAATCAAAGTCTTTTTTGAGTCAGTGGATAAGCGCAACGACGCGTATAGCGTATTAAAAAAATGGGAACAAGATTTAGCGATTAGCACGGGTGAAATCCCCCCTAGTCTCCCTATGGAGGGGAGAGCTAACAAAGAAGGCATTGGATCAGAGGCGTCTTTCTTTTTAGTAGCGAGTTTATCGCCTCAAGCCTTACTCACCATTAGGAACGAAACTTTAGATCAAACCTTGTCTATACTTCGTAACCGCGTGAATGAATTAGGCGTTGCCGAAGCCATTGTACAACGTCAGGGTTTAAGTCGTGTCGTGGTCGAGTTGCCGGGTATTCAAGATACCGCTTATGCCAGAGACATTTTAGGGACAACGGCTACGCTAAAATTTGTGATGGAAGATCATCAGCATCCGCTACAGGATGTTTTAAGTGGTCATTCCATTGTGGTGGGTTCTAAGCTTTATTTCGATCGTTTTCAAAGACCGGTGCTTTTAAAGACCCAACCGATTTTAACAGGCGAAGCTGTAACGGGAGCCAGTACGGGGCAGGGCAGAGAGGGGGAGCCTACTGTTAGTGTTCGCTTGGGTGGAAATATCAGTCTTTTTTCTAAAACCACGCGTGACAATGTGGGACGACGCATGGGCGTTATTTATATTGAGGTAAAGGATCATAAGACGACAGAATCTGTTATTAGCTTGGCTACTATTCAAAGCGCTTTGGGGAACAATTTTCAAATTACAGGATTATCGATTGAAGAATCGCGCGATTTAGCCTTGTTATTACGCGCAGGGGCATTACCAGCGCCCGTTTCCATTGTAGAAGAAAGCATCATTGGCCCCAGTATGGGGCAAGAAAACATTCGAATGGGTATGGTCTCTGTTGCTGTGGGTTTGGGCTTAGTGTTGGTATTTATGGCGATTTATTATAGTGTGTTTGGCATTATTGCAGACATTGCTTTACTCGCCAATTTAGTTTTATTGGTCGCTATTATGTCTTTAATTGGCGCAACACTGACACTTCCGGGTATTGCGGGTATCGTGTTGACTTTAGGTATGGCGGTCGATGCGAATGTTTTAATTTTCGAGCGCATTCGTGAAGAAATGCGTTTGGGCATGTCGCCTAAAGCGAGTATTTTCAGAGGGTTCGAGTACGCTTTTGCGACTATTATTGATTCCAATTTAACCACCTTAATTGTCGGTGTGGTTTTATTTGCCATAGGATCGGGGCCTATCAAAGGGTTTGCGGTAACGTTGTGTATTGGAATTTTAACTTCATTATTAACATCAACAACGGGGAGTCGGGCGTTAGTAGAATTGTTGTATGGTGGCCGTTCAATTAAGCGCGTTAGGGTGGGGATATAAGATATGGAATTTTTTAAAAAAGAAACCCACATTGATTTTATGGGCGTTCGTCGATATACGGGCTTGTTAACTGCAGTTTTGTGGATAGTGGCTTTAGGCTTATTATTTACCAAAGGCATGAATTTAGGTTTAGACTTTACCGGGGGCACGCAAGTTGAAGCGCGGTTTCTCGATGCGCCCAGTCCTTTGCAGATTCGAGAACAATTGGAACATGCAGGTTTTAAAGGCGTTCGGGTTCAGCAATATGGTTCTACAGAAGATGTTTTAATTCGCATTGGGAGTTCAGAAAAAGGCGAAGTCGATCTGACTGGGGGCTCCGAAAAAGAACAAAAAATGACGGCGCGCGTTAAGCAGATTTTGTTAAAGCATTATCCTGATATTGAAATTCGCAGTACAGAATTTGTAGGCTCCGAGGTGGGTGCACAGTTGGTTGAACAGGGCGGCATCGCTGTCTTGGTTTCTATTTTAGCGACCATGATCTATATTGCGCTTCGATTTGAATATCGCTTAGCGGTAAGTGCCGCAGTGGGTTTAGTGAATGATGCGATATTAATCTTGGGTGTATGTTCACTGTTTGGATTTGAGTTCGATTTAGCAACACTGGCTTCGATATTGGCGGTATTGGGCTATTCTTTAAACGATACGATTGTGGTATTCGATCGCGTCAGAGAAAATTTTAGAAAAATTCGAAAAGGCACGCCCACAGAGGTGATGAATCTTTCGATTAATCAGACTTTGTCTAGAACCCTGATGACTTCTTTTATGACCTTGTTGGTGGTATTAGCCTTGTTGTTTTTTGGGGGCACGAATTTGCGTGGGTTCTCTATCGCCTTTTTTACGGGGATTATTATCGGCACTTTCTCTTCTATTTATGTATCGGGGGCGTTGGCGTTGTGGATGGGCTTAAGTCGAGCTGATTTGCTGCCGAAACCTAAGTTGGGAGGGGAAGGAACCTAAAATAAGTAGGTTATTGATCCTAATCTTTAGCTTTGAGATATTTGCGTGTATAGGCCCATTTAATTATCAAAAAGTTATTCTTGCTTTTTAGGGGGAGGGGACATTATACTTCGGTGAAGAGAGAAGGATGAATGAAAGTTTTATAACTAATTTCAGAGGTCCTGAAATGAATTACAGTCAGTGGGCGTTTAAAAGTTTATTTTTTTGCTAGGAGATTATTATGCCAATTTTAACAGACATACAAGCTCAACATGCCGCAGCAGCAGGAGCAGGAGGACTAACTCGTGCACAGTGGCACACAATTATTACTGACGCGGGTACTCTACTCGAGGGATTAGCATTTGCGGCTCAGCACGGAACATATGCTGATAATTTAGTAACTATTCTTCAAGAAGTTTTATGTGATGATACTGTTATACAGGCTGTTCTAGGAAATGTTAATCTCGGCGGGGCGGGCATTACACTTGTGTGCCAACATGCGCACGCGAGCGATGCAAGCCTAGCGATGGCAGTACCGTTGGCAGCTGCAGGGGATATTGATCTTATCATTGCTAATGCGAATGC
>DATLWY010000030.1:0-58471 GCA_035576045.1 Gammaproteobacteria bacterium | reverse complement strand
GGAACGCCCTGTAAATGCCATAACAGCAAGAACACGCAGCGCAGAAATAATACCGTCTCCTGTCGTATTCGCATCTAAACATAAAATATGTCCAGAAGATTCGCCACCTAAAATCCAGCCTTTATTTTTCAGCATTTCTAAAATATAACGATCGCCTACAGCCGTTCTTAAAAATGGGATATTCAGCGCTTTAAAGGCCATTTCTAAACCATAATTACTCATGGTCGTGCCTACAACACCGCCTTTTAGGCGATTCGTTTCGGCATACCATCGTGCAATAATAAACAATAATTCGTCGCCGTCGACAACAGCACCGGTGTGATCGACCATAATGACGCGATCGCCATCACCATCTAAAGCAATGCCGAGATGGGCTTTTTCTTTCACAACCCGCTCTGCCAGTGGCAGAGGACACGTAGCACCACAGCCATCGTTAATATTAAATCCATCAGGGCTAACGCCCATCTCGACAACTTCTGCCCCCAATTCTTTAAAAACATTTGGCGCAATTTTATACGTTGCGCCATGCGCACAATCAACCACAATTTTGCTGCCGCGTAAATCTAAAGTTGATGGAAAAGTACTTTTACAAAACTCTATGCAACGTCCTTCAGCATCTTGCACCCGGCGCGCTTTACCCAAAGCTCTAGAATCCACAGTTTCTAAAGGACTTTCTAATGTTTTTTCTATGAGAAATTCCATTTCGTCTGGTAGCTTTGTACCTTCAGCAGAAAAAAACTTAATGCCATTATCATAATAAGGATTGTGTGAGGCGCTAATCACAATACCAATGCTCGCACGCAGTGCAGTCGTTAAACGCGCCACTCCTGGCGTGGACATGGGTCCTAACAATAACGTATCAACGCCTGCCGAAGAAAAACCCGCTTCGAGCGCAGATTCAAATAAGTACCCGGAAATACGCGTATCTTTACCAATGAGAACTTTACTGCGAGCACCCCCGGATTTGGCCGTTAATACTTTCCCAACGGCCCAACCCAGTTTTAATATCCAATCCGCAGAAATGGGCGGTTGCCCTACACGCCCCCGTATACCATCTGTTCCGAAATATTTTTTCATTCTCATCAGCTTTAACTAAATTTGTTCGTTGGGAGCCGGATCGCCAATAGTGCTACTGTCCGCTCGTTTTTCCATGCGCGTTGTATTATCACCCTGCTTTTTCTTTTGGTTATTTTGCCCATGATCGCTCCAATCAGCTGGCTCACGTGGCACACGCCCTTCCATCGCGTCTTTAATTTGCTCCGTATCAATGGTTTCATATTTCAACAACGCTTCTGCCATTAAATGCAATTTATCGACATTATCGGTCAGAATCTGTTTTGCCAATTGATAATTTCTATCAATGAGCTGTCTAATTTCTTCGTCAATAATATGTGCAGTCTCATCTGATACTTCTTTGCGTTTGCTCATCGAATGCCCCAAAAAGACTTCACCCTCTTCGTCGCCATAAGTTAAAGGCCCTAAACGATCAGACAGTCCCCAACGCGTAACCATGTTGCGCGCGATATCGGTCGCCCGTTTAATATCATTGGAGGCACCGGTTGTGACGCTTTGTTTACCAAATATCAACTCTTCGGCGATTCGCCCGCCAAAAAGAGAGGAAAGTTGGCACTCTAATCGTTGCTTACTATAGCTGTAACGATCATCGGTGGGTAAAAATAATGTCACCCCCAAAGCCTGTGCGCGTGGAATAATACTCACTTTATAAACAGGATCATGTTCAAGTACCAATAAACCAACAATCGCATGTCCCGCTTCATGATAGGCGGTTAGCTTACGTTCGCTTTCGTTCATCACCATAGAACGTCGTTCAACACCCATTAATAATTTATCTTTTGCTTTTTCGAATTCGGACATTTCAACGGTGCGCTTATTTGACTTGGCTGCAAACAAAGCCGCTTCGTTAACGAGATTGGCGAGATCTGCACCGGAAAACCCAGGTGTTCCTCTGGCAATTACCCTTGCATCGACATTGTCTGATATCGGCACCTTTCGCATATGCACTTTCAAAATTTGTTCGCGACCCCGAATATCAGGTAGCCCAACAGATACTTGTCTATCAAAACGACCCGGTCTCAATAAAGCCGGATCTAATACATCGGGTCGGTTCGTCGCAGCAATAACAATAACGCCTTCATTGCCTTCAAACCCATCCATTTCAACTAATAATTGATTCAGTGTTTGCTCGCGTTCATCGTGTCCGCCGCCTAATCCTGCACCGCGATGTCTACCCACGGCATCGATTTCGTCTATAAAAATAATACACGGCGCTTGCTTTTTCGCTTGTTCAAACATATCGCGTACCCGAGAAGCACCCACACCCACAAACATTTCTACAAAATCAGAACCTGAAATAGTGAAGAAAGGCACTTTAGCTTCACCTGCAATTGCACGTGCTAATAATGTTTTACCGGTTCCCGGCTGGCCCACCATTAAAACGCCTCGCGGAATGCGGCCTCCTAAATTTTGAAACTTACCGGGGTCACGCAAAAATTCCACCAGTTCTGAGACTTCTTCTTTGGCCTCATCCACACCTGCAACATCTGCGAAAGTGACTTTGACTTGATCTTCACCCAACAAACGCGCTCGACTACGCCCAAAAGACATGGCGCCTCGACCACCGCCGCCACCTTGCATCTGGCGCATAAAAAATATCCAAACGCCGATGAACAAAATAATCGGAAACCAGCTAACAAAAATATTCATTAACAAGCTGGGTTGCTCTGGCGCTTTTCCAACCACTATCGCGCCACTCGCCGTTAGTGCATTGACGACGGATTCTGGAAGCTCCTTAGAAGGGATATACGTCGCAAATGGCTTATCGTCTTGAGTAGTACCACTAATGTTTTTATCTTCAACCGTAATTTTTTTAATATCGCCCGATTTTACTTTTTCCAAAAACTGAGAATACGCCAGTTTTGTAACTTGCTTCTGGGGTGGCCCAAAGTTACTAAACACCGACATGAGCACCAATGCGATCACTAGCCACAAAACCAAATTTTTAAGCATGTCGTTCAAGGTAAGCCCCCTGTGTTTCTTTAAAGTATGGGTTATAACCCTTCGCTAGTAAATACACCTCACGAGATTCTGCACGGGAAGCCTTTGGCTTACGCACAAAAACACGTTGAAATCGTTCTTTCAAACGCATGAGATATTCCTGGAAACCCGATCCTTGAAATACCTTAATTAAAAACACACCCTCTTTAACCAGTGCTTTCTCAGCAAAATCAAGTGCTGTTTCCGCTAAATCTATTACACGAGCTTGATCGGCCAGTGCAATACCACTTAAGTTGGGGGCCAAATCGGAAATTACAAGATCTACCCTCTTTCCATCTAAAAGCAATATCAATTCCTTTATGGTTTCCGATTTTTGAAAATCTCCATATACAGTATCGACCCCTTTTAAGGATTCAATAGGGAGAATATCAATTGCCACAATTTTTCCCGAAGGACCTACATGGCTAACAAGCACTTGCGACCAGCCGCCGGGTGCCGCCCCTAAGTCTACCACTCTCATACCCTTAAAGAGTATCTTGTCTTTTTCTTGAATTTCCAACAGCTTGTAAGCAGATCGGGATCGGTACCCTTTTTCTCTAGCAAGTAGTGTGTAATAATCAGAATTCTGTCTATCTAACCAGCGTTTACTGCTTTTTGATTTCGTTGATTTTGTGGATTTAGAGTGCGATTTGCCTATCATGTTTTTAGGGCTTCGTTAGTAAATAACCTCTGATATCTCGTACGACACAACGCCACCCGGCGCTGTAACTTCAACAGTATCGCCTTCGTGTTTACCAATAACGGCGCGTGCGATGGGAGAAGTGACTGAGATTTTACCCGCTTTCAAGTCCGCTTCTTCTTCTCCAACGATTTGATAAATCATGGTTTGCTCTGTGTCGAGGTTAACAAGCGTCACTGTTGCACTAAAGACGACCTTACCATTATTGGCCATGCCTGATATATCAATAACTTGTACACGTGACAATTTATCTTCGATATCTCGAATACGGCCTTCTGTAAAGCTTTGTTGCTCTTTTGCAGCATGGTATTCGGCGTTTTCTTTAAGATCGCCGTGCCCTCTTGCCTCAGCAATCGCCGCAATTATTCTAGGGCGTACAACGGTCTTGAGATGCTTTAGCTCTTCTCTTAGTTTCTCAACGCCTGTCGCTGTCATTGGGATTTGCTGCATAACACTATTTATACCTTTTTTGTTCAATGGGGTCAAATCTAGGCCGGGAAGTAGTTGTTTAACTAATTATATAATTTCAAAGGTACTACGAAGCGGATAGGAAATAATAGACACTGTTCAAAATATACTTGGATATTAAGTTCCTTACAAATCCATTTATCGTTTGATAAAGCTGCTCTAATATAGTTAGTCCCGTTTAGGCTTTGTCTTTTCCTGAACATGTATAACTGGGCCAGCATTCTCAGGCTTTTCTTCCCGTATTTTTTTCCAAGAAACTCCTTCATGAAACTGTATAACCGGTTCGACATTTTCAGGTTTTTCATCCGCTGGTGTTTTCGAAGAAAGTTCTTCTTGAAGAGCCCGAAGATGCATAATCGGTGCGACATCCGCAGATCTTCCCGCCCGCTTCAACTCTTTTTTCCAATCAGCAAATGGTGGTAATGGCGGTTTGTTCGCTTCCATTTTCTGTGCTTGGATTTCCAAATACGCGGCAATCTCCTTTTTTTCCTGCGCTTTTTTCCAAGCAGCAAAAGAGGGTATTTCAGGTGCTTTCGTTTCGAGCTTTTTATCTTGAGTTTTCAAATACTCGAGAACATCTTTTATGTCTGGTCTGTCTACAGGATTCTTAGCATACATTTCAGGAATACTAATTCCAAAGTTATCATTTAACATTTTGCCAAGTGCATAAACATCGGTCGCATATGAAAACACATCGTCTACCATTTCTGGCGCTACGTAACCTGGCGTACCACCGGTTCCCTCTTTTCCAGTTAATTCTCCTTGTTTCAATCTTCGTGATAGCCCAAAATCAATAGGAGAAATCATTACGACACCATCTGAAACATTCATCATAAAGTTCTCAGGCTTAATGTCTCTGTGCACTATCCCTTTATCATGTAATACCTTAACAGCATCTAAACAACCAATCGCGATTTTGTACCGAGACTCTTTCTCTGAGTCTACTAATCTACGAGTAGTATCCAGACACCTTGTAAAAACGTCAGCACCAAGTTCTAGCGTCATGATGCTATATTCTTTCATTGCTAAATCATCGGTTTTTCTATCTATTTTTTCTCTTGCAAAACTACCATGTAGTTTCCCTAATTCATTGAGTATCTTTCTTTCTGTACCTATATCTGCATGTTTCTTTTCACGATCCTCTTTGGTAGTTATCTCCACTTTTACAGCAAAATTATTACCTGATTCAGTTTGTACAACTTTAACTTTCCCAAACCCCCCTTTTCCTAGATATTGCTTTAATGCAATTGCATAAGGTATTCCATCTACCACTATAAACGAATGCTTTAATCCTGCGTGTTGCTTCTTTTCAATCTTATACGATTGGGGTACTTTATTTTTATTATCTTCAACGATCTTTTGAACAATGCGCCATTCATCAGCAGTGAGGTCTTCAAGTAACCCTTTATCTTTAGTTATAAGCGGAACCTCCTTTTTAACCACAGGCTCCGTAGGTGCAACAACAGGGGTACCTCCAACAACGGCCATAGCACCTTGAATTTTAGCTTGTTGAATATCCATAATAGACTGTATTTTTTTTAGTTTTTCTGCAGATACATTCCTTCCTTTATCTGGTTGAGAAAAGAGTTCACTTAAATGTTCTGAAGAAGTTTTTAAATCATCTAACATGCCTGAAAGATTTTGTTTTTCGCGATTTTTACGTTCTTCACCTTTTTTACTATCTTCGCCTTCTGAATTTGTTAGATTCTTCAAGCCCATGTATTCATGTGCGTTGAATATAGCTGATTTAAGATTACTTAGCCGATTTTTTTGACCAAAACTGATTTCTTTTCCGTCTTGAATATTATTTTCTAATACCTCTAGATTAAATATAATTCCACTAGTTATATAGGTTTGACCATTTAAAATCATTATAAGCTTTAACGCTTTTATGGTTCCAAGTAATTCTTCTTTTTTGGCAGCTTCTTCAGTGGTCCCTTTGGAAGTTTCATAGACTGCGAGTTGCTTTATGCATTTATTCACCAGCGTATCCCAATCACCCTTATCACCCGTAGCACGAAGCGTAGCATCCATTGCATCTAGTGTCGCATCTGGTAATTCGACTAAGCTCTTAAGATCATAAGCAGTTAATGTAAGAACAGAGGCAGCGCTTTTACAGCATCCTTTTTGTTTTGCCAAAAGTTGCTCAATCAAATCTATCTTTTGAGATCGATTTCCATCGGATTCTTCCGATTTCTTAAACTCCAGGAACTTCTCCGCTTCACCTATTGCCTTCTGTAAATCTTCTACGCGCTTTATTTTCTTATTTTTTGTCGCCTTTTGAAGTCCTCGGTTAAGTGTGTAGTCTTCAAAGTCATCAGAAAATTTGTCCAACGCGTCCTTAGAAGCAGCAGTCTCTATCGCTTTTTTTAGCTCTTCAATGCTCGTGGGGTTGCTAAGCTCTGCCTTGTAAGCAAATACTTCCAATTCGGTTAAATGTTTCCAAGGATCAGGAAGAGAGTCAGCGGGAAAATCCATTAGTTCTAAATAAAAACGGAAAGCGTGTATCTCCCCCTTTACTTTATGTAGAGCCTCCTGAACATAAGAAGGGTCGTCATCACTTAGCTGACTAATGCATCCTTGCAGCTCTTGGGTAAGATTTGCCCAGAATCCTCCGGAATCACCTTGATCATCGAGCTCGGGCATTTTATCCACGTAAAATCTTAGTGTATCTTCTTCTAACTCAAGAAGTTCATCGACAGTTTTCATAGCTTTCCACCTCAGTACCTCAATAGTTATTTGTTACATTAGTTAGACAGTAAAGAAAAAAAAGGTTCCTAACTTAAATTTTGTGGAAGGATCAAAGCCCACAACTTAGTCAGGGGTTGAACATTTGTACAGTATTGAACTATCTATACAACTCGGTATAATGATCCAATTCAACTAACTATCACAAAGTCAGTAAGACTATAAGATTTTTTTAAGGGGAGATATGATGAACAAAAGAACCGATAAACGGGTGCGCTTAATTGAAGCAGCCGATAAGTTATTTTACGAACAAGGTGTAAATATTACCACCTTGGCAAATATTGCTTCTTTGGCTGAAGTGCCTTTAGGCAACGTGTACTACTATTTCAAATCTAAAGAATCGATTGTACTGGCTGTTATTGAACGCCGCCGCAAGACGATTGAGGCTCAATTTAGCACTTGGGCAACCTTAAACAACAAGGAGCGCTTAACTGCCTTAATTGGACAAAACACAGAACAAGGTGAGCAAGCGGTTGCTTTCGGAGATTGGTTAGGCAGCCTATGCCAAGAACTTTGCAAAAGTACGAATGAAATTTCTACTGCTGCGTCAGGCTTATTGAAAGACGTTTTGAGCTGGTGTGAAACCCAGTTTAAAGAAATGGGCAAAGGTGAAAAATCACACAGCTTAGCGTTATCTTTATTGGCGGGTTTGCAAGGCACTAGTCTTTTAACTTTAACTTTTAAAGATGCCCAAGTTATCAAGCAACAAAGTCATTATCTCGTCAAATGGTTAGAAACTGTCTAATCATCAAACGTCTAAAAAAATGGGACACGGAAGTCCGTTACAATACATAAATTTCTAAAAAAAATATCGCCTTATCCACAGCTTATCCACTTGATCTTTTTTCTGTACTCTTCCAATATGCATATATGTAGTGTGCTTTATCAAATTTGAGCCACAATATATTGGGTTACCTACCAAGAGCTAGATGACTATAATTCTGGAGAACTGTTATGATTGATAACTTGCAAAGCACTTCTACTCTCAGCATTACAACACTAGCGGCAGAAACACCCACACCTACCACATTAACAGTTATTTTACGTAATCATACTTTATCGCACTTTGATCCGACACGCATTTCACGTGCTATCACCAAAGCCTTTTGGGATGTGGAAGGCAATAATGCATCCACTTCCTCGAGCATTCCAGATATTGTAACGGATTTAACTGACGATGTTATTCGCGCCTTTATGGATCGGCTGCCGATTAATGGGGGTACCGTTCACATTGAAGATGTTCAAGATCAGGTTGAACTTGCTTTAATGCGTCGTGAATATCATCAAGTTGCACGCTCTTATGTGCTTTATAGAGAAGAACACCGCAAACGCCGCGAAGCCGAACAAGCAAACACAGCGCACCCCGCAGAACCCACCCTTACAATTACTTTAGACAATGGCACCATCGTTCCGCTCGATACAAAAGCGCTCCTCGATACCGTGACAGAAGCGTGCCTCAATTTAGAATCCGTTAGCCCAGAACCTATTATAAAAGACACTTTAAGAAATCTCTTTGACGGCGTACACCAAAAAGACGTCTTACAAGCGCTGATTATGACAACACGCACATTAATAGAGCAAGAACCTAATTACAGCGTTGTTGCGGCGCGTTTGTTATTAAAAATTTTGCAATCTGAGACAATGCATTTTCTAAATCTCCCTGTGCCAAAAACGCGTCAAGAAATGACTCAATATTATCCTCTTGCACTCGCTACCACTTTACAAAAGGGTGTGAAATTAGAACGGTTAGATGCTAAATTGCTTTCTTTTGATCTCGAACGATTAGGTCGCGCCTTAAAACCTGAACGTGATTTTCAGTTTAGCTATCTTGGGTTACAAACCCTGTATGATCGTTATTTTTTACACAGTTTTAACATTCGATTTGAACTTCCTCAAATCTTTTTTATGCGTGTCGCCATGGGATTAGCCTATGCAGAAAAAGAAAAAGAACGCCGAGCCATCGAATTTTATGATTTACTTTCAAGTTTTGATTATATGAGTTCAACACCCACTTTATTTAATTCTGGAACACTTCGATCACAACTATCTAGCTGCTTTTTAACCACCGTACCAGATGATCTGTCCGGTATTTATAACGCAATGCGCGATAATGCTTTACTTTCAAAATTTGCAGGCGGACTGGGTAACGATTGGACACCGGTACGTTCCATGGGTTCACATATTAAAGGTACCAATGGGCAATCTCAGGGCATTGTTCCTTTCTTGAAAGTCGCTAACGATACTGCGGTAGCCGTGAATCAAGGTGGGAAACGTAAAGGTGCTGTCTGCGCCTACCTCGAGACTTGGCATTTGGATATCGAAGAATTTATCGAACTCCGTAAAAATACGGGTGATGATAGACGCCGCACACACGATATGAATACCGCAAATTGGATTCCAGATCTCTTTATGAAGCGGGTCGTGGAAAATAAAGACTGGACATTATTTTCACCTAACGATGTACCCGATTTACATGAGCTCTATGGAAAAGCATTTGAAGACGCTTACCAAGGTTATGAATCAAAAGCCGATAGAAACGAAATCATCCATTTCAAGCGCATTTCTGCTTTAGCCTTATGGCGAAAAATGTTGGGCATGCTCTACGAAACCGGGCATCCCTGGGTTACATTTAAAGATCCCTGTAATCTTCGATCGCCCCAACCCCATACCGGCGTGGTCCATAGTTCCAATTTATGCACTGAGATTACTTTAAATACTTCTGTTGATGAGATTGCCGTTTGCAATCTTGGCAGCATCAATCTTGCACAACATGTTACCGAACAAGGGCTAGAGATTGAAAAGCTTAAGCAGTCGGTTAAAACGGCTATCCGGATGCTTGATAATGTTATCGATATTAATTATTATGCCGTACCACAAGCGAGAACCTCTAATTTGCGCCATCGTCCTATAGGACTTGGCATTATGGGCTTTCAAGATGCGCTCTATAAACTGGGTATCTCCTATGAATCCGAAGCGGCGGTTGAATTTGCAGATCGTTCTATGGAGCACATTAGTTTTGCGGCTATTTCGGCGAGCGTTGAGCTTGCAGAAGAACGCGGCGCTTATGCGACTTTTGAAGGTTCGCTTTGGAGTCAGGGTATAATGCCCATTGATTCGATAGAACGTTTACAAGAAGCACGCGGAATATATCTTGATCAGGACCGTAGTCAAACACTCGATTGGAAAACGCTTCGAAAACGTGTGCAAACGGTGGGCATTCGAAATTCCAATATTTTGGCCATTGCGCCCACTGCGACCATTTCAAATATCTGTGGGGTATCACAATCTATAGAACCCACCTATCAAAACTTATTTGTGAAATCTAATTTGTCGGGCGAATTTACAATGATTAACCCATACCTTGTGTACGACTTAAAGAAACTTAGACTCTGGGATACCGCCATGGTTAAGGATCTGAAATATTTTAATGGCAGCGTTCAAGCCATTGATCGAATACCCGAAACACTAAAAGCCAAATATACCACTGTATTTGAAATCGATCCCAAATGGTTAATAGAAGCCGCTTCAAGACGACAAAAATGGATAGATCAAGCACAATCACTGAATTTATATATGAGTGCCCCGTCTGGTAAAAAATTAGATATTTTATATAGGATGGCTTGGTTACGTGGCCTAAAGACCACGTATTACCTACGAAGCTTAGGCGCCACAGATGCAGAAAAATCGACCGTTTACACCGGTGCTTTGAATACAGTGAAAGCATCGATCGACACAAGCATTATGGCGTGTGCAATAGACAACCCTGATTGTGAAGCATGTCAATAACCCAACAATCTAATGAGGACTTTACAATGGCAATAAATATAGCAACATATACAGAAGGAAAGTCGACGGGCCTTGAATTAAAATTTGGCAGTGCGCGCATCCGAAAAGAAGACAAAAGAATTATTAATTGTCCCGTGGATGTCAATCAACTGGTTCCTTTTAGGTACGAGTGGGCATGGGATGAATTTTACATTAAAGCGTGCGCTAATCATTGGATGCCAAACGAAGTGAACATGTCTGCTGACGTTGCATTGTGGAAAAATCCTAATGGATTAACAGCGGATGAAAGAGAAATTATCGAACGTAATTTAGGCTTCTTTGCAACCGCCGATTCTTTAGTTGCTAATAATTTGGTTTTGGCCGTTTATCGTCATATTACCAACCCCGAATGCCGACAATATCTTTTACGTCAAGCCTTTGAAGAAGCCTTGCACACACATTCGTATCAGCACATTATCGAAAGCCTAGGCATGGATGAATCTAAAGTTTTTAATATGTATCGCGAAATCCCTTCTGTTGCTAAAAAAGCGCAATGGGCGCTCAAATTTACAGAAAGCCTATCCGACCCAACCTTTACAACAGGTACTCCAGAAAACGATAGACGTTTGTTACGTGATCTTTGCGCTTTTTACGTGGTTTTTGAAGGCATATTTTTTTACGTTGGCTTTACGCAGATCCTTTCTATGGGTCGTCGCCAAAAAATGATAGGCACTTCAGAACAATTTCAATATATTCTGCGTGACGAATCTATGCATTTAAATTTTGGTATTAATGTCATTAATCAGATTAAAATTGAAAACCCCCATCTTTGGACACCCGATTTTCAAGCAGAAATTATCAATATGATAAAAGAAGGTGTTGATCTCGAATATCAATATGCAATAGACACTATGCCACGCGGCATTTTGGGGCTCAATGCCGCTATGTTTAAAGATTATTTACAGTTTATTGCAAATCGCAGATTGATGCAGATAGGGTTACCAGAACAATACCCTGGTGCAACCAATCCATTTCCGTGGATGAGCGAAATGATGGATTTAAAAAAGGAAAAAAACTTTTTTGAAACCCGTGTTACCGAATATCAAACAGGCGGAACATTAAATTGGGAAGAAGACTAAAACCGCCATGCTCAATAAAATGCACTATCAGTCGCCAAAAACCGGGAGTGGATTCAAGCCCAATTTCTGGGACATTATCGCATTTATTATTATTCTAGGGATTTTAGGTGCGTTAGCTTATGCTGCAAATCAAATGCAGCTGCCATATAATGTCGGAAAACCGATTGAAATTTCACTTTCTCCCAGCAACCTCCCCAAATATGCGCTCAATACTGTGTTTCGCATGTTGATTGCGCTCTGCTTTTCACTATTATTCACTTTTATTGTTGCACCCTTAGCCGCAAAAAATAAGCAAGCCGAAAAATTGCTTATCCCCCTCATTGATGTATTGCAGTCTGTGCCTATTTTGGGAATGCTTTCTATTACAATCGTTTTGTTCATTCAATTATTTCCAAATAGTTACCTGGGGCCAGAATGCGCCGCTATATTTGCTATCTTCACCTCTCAGGTTTGGAATATGACCTTAAGTTTTTACCAATCGCTACGCACCATTCCCAAAGAATATATCGAAACAGCCAAGATGTTTCATCTTTCTGCTTGGCAACGATTTTGGAAAATGGAAGTTCCGCACGCTGTTCCCGGCTTATTATGGAATGCCATGGTATCCGTATCAGCAGGCTGGTTTTTTGTGGTCGCTTCTGAAGCCATTTCTGTTTCGAATCAACAAATTATGTTGCCTGGAATCGGATCATACATTAGTGTCGCTATTGCAAATGCAAATCTACTTGCCATTTTTTATGCTATTTTAGCTATGTTTATTGTGATTCTCATTTACGACCAACTTTTATTTAGGCCCTTACTCACCTGGGCCGCTCGCTTCGAAGCCAAAGATATTGATGATGCGCCAGTTAATCGCGCCTGGGTTTATAATATTTTAATTAAAACGCGTTTACTGAAAACTATCACTAAAATTACTGATTTTATAATAGATTTTTTCTTGAATTCACGATTTTGTCGACTGCCAATAAAAGAATCCATTGCAATAAGCCCGACAGCCTCTCGCCTTGTCATACTCTGTTGGAATGCAATTTTAGCCGTTGGTGCTCTTTTTTTTATCGTATACTTATGGCGCTTTATTTCGAGTGTTATCACCCTTTCAGAAATCCAACACGTCTTCTATTTAGGCGCCATTACAGCCCTAAAAGTGACCATTCTTATTATATTGGCTTCTATCCTCTGGGTACCGGTCGGTGTCTGGATTGGGCTACACCCGAATGCAAGCCAAATTATTCAACCTATTACACAATTCATGGCGGCATTTCCCGTTAATCTTGTTTATCCTTTAGCCGTCACCGGGATTCTTTATTTTCATTTAAATGTTCAAATTTGGTCTACGCCGCTGATGATCCTAGGTACCCAATGGTATATTCTATTTAATGTCATTGCTGGCGCCAGTGCTATTCCTAAAGATCTACGATATGTTACCAAAAATTTTGGCGTTAAGCGCTGGTTATGGTGGAAAAGACTCGCCCTGCCTGCCATTTTTCCCTACTATGTAACAGGCGCTATGACGGCTGCAGGTGGGTGTTGGAACGCCAGTATTGTTGCAGATGTTTTACAATGGGGAGATCATCGCCTCGTCGCCACCGGACTTGGCAGTTATATATCACAATACACAACCATTGGAGATTTTCCGAGAATTGCCTTAGGCATTGGCGTTATGTGCTTTTATGTTTTAGTGATCAACCGTCTTATATGGCGAGAACTCTATAATTTTTCGGCATCTCGGTTTGTGTTGGAGTAACAAAACATGTCAAATGAATTGCTGCGTTTAGACAAAATACAAAAATCATTCAAAACTGCCGAAGGGCAAGATTTATTGGTATTAGAAAACATTAACCTACGTTTAGCAGAAAATGAAATTGTCGCATTACTTGGAAAATCAGGTTCCGGAAAATCGACATTGTTACGCATTATTGCAGGTCTTATCAAACCCACTGCGGGTAGTGCGCAATATCGGGGGCAGCCTATCACCCGCCCAGTTCAAGGCATTTCCATGGTTTTTCAAAATTTTGCCTTAATGCCTTGGCTAACTGTTCTTGAAAACGTAGAACTCGGTTTAGAGGCACTTGGGGTACCACAAAAGGAAAGAAGGCAAAAATCTTTAGCCGCAATTGATACGATTGGATTAGACGGGTTTGAATCTGCATACCCAAAGGAATTATCGGGCGGAATGCGGCAACGCGTTGGGTTCGCTCGCGCGCTCGTTGTAGAACCTGAATTACTGCTCATGGACGAACCTTTCTCCGCCCTCGATATTTTAACCTCCGAAAATCTACGTAATGATTTATTAGATCTGTGGACAGAAAAAAGGACGAAAACTAAAAACATGTTACTTGTAACACATGATATCGAAGAAGCCATTATCATGTCCAATCGCATTTTGCTATTCTCGACTGATCCCGGCTGTATTCAAGCAGAAGTACCGGTTAATCTCCCCTTCCCCCGAGAAACACAGGCGCCTGAATTTCGACAACTATTAGATCAAATTTATACCTTAATGACCATTAGCGAACGCGAAAAATTGTCTAAAGCGAAAGCGCGACCCAAAGCAGCGTTTAAACATCCTGAATATGCCTATCGTTTGCCGGATGTGGGTGTTTCTGAATTAATCGGTTTATTGGAATCCATGGAAGAGCATGAAAAAGAAGGCACGGTTAACCTCTCTCAACTCGGAGAAGAATTACATTTAGATGTAAACGATCTCTTTCCACTGACCGATGTGCTAGACACACTGTGTTTTGCGAAAATTTCTGAAGGCAACATTCATATTCTAGAAGCAGGAAAACAATTTGCGGCTGCAGATATTCTGAAGCGTAAACACTTGTTTGCCAAACATCTACTGCAATATATCCCGCTTGCGCACCATATTCGGGAAGTACTCGATGCCCGATCAAATCATCGGGTCACCAAGAATGTTTTTCTCGAAGAACTCGAGGACTTTTTAAGTGAAGAAGAATCCGAACGTCTGCTTCGTATTATCATTGACTGGGGCCGCTATGCTGAAATCTTCGCCTATGATTATGCTGCTGGCGTATTAAGCCTCGAAAATCCAATCTAAAAATAGCTTATTTATTATACATTGTGCAACTATCCGCACTTTAAGCAACCTTAATAATGTGGATAGCATGTTTCCCATTAAATATGGAAGTTTCGTACTTTATTTAACGATAGCCTCGTGCACTTGAGCTTGAGCTACTTGAACTCTTGCCTTGAAAAGCACATGAACTCGAACTACTACTCGAGCGTGAGCTACTTCCACCTGGAACAACTGTAGAAGTAACTTCTGCTGCTACCGTTGTTGTTGAGCTCGTACTTGCGCTTGTTTGTGTAGTACTAGTACTAAAGTTAATCATCGATGATCCCTGGGCTGCACGAACCGCTTCTGCTTCTGCTCTTTGATCCCTCTCTCTGTCGTTCGCTATGGCTGCTAGAACCTCTTTTAACGTATCAATCGCTTCTTTAGCGCGCCCTGCACCATGCTCACGATCGTAGGCAAATGCCCTAAAAGTGGAGTCCTGGAAAAAACCAACTCGCAATACTTTCTCACCTGCTCCTAAATTAACCCGATCAAAATGAATATCTTGTTTAACCAGTCCTTGGGCTCTGGCTAATTGTGAAACGCCAGCCTGTTGGAATTCCTTGAAAGCTGCGCCTTTCTCACCCCATACTCTAGTCTTGACAGGGTCTATCGCCATACGAAGTGCCACAAAATCATCAGTAAGTTCTTTAGGAGCCCCAAAAGTCTGGCTAAAGCCTGGAATAGCAAAAAGTGCTGAGGTAGCACCTTTAGCGTAACTATAAAGCGCGAAAAGAACCTGGCCTTTATCTAACCCCTCAATGTCGATAAATCCCGGTTGTAGCTCTCTGGCTCCTTTCTGTTCTACCGCACCCTGTGCTACTACATCATCATTAGTAAACATAAATTATTCTCCGACTTAATTAAAGTGGCACAATACTAAGAAATTTGTCAACTGTAATTTAATAATGAAATAGACTCCTTACTTCCTTTTCACCGGATTATTCTGAACCCGAGCTTCTTCTCAGCATTTTAGGTATTTGGCTTCCTACTTTCGGTGGTTGGTATTTGAAATGTTTTTTAACTTCATCATTACACCGGACATTCACGTTGAAACAGATCTCTCTTGTTGCAACACATACCACATCAGGATTCTTGGCTTTTGCTTTCTTGAAAAGGTCTTGATAAACTGATTCCCCTTTTTTTCCAAAAAACTCAAGTCGATCGATACCGTCAATGACTAAAAGAAAATCTGATGTGTGTTTTCTTGCCTCATAAAACTGAGCATGCGCATTAATATGTGCTTTCCCAGAAAGAGCATTATTTAGAATTTCTAAAATTTTTGCAAATGCTACCATAAGTTTCTCAGATTCTTCCTTTTTGTAATATTCGATATCTATCAAATTAAACTTTATAAAATAGCCAGCTTTAACGAGAGAACAAGCAATACTAGCGGCTTGTTTTAAGTTCCCCGCACCAATGTCTGTAATAACAATTTCACGCTCTTTCGGCCATGATCGTTTCTGAAGTTCATGAATTAACAGTACTGGAATATAATCTCTCACGTTATCTTCCGTATCACGGCGAAATGCAGGGCAATCACACTCAGAAATTGGCAAGTTAAATTGATGCACAATATGAGTGATTATTTCACTGTCTATTTTCCCTTCAAAATTCAATTCTTCTTTAGATTTTAATTCTCTTTCTCTCAGAAGGGATGGTGCTGCAAATATAACAGCAGCGGGTTGTGGAATCGCGACTGTATTACTCATTGTAGACGTTGGTACAATATTTGGCATAGATGAACAACTTGAATTTTCTACCTGCTCAGGTTGTGTTGATGTTTGTACAGGGTAAGCGTCTTTTAGTTTCAGTTGCTCCGTCACTTTTTCTAAAGCACGTTTTTGCATCAATGTGATAACATTTTGATGCGGATTAAATTCATCCCACCGACCAGCGTAACATTTATAAGTGTCCGAATCTAATAAAGGTTTCAATGTAGGAATACGAGGGGCATACTCCATTGTGAATTTCATCGATGATTTCATCGTTTGAGCCCAATTGACACAGCAATTTTTATACGTATCAGAATTTATGAAAGCTTCGGCTAGATCACTACAAGCGCCAAACTCCATTATTAATTTATCAGCAACGTCATTATTTTGGGTCATCCAAGCCATCACTAGCATCTCATTTACATGAGCGCCAGCGCTAATCAACTTACGAGCAACATCATAATTTGGCTTAAAGAAGTCAGACAAGGGGTTCAAAGCAAAACCTAATGCTGTTTGTCCTGTGTAATCCCTAATCGAAAGATCAATTCTTGGCTGCTTTAATAAAAAATCGAACAGTTCCTTACGATTGAAGTATATCGCGAACATTAAGGGCGTCCAACTTCGCTCTGAAAGTCTAACATTAATGCCTATATTATTTGTTTGTAGTATTTTTATGACTTCTGCTAAATCACCTTTAGCACAGGCACGAGTCAATGCATTTTCTAGCTGACTGCCTCGTTCAACATAGTCGTCTCGGCTATCTAATAAGCATTCATTCAATAATTTCTGTTCTACAGTTTCAGCTAAAGCCACCATTTTTTATCTCCAAATAGTTAATTGTTAATAAAAAGTTAGTAATGTACCATAAAAAATGAGGCGAGTAAACTAGCTGTTTAGCTTAACAAAATGTGTATACCCTCACACCAAGAAGAAGTCGCCGAACCAGCCTGACTCCCTTCCTCTCTTTATGTTAAAATTTGCTATGCGTTTTATTATCTTAATGTTGTTTGTTTGCTTCCCAATTTTATGTTGGTCTTCGAGCAATAAAATATCCATTGAAATCATGGGTTTACCCAAAGAAGAACAAGAAATTGTGTTTTCTAATTTAAGCATTAAAAAAAGTGAACAAGATAAAAATCTGACAGACGACCAAATTTTCAGTCTCTACCAAACTGGCACAGAAGAAATATCCACCACCTTAGAATCAGTCGGGTATTACCATGTTAAAATCACACCTGATATCGTTCGCAACAGAGACGAAAATACCTACCTGGTAATTTACAAAGTCAATTTGGGCGTTCCTGTTCTCATTACAAACCTCAATCTTAAAATCACTGGAGATGGGAAAGAGCAATCTGCATTACAAGCATTGATTAAAAATCCAGCGCTCAAGAAAAATAAAGCCTTAAAACACCATAAATACGAAGCCTTCAAACAAAATTTATTGGCAACTGCCTTAGAATTAGGCTATCTAGACGCACATTTTATAAGTAATACCGTTTTAGTCGACAAGACTCGCAATCAAGCAGATATTATTTTGACGCTCGATACCGGAAAACGATATGCCTTTGGCAGCATCCATTTTATTTCTCCCCCCTACCCAGTCGAATATCTCAAGCAGTATATCCCCTTTTCTCCGGGAGTTCCTTACACAACAGATAGGCTATTAGCCCTGCAAAAAAATCTAATAGATACCGATTTATTTGCAAAGGTTAAACTCAATCCCGACTTAAACGAAACACAAGATTATGTGGTGCCTGTTAATATTACACTTACCCCAAAACCGAGTAATAAATACACAGCAAGCCTTGGTTTTGGTACAGATTCGGGACCGCGCGGGATGCTTGGATGGGAACGACGACGTAAATCGCACCCGGGTCACCGTATTAATCTTAATTTTCGGGGTTCCAAAAGACTCAACCAAGCCAATGCCCAATATACCATTTTAGGTAAAAATCCTGCTACCGATCGTATTGCCTTTGGAACGCAAATTACCGAAGAAAAACCCGTTGATAAAAAATATAGTTTGCAAAATGAATCGGGCGTAACCCACATTCAAAAAAGGGGACGACTTGAACAAATTTTAGGTTTGCATTATTTATCGGTTGTCTTTAGAAAATTACCAACCGATCCTAAAAATCACGCCCACTTCTTATTGCCCAGCATAGGTTATGCGTGGAGCACTATAAAAAAAGAAAACCTTTTACAAAAAGGCATAAGTATTTCTGTTAACGTACAGGGGGGGCTGAAATCTGCATTATCTACAACTAACATGGTTCAAGCCATGAGCCGGTTTAAATGGATATTTCCAGTCACCGACACCTCGAGGATGATATTAAGAGGCGACTTAGGGACAATTGCAACCAGTGAATTTAGCAAGATCCCTTGGAATTTACGTTTCTTTACAGGGGGGGATCATACCGTTAGAGGATTTGGGTATAATTCTCTTGGACCCAGAGAGAAAGACTTGAACGGCGCCTTTATCGTTGTTGGAGGCAAACATCTCGTTGTCGGCAGCACTGAATTTGAAAAAAAGATCTATAAAAACTTTGGCGCAGCCATTTTTATAGATACGGGTAATGCAATGAACAAATGGGGCACCCGGCTAAAAACAGGCGCTGGATTTGGTGTACGTTATGAAACACCGCTTGGGCCCCTTCGTTTAGATATTGCAAGACCGATGATGCGTGGAAAACAAAAACCGCGACTTCATCTCACTTTTGGCATGAATTTATAATGGCTTCTATATGTTTTGGAAAGTAATCGGACGCAATCTATTTTATCCTTTAGCCATTTTCTTGGTTATTAGCCTTTGGCTTTTTGCTACAGAATCCGGTTGTAAAACCAGTTTTTGGATAATAGAAAATATTGTACCTGGTGAATTAAAGATAGAACGTGTTGATGGCATATGGGCCAACAGACTTATACTCAAAAATATTTCATATCAAAATTCAACACTCAAACTTTCGACAAAAGAAGTTATTTTTGAACCCAACATGATTTCTTTGTTAAATGGTCTCGTTTACGTACCATTTGTAAAATTAGAAAATGCATCCTTTATTTGGAAAGAAAATTCGGCTTCTCCAGTTTTTATAGAAAATGGCGTGGGTCAATTTCAAATGACGTTTAATCGTCAAAATCTTTCTATTGATATTCAAGAGCTAACAGGATCTTTGTTTGAGATGTCACTGCACGCGCATGCAAAAATAAATATCATAGACAAAAACTTCCAAATCCCAACGGGTACAGTGGTTTTAGGCGAAAATAAAATGAGCATCGAAAAATCAGCGCAGATCAAAAATCAATTTGAATGGGTTGTAAACTTAAATAGTAACAAAAAAGCTAAGGCTAGCTTCAATGGGTACCTTGTTCCTGAACAAGCAGAAAATTGTTGGTCAGGAAAACTCAATAAAGCTAATTTTACTTCTGAAACAACAGGCTCTTGGTTTCTAAGAGCGCCTAGCATCATTCAATTTTCTTCTACGCACCTTACTTTAAAAGACATAACGCTACAGAACAACAGCAAACGCTTGCAAATAAAGGGGGATTTTTATTATGGTAAGCAAGGCTTAAATTCCAACCTTCATTTAGCTTCTTTTTTTGTACCCAAGCAAGCGTTAACACTTAAAGATCTGCATCTCAATATCTCAGGAAAAATTGAAAATCCATTATTATTAAAGGGTTCTGGTTATTCTGGAGAAGGCAGATTTCAAATGGATGGTACAATGCAATTCAATACTGAAAAAAAACTTTCGCTCCATTTTTCTGGGAAAAATCTCCAAATCTATAATACACGAAATATTCAAGTCATAGGATCGCCAACATTAGCTTTAAATTTTAATAATAATACACTTTTCGTTGATGGTACTCTCTTGATTCATAAAGGCAACATCAAAATGCAAGATCAAAAAAATGTGGGATTACTCTCTAAAGATATCGTTATTAAAGATTCTAATATAAACAAAAATGAGTTTAAAATTATTCCCAATCTGTATCTTGTTGTTGAAAATAATTTACATTTTGATGGTTATGGTATGATTGCTACCATTGGTGGAAAACTGACTATTAACGAACGGTCCGACGGTCTCTTAACAGGCAACGGGAAACTGACTATCAAAGAAGGTAAATATCGTTTGCAGGGTGCAACCAGATACATTCATCGTGGTCATTTATTGTTTCCACCCGGCACATTACTCAAAGATCCCATCTTAGATATCTTGATATCTCAAAATCGGGTGCAGCAACAAGGCAATACTACAAGTACAAATATTGGAATCTACGTACAAGGTACTTTGCTGCACCCCATTTACCACCCCTATTCTAACGATAATAATTTAAAAAGCGCGGATATTTTATCTCGTTTAGGTTTTGGACAGAGCGAGGCCTCTGGCGACGAAAATCAGCGACAACTTTTTGCGCAAACGGCTTTTTTATTTTCCGGCACGGCAAATCCCTTCGTTGATTTTCTGAAAAAAAACT
The DNA here is from genome assembly GCA_035576045.1 of Gammaproteobacteria bacterium. GTDB lineage: Bacteria > Pseudomonadota > Gammaproteobacteria > UBA6186 > Azoamicaceae > CADEGZ01. The sequence goes on along the minus strand of DATLWY010000030.1, from coordinate 37,324 downwards.
TAAAATTAGAAGAACTTAATTTAGAATCAAAGCCAACCACTAAAACTTTTTACACCCCAGGTGGGAATGATACCGTTCTTGTGGTTGGAAAATCCTTATCTGAAAAATGGTATTTACAATATTTACAAAGCATTATTGAACCTGTCAGCACGATTCGTTTAAAATATTTTTTAAGCCGACTTTTTACTGTCAGCGCTGACACGGGAACGGAAGGCGTAGGCGGCGATCTGACATTTATAATGGAGAAGAACTAAAGTGGCAACCAGCATCCCAGCAATAGAACACACGCCCATGATGCAACAGTATCTACGCATAAAAGCAGAACACCGCGACCACCTGTTATTTTATAGAATGGGGGATTTTTACGAGTTATTTTTTGAAGATGCAAAACGTGCATCAGAACTTTTAAATATAACCCTGACAGCTCGTGGACAAAGTCAGGGCAACCCAATCCCTATGGCAGGCGTTCCTTACCATGCTGCCGAAAACTATCTTGCAAAATTGGTACGCTCTGGTGAAACGATTGCTATCTGCGAACAAATAGGCGATCCCAACACCAGTAAAGGTCCTGTAGAGCGACGGGTGGTTCGTATCTTAACACCAGGCACGCTAACAGATGAAGCGCTCTTGAACGAAAGCGAAGATAATTATATTATGGCTCTGCATGTTAACTGTGAGAAAAAAAATCCAAATTTACTTTATGGATTTGCTTATTTAGACGTGGCAAGCGGTCGTTTTTATGTCTCAGAAACTGCGACAGAGTCCAATTTAGTGCATGAGCTCGAACGCATTAAGCCCGCAGAAATTTTAATTTCAAATGCACTCCCCGCTCATCTTATTTACCCTAAAAGTAGTCGCTTACAACATCGATTACAAACCGAATTCGAGTTCAATACAGCAACCCAAATACTCAGAGACCATTTTACAACGGAAAACTATCATATTCTAAAAAATAAGGGTCTCTCTGTGGGACTAAGTGCAGCAGGCGCTGTATTACATTATGTAAAAAACACACAACGTGCATCCCTACCTCATATTCACAGCATTATTGTGGAATCAACGAAAGACATCCTTGGTATTGATTCTAATACCCGTCGAAATTTAGAATTAACACGTAATTTAAAAGGCGAATACGACAATACCGTATTATCTGTCATTGATTCTACACAAACGCCTATGGGAAGCCGATTATTGGCACGCTGGCTTCACATGCCTATATTATCTAGATCGATTTTGAATGCGCGATTAGATGCGATCAGTGCTCTTTTTAAAAATCAAGATTACCTAATATTACAAGAAATCCTTAAAGCAATGGGAGACATGGAACGTATTTTGTCGCGTATTGCTTTGCTTTCTGCAAGGCCACACGATCTGCTGCGTCTTAAGAACGCCTTAAAAAAATTGCCTATTCTGAAATCACACACCGAAAAGTATGCAGAATCTTTGTTATCAACCCTCTCAAAACAACTTTTTACTTTTCCTGATCTATTCAATCTACTCGAATCTGCCATTATTGAAAATCCACCCAACATTATTCGAGAGGGGGGCATTATTAAAGAAGGTTTTGATCAAGAACTCGACGAGATTCGAAACGTCAGCCAAAATGCAGAAGATTTTTTAATCCAATTAGAAACAGACGAACGTCAAAAAACCGGTCTTTCTACCTTAAAAGTAGGTTATAACCGTATTCATGGTTATTATATCGAAATTAGTCGGGGCCAAGCGACTCAAGCTCCCCATTACTATACGCGGCGTCAAACCCTAAAAAATGCAGAGCGTTTTATTATCCCCGAACTTAAAACTTTTGAAGATAAAATCCTTTCGAGTAAAGAACGCTCTCTGGCAAAAGAAAAATATCTCTACGAAAATATCATGATCGATATTCAAACTTCTTTATTACAGCTGCAATCTACCGCAGAAACCGTTGCAACAATAGATGTTTTAGCTTGCCTTGCAGAACGTGCAGAAACGCTGCATTGGCAACGCCCCCTATTATTAGAATCAAGCGAATGTTATATACAGCGTGGGAGACATCCCATCGTTGAACAAACTCTAAAAACGCCGTTTATTCCGAATGATCTTACGCTAAATGATACTCGACGAATGCTGATGATTACAGGCCCCAATATGGGTGGGAAATCGACTTATATGCGCCAAAACGCGCTTATCGTCTTGCTTGCGCATATTGGCAGTTTTGTACCTGCAGAATCCGCTAAAATCGGCAAATTTGATAAAATTTTTACGCGCATTGGTGCGCAAGACGACCTTAGCAGTGGACGTTCCACTTTTATGGTAGAAATGACTGAAGCCGCACTTATACTCCAAAACGCAACCGCTCAAAGTTTAGTGTTATTAGATGAAATCGGCCGAGGCACCAGCACCTTTGATGGCTTGTCTTTGGCGTGGGCAATTGCTTCTTATTTAACAACAGAAATTAAAGCCTTTACGTTATTCTCCACTCACTATTTTGAGATGACAGAATTGCCTAAATCCTATTCGACGATCGCGAACGTCCATTTAGATGCCGTAGAGTTTGGCGAATCGTTAGTCTTTTTGTATAGTCTACAAGAGGGTCCTGCCAGCCAAAGTTATGGAGTTCAGGTTGCGCAATTAGCGGGCGTTCCAGAATCGGTGATTGCAATTGCAAAGCAAAAGCTGTTGGAATTAGAAGCCTCAAAATAAAACTTCATTTCCGACAATTCTCTTTCAACAAGCGGTTTTATTTCTGCGCAATCTGATTTTTTATTCAGAATTTCATGCAGATTTGCGCCCAGTTTTTACCAATTGATAGGTTTAGGGCGCCCATTATCATCTATTGCAACAAAGGTAAAAATACCCTTTGCGACTTGGTCGTGTGCCCCTATGCGCATACGACTGGCAAAAACATGTAATTGAATAGTGATGGAGGAATGACCCGTTTTGAGGGCTTGTGCATAACAACAGACCAAATCGCCTACATAAACAGGTTTCATAAAACTGAGCTTATCAATGGCGACCGTTGCTACCCGATTATGCGCACGTTGATGAGCTAATACCGCTCCCCCAACGTCCATTTGAGACAACAACCATCCCCCAAAGATATCCCCGTAAGCATTCGCGTCAGCTGGCATCGCCACAGTTTGAATCACGAGTTCGCCAACGGGTTCGATAGGTTCTATAGGTTTTACCGAATTTTGTTTTTTTTGGCTATTCATCACAAAAAACCCGCCTACGCTGTTCTGCCACGTTTATATAAATAAGCACATAATCCCAGGTATAAGAATACGCCAATCAAAGTTTCGTGACGCGTTAACCACTCCGCTTTTAATGCAAAAATATCCGTTGATTGATAATAAGCAAAGGGAATGGTCAACAATGCACCTAAAATGGCTTCTCCTGCAATAATACCTGATGCACATAAAATACCGTGGTTAGTTTCCGAAGCGTCATCTTTAGAACCCTTGCCCCAATTGGCTAAAGAACGAACCAGTCCCCCCACAAAAAATGCAGTTACATAGCCCAAAGGAAAATAAATCCCCAGGGCAAATACCAAAGGCGGGAAACGATATGTACTATTTGTTCTTTTCAAATAGCTATCAAAAATAATTGCAACAACTGCCAAAGCAGCACCCACTAAAATCATATTCCAGGGTAACTGCCCCACAAAAAAACCTTTAGCAACGGTGGCCATTAAAGTTGCCTGAGGAGCAGGCAATGCATGTTCCGGGTTCATCCCCGTACGGGGCAAAACATCGCCTATTCCATATGCTTCAAAGGTGGTTTGCAAAATAAAGGGAATGACTAATGCAGCGGCAACAGCACCCACGGCTAACATTAACTGCTGTTTCCAAGGTGTTGCACCCACCAGCTGCCCTGCCTTTAAATCTTGCATATTATCACCACTAACAGCGCCTGCAACACAAACAACCGCTGCAAATATAATCACAACTGCAGCCGCCTTGAGCGCTAAGTCTGCATTCAGATTAAAATCAATGTATGGCCTTAAGATAAGTAATAAAACGCTTGCAAAAGTAATAATGGCAAAAATGGTGATCCCTGAAATCGGTAATGAGGTCGTTCCTACGATACCGGTTATATACGCCGCAATGGCAGAGGCAATAAAAGCAACAATCAACGAAAAAAGGGTCGCAAAAACTACCGTGCTCCAAAACACTGTTCCATTAACGCCAAAATGCGCATTCTCAATAACAGAGAAAAACAAAATGAAAATGGGAATAGCAAGCGCAACAACACCAAAAATAACATATTTGAATGGCATATCCCGATCAGTTCTCAGGGTTTTTCCAAATTCGCTTTTATGTCCCTTCATTGCTTGTATTGATACTCTAAACGCTTCAAAAATGGGCTTCATCAAACTAACAACGCCCCAAAATCCGCCCACTGCTAATACGCCTACCCCGATGTAACGAAAATGCGCTTTCTGTATCATCCCCATTGCAGATGCCAAATCAGGTGCTTCAGGCAGCCCATGCATACTCACAAAAATGGGGATAGCAATACCCCATGTTAGTACGCCACCTGTTATAAAGGCAAAGAGACCTCGCATCCCAACGATATAGCCCGCTGCCATTAAAACTGGCGACATCGTCAAACTCGCACCAAATGTGGTAGACCCTGCCTTGGCCCAATATTGAACCTGCTCCCCCGCGATTTTAAATCCAGACTGCAAAAAAGCCAGTCCAGCCGAAAATAAACTGGCTCTTAATAAAACCTTGGTTGATCCCTTATGCGTATCCTCTCCTGCTCTTAATACTTCTCCAGTTGCAACGCCTTCTGGGTAAGGTAATTTATCTTTTACAATCATAGTTCTTCTTAAAGGCACTGAAAATAAAACGCCTAAGATTCCACCAATCATCGCAATCATCGTTGTTTGTAAATAATCAAAAGATTGCCAATATCCCATCAGAATAAGCGCGGGCAAGGTATAAATTACCCCTGCAGCAACGACTTCACCTGCAGAGGCAATGGTTTGCACCATATTATTTTCCAGAATATTCGCGTTTTTAAAACGTCGTAAAATCAACATCGAAATTAAGGCAGCTGGAATAGAAGCCGCAATCGTTCGTGCAATTTTTAATCCCACAAAAGTACTAGAAGCTGCTAAGACTACCGCCAGAAAAATACCCAGAATTAAGGCACGCGGCGTTATTTCAGGGAGGGATTGAGATGCGGATATAAAAGGGACAACTTCGTCTCTTGATTGTGCCGATGACATTTTCTTACCCCTTAGTTTGTTAACAATATAAATTTCTGAAAAACCTACTATGAAACAAATAATTAACTAAAACCTGACAGGGATCAAATTAACATGAAATGAGGCAGCAGTAAAACTTTTTTCGTAAACCTTCTGCCCGTTTTTTTCCTTCCGTGCGCTCTGCTGTTCCCCCATTGCTTTTGCATCAAAAACAGTGTAGACGAAGCGGGCACTTTCTTCCCATTTGGAGGAAGTAGACACGAAACGGCAGATGAGAGTTAAAAAGCAGAACAGGCTTAGTGATAAATAAATTTATCGGCTAAGACAACTGTGGCAGCAACGCTTGCATTAAAGACTATAAAGGGATCTTCATTAAATAAAGCTTCTTTAATTTGAACGACATTCGCTTCTAAGGTACCCGTTCGTTCTCGATATTCCACAAGATTCACGAAGCTTTCTCTAAGGTATTGAATATATTCATCAAATCGATAACCGGCTTCCATTTTAAACCCCTTAGTAACTTAAACAAGAATATAAGTTAATTAACTTAAATCAGACAATAAACTTTTATCCCAATAAGGCAATCATATCACAAAAACGCTTTCTTGGCTTCCGCAAAACCTACCCCACCAAAATTCTATCTTAATAGCTTTTCAGATAATTATTTTGGTAAGGGGATGCATGATAGAAATCTAATGCAACACGCTCCTGACTTGTGTAAAATTAACTCATGTTTTTATGGACTTAAAGAATTATGAGCGAAAAATCAACGAAATCTAAACCGAAAGATCCTGTAGATGCTTTAAATTTTGAAATTGCCTTAAAGGATTTAGAAACCATGATTGAAAAAATAGCTGGGGGTCAGCTTACACTAGAGGAATCCTTAAAAAACTTCGAACAAGGCATTGCATTAGCACGACGGTGCCAAACGGCACTCAAAGATGCAGAACAAAAAGTTCAAATTTTAATCTCACAAAATGGCGGTTTTGAAACGCGAGATTTTTTTAAAGAAGCATGAAATTACTGCACGCAAATCCTATTGATGAAAATTTTGAAGCGTACAGAAAAACCTGCATCGCACGCATTGAATTATTTCTGACACATCTACTCCCCAAGGAAAATGTTTTCCCCTTATTTGAAGCAATGCGATATGCCGTTTTAAATGGGGGCAAACGCCTGCGCCCGCTTTTCGTGTATGCAACGGGCGAAGCACTAGGCAGTTCGCTCGATCATTTAGATGCGCCAGCGGCTGCCATTGAATTAGTCCACTGCTACTCGTTAATCCATGATGATCTCCCGGCTATGGATAACGATGATCTTCGGCGCGGGAAACCCACTTGCCATAAAGTTTTTGGTGAAGCAACAGCCATTCTGGCAGGCGATGCCTTACTCACACTCGCTTTTAAAATTTTAAGCGATCCTAAACTTAACCCCATTCCAGCTGAACAACAAATTCAGATGATTCAAATCCTTTCAGAAAAAAGCGGGATGCGGGGCATGATCGAAGGCCAATCACTTGATTTAGCTTCAGAGGGAAAACATCAGACTATTTCATTTGAAAATTTATGCCAGATCCACAATAAAAAAACAAGCTCACTCATCGAAGCCGCAGTAACACTGGGCGCTATTGCATCGCTTGGATTTGGATCTATGGAAACCCATAAAAATATTCAGGCGATTATTCTAAAATTACAAGAATATGCGCGGTGTATCGGACTTGCCTTCCAGATCCAAGACGATATATTAGATATGACTAGCGATACAAAAACGCTTGGGAAAAGCATTGGAAAAGATCAACAACAAAATAAAGCCACTTTCCCGAGCCGATTAGGACTAGAACAAGCCAAACAACAGGCTAATGCCTTACATCAACAAGCGCTTCAAGCCATCACTTTTTTGGATGCTAAGAGCCTCTATTTAAAAAATATTTCCGATTTGCTGATCAACCGAAAATATTAAAGCTATAAATTGCTTCTTTAACCACTCAAATCGCTGTTATTTTCGAGAATTTCCGCCATTTGTTGCACCCTCTGTAATACGGGGCGACTCCCAAGTACCCGTCACATGATAATAATGCCGAGATATCTTATTAATTTTAGAACCCGTCAATTTATCAATAATCCAAAGACCTGCACCCACTGCGGGATTACCAACCGCAATTGCCGCGGCAATGGGTAAACCCGTTCCCATATGTGGCAGCACAGCCATCTCTAAATTAACTGCCTTTGTATTCATATTAGCAATGCCACTCAATGTAATTTTAGCAGAAGGGCCATCAATCGATAACTTATCTGTTTTAGCAACGCCATTGTCAAATCGAAAATTTCCTTTCAGGGTATCAAACACAAATCCTTTCTTGACTAAATCGCTAAAGTCGAGTTTCAAGCGACGATAAATATTTTCCAAGTTTAATAAGCTCACAATACGGCCTAAGCCTGAATTTACGCCTAGAATGCGACCTTTATCAAATTTTAATTCTGCGCTTCCATCAACAAGCCCCAATTTAAATTGAAAAGGATGTTTTGGCCATTGCAGTTGATATTGGATCACGCCACTGGATTCCCGAATTGCTGATGGAAAATCCCAACGCGACAGCGTTTCACCCATATCCATACTCTTTAATTTACCGTGTAGCGTTGTATAAACGCCCTCTTTCCCCAAATGCCATTCTCCATTACCCGACAATTCCGAGATGGGAGTTTCTAAAAACAAATTTTGTATCTGATATCCGTAAATAGCGGGAATAAGTTTAAATGACACTTCGCCAAAATTACCTTGGTCATACTGCAAATCTCGACAATAAAAATGAACAGGCACCTTTGTAAAAGAAGCAAGCTGAGTCGTTGCTTTAGTCTCTAAGGAAACATTGCGTGACATTATTTTTAAATATGCAAGATTAACCGTAATTTGTTTAGATTTTTCTTTTTTATTTTCCACTGAATCAGAGAAAGTGCCTTTAATGTGCGAACCATTCAGACGCCACTTTAGCGGTATTTCTGCAAAATTGGCGGATACCCAAGTTTTATCAAAACGAAGTCCGTAGACTTCCAACTGACCAATTAACAGATGAATATTCAATGGCGGAAACATTTTTTGATCTTTAACTTTCATTTCGTCAAAACAATCAAACCATTCATCGACCTTAAATTTACTAATTTCTCCACTTACAAATAAACTGGGTTTAGACGTCCAATCCGCCTTGCCTCCCCCTAGTACAATGTGTCCGCTTTTAATACTTAAATGATCCATTGATCCTGTTGTCTTAAGCTTTACATCGAATCGCTCAGACAGCTGCAAGGCAATTTTTCGTTCATCCTTGATTTCTGCGTCTATCTTCAATGTCATAGGAACTCGTTCGTTTTTTGTTTTCCCTAAAAAATAAGGCAAATTAATTTTCATGCCCTCTAAATCAGAAGTTAAAGACAAGCTTGTCGGGCTAGCCTTTTTTAAATCAACTGTTTTTAAATCAACAAAAGAATCTAAGGGCTTATTGAAAAGCAAGGTAAACAAAGACTCTCCTTCTAATTTTTGCAAAAACGGTATGTGAAATTGTTGCTGCAAAAACACCGAACTTAATAGCGCACTCGCTGTTACTTCTAGCCGCTTCTGTTTGGCAATCGTCGTCGTATTAACATTCAATGTTATCGGTAAATGACCCAATTGCGCTATAACATTGGCGGCATTTAACGCCGCTTGGCTAAATTGAAAAGTGCCATTTAATTGTTTCAAACTTAAATGCCTATCTGGAATATCAATTTCTCCATTTTTTACCGCAATCGATCCTTCTACTTTTAGCGGTTGCGACTCTAAAGGAATTTCATATTTTAAATTTAAATGCATGAATCCCCGGGGATTCAATATTTCTAAATGTTGTGCGATAGATTCTTGCAATGGGCTTTTTTGCAGAAATAACAATCCTTTTTCTAAAGTACTCTCTACGACGCCTTCTACAATAACAACCGGCTTTTTAACGCCGCCGATTGGAAAAATCCGGGCTGTCATGCTCTGAATGGGTGATCCCATAATAGTTGCTCGTGAGACGCTCACCAGAACACCTTCACTTTCAATCGTAACTAAGCCCTTAGCTTTCTCAATTTTCGGCCACCCTGGCGTATATTCACAATCTGTATCTTTAAAATGAATTTTACCAAATCCGTTTAAGGCATCAAATGGCCCCTTTATTTCTACTTGGGCTTTTGTAATTTTTCCTCTTGGCAATGCTTCATAGAACCATTTTAATAAAGGCAAATCCGTTTTAGTGGGATGATAATAAGCATGCATTTCAGCCAAATTTAATTGGTTGATCTCTACTTTACAATTCGTCTGCCATTTTTTATCTTCCGACAATCCTAAATTACCTACTACAAACAAGCCATTTCCGGTCAATTTAAATCTTACCTCTTCTAGGTTAGAAGAGGCCGCTATATTAAAGCCAGATTCTGGCAGCTTTAACCCCTCTCTTATCTGCAATTGCTGAGTTCCCACAAATTGCCAATCGGTTGTTTTGGCTTCTACCCAATCAAACTTCCCGCGGAGCGATTGCTTTATCTGCAAATTGGGTCCTCGCCATTCAATGAGCGCACCGTCTACAACAAGCACTTGTAATTTAGAAAGCAAGGCTATAAAAGCCTTATAGTCAATACCGGTTGGGAAGCCTTCGCCCTGTAGTCCCAAAATCGATACATCCTTTTTATCATCCCATCCGATCACAAGTTTCAGATCTTGCAAAGCTACTTTTTTTAACCGAGGCTCATCTTGGAATAATAAGCTTGAGATGTCTGGAAAAAGCACGATATTTTCAATTGAGGCAAAAGCGATAGGGGTTGTCGGATCAAGCACAACAACATTTTTAAGCGCAACCCCTAAAGAAAGCCCAAACCAATGCGCTTCAATACTATTAAAAGTCAACGGAAAACCAAACTCTTGTTTGAGTTTAGTAACCATTGCGTCACGATTTTGATTGACTTTAAATAAAACGACTTGCATGAAAGCCACAACAAGCAGGAGACTCACCAACAGCGTTCCTAAGAATATAATAATTCTTCGGACTATAGGCTTAGAAACATGCACGAAACAATCTCCTTTCAGAGTGATCCAATGGTTGAGTGCCGCCAGTTGGGTGACTGAAAAAAAGGAGATTATTTCTTGCGCGTTCCTTATACAAAAACTTTACGCTCATAGAAATTCATTAGGCGCCTAATCCATGGCCAACCTATCATGCTAGACAGGACGGGAGCCAAATAATATACCGTTTTATCTGTATGTCCTATCATCCATTGGACTAGAAATAAAACACATTCACCTACCCCAAGCAAAGCAAAAATTGCTAACCATTGTTGCCAAGCAGGAATTAATCGTATGCGATAACGTAAAAAGCGTGCAAAAAAAGCAACCGTCATCAGCGATAAAGCATATTGCCCTAATACACCGCCATATAAACTATCCATGACTAAACCGACACACCACGCAGTTGCTATACCCACTAATTGAGGCTGCACAAATATCCAATAAATAACGACTAATGTTAGCCATTCCGGCCCAAACCTATGCCATTCGTTCGGAATAGGTAAAATCATCAACGCCCATGCTGCGATAAAAGTGACGAAAATGAACATCCATTGCGTCGTTTTTTTCATAACGATCCCTCTTTGGGTCGTTCTACCAACAGCACTTGTCGTGTTCTATCCAACTCTGCACTGGGTTTTATTTTGACACTTACATAAGATTCACTCGGATCATGTTCAATCTGCAAGATATGACCCACCGGATACCCAGGTGGATACCGCCCGTCTAACCCGGATGTCACTAGAATATCTCCAATTTTGAGATCGACTGTATTAGCAACATGCTGCAAAGCTAGCGTATTGCTCAGCCCCGTTCCAACGACTATTCCTCTTAGGCCATTTCGAAGATTTTCAACAGAAATACCATAATTCGCATCTGTTAATAGGATAACGCGGCTCGTCAACGGCTGGACTTCGATTACTTCACCAATAACACCTTTGGCATCTATCACGGGTTCACCGACCAAAACTCCCTGTTTAGCTCCCTTATTTAAAACAATGCAATGCAAAAAAGGATCAGAACTGATGCGTATAATCTCAGCAACACGGTGCGTCTCCATATCACGATGTGAAGACTTTAATAATGCACGAATACGTGTGTTTTCAGCTTCTAATGCCAACAATTTTTGTAGCCGCGCGTTTTGCAAAAAAGCCTGGTATTTTAAATCTGCATTTTCATTCACTAATTGATTAAAAGTAGATGCATATTGCATAACGGTACCCGCCAATCGAATAGGAGTATCTACCATCCTTTGAATCGGATAAACAATCAGAGATAAATAACCACGCACGACGTCTAGACGATGATAGCGAGCGTCAGTAACTATCAAAACTATAGACAAGACAACGAGACACACAGTCTTTATGCCTTGTTGTGGTTCGCGGGCAAATAAAAATTTGATAAGGACCTCTCACTTAAGGACGTATTCGAAATAACTTTCTTATTCCGTAGAAAGAAACTCGAAGCCGCGTTCGTCCATCATTTCTAAGGCGCGTCCTCCCCCTCTTGCAACGCAAGTCAGTGGATCGGAAGCAACAACGACATGTAAGCCCGTCTCCTCCATCAACAATCGATCTAAATCACGTAGCAATGCGCCACCGCCTGTCAAAACAATGCCTTTTTCTGCGATATCTGAAGCTAACTCGGGTGGTGCCTGTTCTAAAGCCAAACGAACTGCACTCACAATACCCGATAAGGGTTCTTGCAAAGCTTCTAAAATTTCATTGCTGTTTAAGGTGAAACTACGTGGTACTCCTTCGGCTAAATTTCTACCGCGCACTTCAACTTCACGTACTTCAGCGCCTGGAAATGCTGTACCAATTTCTTTTTTAATACGTTCCGCAGTGCCTTCTCCGATAAGGGTACCGTAATTGCGGCGTACATAATTAACAATGCTTTCGTCAAACCTATCGCCACCAATGCGTGCAGAAGCAGCATAGACAATCCCGCTTAATGCAATAATCGCAACCTCAGTTGTACCACCACCAATATCGACAACCATCGATCCACTCGCCTGATCCACTGGCATCCCTGCCCCAATCGCAGCCGCCATCGGTTCTTCAATTAAATAAACTTCTCTTGCACCCGCCCCCAAAGCAGATTCGCGAATAGCGCGTCTTTCTACTTGTGTAGAACCACAAGGCACGCAAACCAAGACACGGGGACGTGATCTTAAAAACTTATTTTTATGTACTTTATAAAAAAAGTGCTGCAACATTTTTTCTGTAATATGGAAATCTGCAATCACACCATCTTTAAGCGGTCGTATCGCCGTAATATTGCCTGGTGTACGTCCCAGCATGGCTTTAGCTTCTAACCCCACCGCTGCCACGGTTTTTTGGCCGCCTGGTCCACGATCTGTGCGAATCGCCACCACGGACGGTTCGTCTAAAACTATACCTTTGTTACGTACATAAATTAAGGTATTTGCCGTACCTAAATCAATCGACACATCATCTGAAAGAAGACCGAAAACCCATTTAAACATGTTTTTACCCCAAATATATTTTGACAGCATTGACTTGAATCAACCCCTCTTCTTAATGTAACAATTAGTGGCGCTTTGGGCAAGCCAATCTATATGTTAAACTGTTTTTTTTGGGCGGACACAAAGCGTTTCGCCTCTACTAAGGAGCCCTACATGCCATTTAGCCGCGATGCCATTGAATATGTTGCACACCTTGCGCGTCTGGATATAAGAGATACGCAAGATATAGACGCAATACAAGCGGATTTAAATAGAATTGTTGCAATGGTAGACCAAATTACGGCTGCTAACACAGATGGCATCCAGCCCATGGCGCACCCACTCGAAATGGTGCAACGATTGCGCCCCGATGCTGTCATCGAACCTAATGACCGCGAAACGCTACTGTCTTTAGCGCCAATGTCTGAAGCCGGTCTATTCTTAGTACCCACGGTATTAGAAGAAGCTTAGAACCTGGCCCAAAATAATCTTTTCTAAGGATCAATTATGCATACCAAAACCATTGCAGAACTTTTGAACAGTTTAAATAAAGGTGAATGCTCCAGTGAAGAGCTGACCAAAATCTATCTCGATCGTATTAAAAATTACGATAAAAATATGAACACTTTTATTACAGTCACAGAAGAGGCGGCACTCAAAGCCGCACGCGAAGCTGATCAACAAAGGCAACAAGGAAAAATTGCGCTCTTAACAGGCATTCCCATTGCACACAAAGATCTCTTATGCACCAAAGACATTAAAACTAGCTGCGGCTCAAACATGCTGCATAACTTTATATCTCCCTATGATGCCACCCTCGTTACAAAGCTTAAAGAAGCTGGCACCGTGCTCCTCGGCAAAACCAACATGGATGAGTTTGCCATGGGATCCAGTAATGAAAACAGTTTTTACGGTCCTGTGCTTAATCCTTGGGATACCAAAGCTGTTTCGGGCGGTTCTTCTGGTGGTTCTGCAGCCAGCGTTGCCGCCAGTTTTACACCCGGTGCGACAGGCACCGATACCGGCGGTTCTATTCGTCAGCCCGCCGCGCTCTGCGGCGTGACTGGGCTTAAACCCACTTACGGACGTGTTTCGCGTTATGGCATGGTAGCTTTTGCTTCCAGCCTTGACCAAGCAGGACCTCTTGCAAAAACGGCAGAAGATTGTGCGTTGCTGCTGCAGGCCATGGCAGGACTCGATGTTAAAGATTCTACCAGCGCTGATAAGCCTGTTCCTGATTATCGCGCCCAGTTAAATAATTCTTTGGCTGGACTTAAAATTGGGCTCCCCAAAGAGTTTTTTGGTAACGGATTAGAGCCGATCATTGAAAAAAGTGTACAGGAAGCCGTAAAAATACTTGAAAATGCGGGCGCAATCATTAAAGAAATCAGTCTTTCCAATACGCCTCTCGCTATACCGACTTACTATGTTATTGCGCCTGCAGAATGCTCTTCTAATCTTTCGCGATTTGATGGCGTACGTTTTGGTTATCGATGTAAAAACCCTAAAAATCTAGAAGATCTCTACAAGCGTTCCAGAGGAGAAGGCTTTGGAGCAGAAGTAAAACGTAGGCTCTTAATTGGTACTTATGTATTATCTGCAGGTTATTATGATGCTTATTATCTACAAGCACAAAAAGTGCGAAAACTGATTACTCAAGATTTTCAAGAAGCTTTTAAAGATATCGATATTATCTTGGGACCCACAACACCTGCACCTGCATTTAACTTAGGGGATAAAGTGAAAGATCCCGTTAGCATGTATTTATGCGATATCTATACCATTAGCGTGAATTTAGCAGGTCTGCCTGCGCTTTCTATGCCCGGCGGTTTTGTGAATAATCGCCCCATCGGCATTCAGCTGATTGCAAATTATTTTGAAGAAGGAAAACTCCTGAATGTTGCGCACCAATTTCAACAATTAACGGATTGGCACAAAAAAATACCCGTGGCATTTGAGGAGTCTTCAAAATGAAGACACAATGGGAAACTGTGATCGGCCTAGAAATACACGTGCAATTAATGACGCAATCTAAATTGTTTTCAGGGGCTGCTACCGCATATGGTGCCGAACCCAACGTTCAAGCATGTGCCATTGACTTAGGGTTACCGGGCGTATTGCCGGTATTAAATACAGCGGCCGTACGCATGGCAATTAAGTTTGGTTTAAGTATTGGATCAACCATTGCGCCACGATCGGCTTTTGATCGAAAAAATTATTTTTATCCCGATTTACCTAAAGGTTATCAAATTAGCCAATTTGCATTACCGATAGTCAGTGGCGGCTCTGTCGAATTTACGCTATCTGATGGTACACTAAAAAAAATAAATATAACCCGCGCGCATTTGGAAGAAGACGCCGGTAAATCGTTACACGAAGACTTTGACGGGTATACCGGAATCGATCTCAATCGTGCTGGAATCCCTTTAATTGAAATTGTATCCGAACCCGAATTGCGATCGGCTACCGAGGCCGTCGCATACCTTAAAGCCATTCATGCATTAGTACGATATCTCGAGATCTCGGATGGTAATATGCAAGAAGGTTCCTTTAGATGCGATGCGAATGTTTCTGTACGCCCTCTGGGCCAAAAAGAATTCGGGACCCGCGCGGAAATTAAAAATGTGAATTCTTTCCGATTTGTAGAAAAAGCGATTAATTACGAAGTGAAACGACAAATCGAACTCTTAGAAAATGGTGGAACGGTTATACAAGAAACAAGACTGTATGATGCAAACAAAGATGAAACACGCTCCATGCGTGCCAAAGAAGAAGCCAATGATTATCGCTATTTCCCAGATCCTGATCTGTTGCCTGTCATGGTCGATCAAACACTTATTGATGAAATTCGAAAAACCTTACCCGAATTACCCCGAGAAAAGGCTGCACGTTTTGAAAAAGTCTATGCTTTAAGCAACTATGATGCCATTGTATTAACGAGCTCACGCGAACTTGCTGATTTTTTTGAGGCAACGGTCCGTGCCGCTAAAAATAGCGAAGCTAAATTATGTGCGAATTGGATTATGGGAGAACTCCTCGCTGCAATCAACAAAGCGAACTTAGAAATGACGGAAAGCCCCATTTCTCCGGAAAAGTTGGGGCAGCTCGTAGAACGCATTACAGATAAAACTATCTCCGGGAAAATTGCAAAAGTTATTTTTGAAGAAATGTGGAATACCCAAAAAGCAGTCGATCTGATTATCGAAGAAAAAGGCTTACAACAGGTAACCGATACGAGTACCATTGAAGCCATGATTGATGCAGTGATTGCAGCTAATCCGAGTCAAGTTGCTGATTATAAAAGTGGCAAAGTGCAATTATTTGGATTTTTTGTCGGACAAGTGATGAAAGCAAGTCAAGGGAAAGCGAATCCTGATCAGGTGAATGAGATTTTAAAGGGAAAGTTATCATAAAAATAATCTAGATATTCATCCGGTAGTGGTGCATCAAAATCGTCAGCAATAAACATACATCCTTTGAATTGCCCGCTCTGTCTTAAGGTGGTTTGGGGGACGAATTGCGGATGAGTTTCGGTTTCATGTTTGTGCATTTTGTAGATCCTCACCATAAATTAAATTGCATTCTATTACACGAAGAAGGCTGGACCCGGCGGTCCACCCCTACGGATATTGGAATACCATATGTTGTCAAAAATATCAAAACCAATCGTGAACATAATCAATAATCCTATCACATATGGTACTTGGGCAAAAATAATGTGAATGGTTTTGAAATCTGATAACCTTGCTAATGCAACATCTGTAGGGGCTGACCGCTGTGTCCGCCCTGGTCCCTGGGTTCAACAGCATTAAAATTTAAAAAACAATCCTGCTGCTAACGTGCTCGCATTTTTAAAGATAGCGCGTGTACCACTATTGCTTGTTACCATGCTATTTCTACCGCGTAAAAGCGACGTGCTTTCAACACGCCACAACACGCGTACACCAAAGCTTTCTATCACCAATGTCTGAAGACCCACTCCTGCGCGATAAACGGCCTTACTTCTGCCTTTAATAGTCGTGAATTGGTTACTAAATGCTGTCGTTGCCGCTGTCGATGCATCCGAAAAAATCTTCATGTTAGCTTTCGTTCCTGCAATGCCCAGTGAAATAATTCCTTCTGGGATAACGTCTTCCCAAAGTGGTGTGGCGCACAACGGAATAAAGGCATTCAGATCTGCAGCACCCGTTTTAAAGCGCACTTTGCTGGTCAAAGTAACTGGCGCTCCCGAATTATTCGAAATCCCTAGCAACGTGCTGCCATTTTGCACGGTAAATGCTTTGGGTTTGTTGTCTGTCCATTCGTAGCCAAACTCTGCTCCAAAGTTGGGATGAAAGCGCCACCCAAAGTAAACATTAAACCCTGGCTGTTCTTTTACAAAAAGATTATTCCACCCGCTGCGTGGCTTTATCCAATGCTGTTTAAAATTAACACCCATATAGGTATCGTAATTATTGCAATTGTTGCGGTTTTCTATTTCCACTGGGGAACAAGATGCACAACTTATCCCCGAAAAAATGACCATAACCAATAAGAGTAAAAATTGAGATTTAAATACAAATTGATTCTGCTTCATCCTTGAAATCCCTGCTTAAACTATTATTACTTATTTTAGCACAGAGGGAAAAAAAAACCTTTACTATCCTGTGATAAAAGGAGGAAAAAATGTAAGCTTTTGTCGTATTGGAGAAGATTTTAGCAAAAAAGACCTGGCTTGGTTCCAAACCAGGCGCTTTGATTAACGTTCAATAACAACAAATGCTTACCAGCGGACAAAAGCACCCAAAGATAAAGAAACGGTATCTTTAAAGAGTTTAAGACTTAAATTAGTGTTAGGAATAGTCGCCTTCAATCTATGCGTATTTTCCCAACCAACCTTAGTACGAAAACCAATTGTTTCATTAATCATATAATTCACACCAAGACCTAAGCGAGCAATCGTTTTGGCTTTAATCTTAGGTGTAATACTAGTTATCTCACCGGTTACAGCGTCTGTTTCAGATACAGTAGTTTTCGGCTTAACCCAACCTGCGCCCACAAAACCTAAAAGCTCATAACACTCATTAAGAGGAGCCGATAACACGATATCTGCATGCATAGCCGTACGTTTGGTTTGAAACTTGATTTTATCCCCATCGTCATCGGTAGTCATTTTTTTCTTTCGCATAGACCAATCAGCACCAAGCTCAAGACCAAAAAATTCTGTAAGTTTGGCACCTGCATAAATTGTTGCACCCGGATAAGATTTTGGTGCTGATTTTGTAAAATCAAAATCCCAACCAGTTATACCATTTACTTTACCTTTTGCACCTTTCATCCAAGCATGATAGTAATCAAGACCAACATATGGCTTCACATCGTCCATCATCTCTGCAGTAACAGTGCCTGCAGCCAGCATGACTCCAGCGGCAATTAAAGTTTTTGCTATCTTCTTCATTTACTCTTTCCTTCTCATAACGTTATTAACAAGCTCTTACCCTATGGGTTCAATCTTTACAAACGCATCGGTCGATCGTGCTTTCGTATTCTTACTGACCCTTAAGTTAAAGAGGGATAGATATTGATGTAAGATTATATATTGTAACCTTAAATACATGCAATACTTAAAATATAAATAAATCAGTAATCAAAAAAAAGCCCTGGTTTGTTTGCAAACAAGGGCTTTTAATTTTAGCTTATTAGTTTAATTAAAAGCGTACAAATGCACCCACTGCTACAGTGTTTGAATTTTTGAACCCTTTTATGTCGCTTCCATTTTTATCTTTTAAATGTAGGTTATTTGTACCTTCCCAACCTAATTTAGCGCGTACACCAAACATTTCTGTAATCATGTAGCTTGCGCCAACGCCCAATCGAAGAACCGTCTTTCTTTTTGTGTAAAAGGGAAGCGGCGACTGCGCATTAATTTGAGCTTGAGTAACGCCATCTTTTGGAGATAAAACCTGCTCATGAATTTTCATCTTAAGTGAACCAACACCTAAAGAACCGAAAAGTTCCCAACAATCCATAGGTACATAACCTACTAAATCCGCGTGCATACCTTCTCGGTGGGCTTTAGCTGTGTATCTACCGTTTGTAATGCCTGACGTCTTCTTCTTTTTTTCAAATACTGAACGATCATAGCCTAATTCTACGCCAAAGCAATCATTGAATTTCGCACCAACGTATCCAGTGAATCCTGGGTAAGCTTTAGGAAACGCATTTTTCAATTGCATTCCATCAATAGAATTTTTTGCAGGTGTCCAAGCGTGAAGATAATCAACCCCGATAAACGGTTTGAAATCCATATCCATCTCTGCAGCAGCGGAACCTGCAGCCAACATGGCTCCAACGACAACTAAACTCTTTGCTATTTGTTTCATTTACTATTCCTTCTCACAACGTTATTAACAAACTTTAAAATCCTGATTTAAAAGCTTACAACCGCATCTGTCGATCGTGCTTTTGTATCTCTTAAGCCCTTTAATCAAAGAGGGGTTAGATCTCAATTCAATATCATACAGGATTACTTTAAATAAATGCAACCCTTAATCTTAATTCGAGAGAATCGTATGATTTCATTACCATAAAAAAAACCTGGCTTGTTCCCAAGCCAGGTTTCTAATCAAATATTTCAAATATTCAACAATGCACGCTACCAGGTTACAAATAAACCCGCTGCTAAAGTGGTTGAACTTTTAAACGCTTTAGCCGTGCTACCATTGTTATATTTCAAACGCAGGTTGTCGGTACCTTCCCAACCTAACTTAGCACGCAAACCAACCATTTCTGTCAGCATGTAGCTTGCGCCAGCGCCCAATCGAAGGACTGATTTTCTTTTGCTCGAAAGTGGTAATGGCGTACTTGCATTAAGGGCTGCTTGGTTAACAGCCGCAGTCGCTGCAGTGCTAGCAGACGCAGTCAAGACTTGATTACTAATCTTGGCTTTAACTGAACCAATACCTACCGATGCGAACAAATTCATGCAATCCGACATGGGCGCGTAGCCAATTAAATCTGCATGAAAACCTTCGCGACGCACTTTAGAAGTATAGGTGTAAGTGAAAGGACTGCTGCTAGGACTTGTAGCTGTCTTCTTCTTTGAAGAAAGCGACGAATCCCAACCCAATTCTAAACCAACGCAATCACCAAATTTACCGCCAACATAAACTGTTGCACCCGGATAAGAGCTTCTAAAAACGCTTTTTGCGTTAATAGTATCTGTACGTGTTGCATCGCTAAAAGTTGTTATAGAACCTCTTCCTGGCATCCAAGCTTGAAGATAATCAACCCCGGCAAAGCCTTTGAACTCATCCATATTGAGCATATCTGCAGTAGAACTTCCTGCAGCCAACATGGCGCCTACGATAACTAAACTCTTTGTTACTTGTTTCATTTCTATCCCCTCACATAACGTTATTAAGAAGCTTCAATACTCAAGCTAGAATTTCACAAAAGCACCAATCGACAATGCCGTCGTATCCTTCCAGCCCTTTGACTGATACCCCAAGTTGGCAAAAGCTTGATTACCTTTAACACGTAGAGTGGAAGTGGTCTCCCATCCTAATTTGGCCCTCAGACCAACCATGTCGTTAACCATATAACTTCCACCGACGCCTGCGCGTAACACGCTGCGCCCTTTTCCGGCAACAGAAGCCAAAGCAGAACTTTGGCTACTGCTGGCCGAAGCCACACTTTGGATAATATCAATTTTGCTTTGAACCCAACCATAGCCGAGCGTTGCAAATAAGTCAAAACAGCCCGTTATTGGTAAAAAGCCCAATAAATCTAAATGAACCCCTGAACGATTTATCTTTGTCGTTCCTGTAATCCCTGTATTTGGTACAGCTCCATTAAAAAAACGCGTACCAGCAGGTAGAGACCAATCTTTTTTGGTACGTGTCGACGTATCGTACCCCAATTCCACCCCTAAAGTATCACAAAACCGCGTGCCAATGTAAACTGTTGCACCCCGATACGATCTCGGAAAGATTTTTTTCCAATCGTTCTGTCCTCTCATCCACGCTTGATAATAATCAGCACCAAGATATGGATTAATTTCTCCCAATGCATCTGCATTTGCCCCACTGGCAATCAGCAAGACACTTAGCATAAATACATTTTTTACCACAAATTTCATTCGCAATCCTTAAAATCTAACGAAAATACCTGCCAGCAATGCAGTTGATCCTTTAAACCCCTTTGCATCATATCCCAAATTGTTAAATGCATCGTTACCTTTTAAACGCAATGTAGAAGTGCTCGCCCAATTTATTTTGGCACGCACACCTACAGACTCTGTGACCATGAAAATTCCACCAAAACCCAGTCGAAATACGCCACGGCCCTTTCCAGATACAGAAGAGATTGCCGAACGTGTTGAGGTTGCACCCGCCGTTTCTGCATTAAAAGAAGTCACTATTTTTGATTGGACCCAACCAAAACCGAGAGACCCTAAAAGCTCAACACACTCTGCAACAGGCAGCGTCCCTAAAAGATCTAAATAACCGCCAGTACGTCGTATCTTTGTACTACCACGCAAACCGTTTGGCGACGTCACTCTACCGTCAAAAAAAGATGAGCCAGCCGGCAATAAATAATCCTTTGTTCGGCGTGTTGACCAATCATAACCTAATTCGACACCAAAATTTTCATGAAAGCGTGTCCCAACGTAAGCAGATGCCCCCGGATAAGATTTAGGAAAAATGAGATTCCAATCACTCCGCGCACGCATAAAAGTCTGGGTATAATCAACGCCCAGATATGGAAACATCTCTTCTGCGGTTGCGCTGTTCGCCGCTAACAAAGCGCCAACCATGACTAAACTTTTTGCTATATGCCTCATTCTCCATCCTCTTAAATTAACTAACAAACATGAATCCCTTTCAAAGAGCAGACAATCTAAAAGCTTTTAAACTTTCTGTCAAGCACCGTATATGAATGCCTAACCATACTACTTATGTTACTCTTAATCGACATAAAATCAAAAAACTTAAATCATTTTATGGCTTGCTATCTTTTTCGACCTACCGTTACGCGGTTTATGTCGGCTAAATCTTTGTAGGTCTGGACGTCACTAAAATCCGCTAATTCCATGGTTTTTCTAACAAACACGTCTTGATCAAAGCCATGCTCTACAAATAGCCAACCTTGTGGCGCCAGATAGTCACTTGTTTCCCTGATAATTTTTTTGAGATCTTGCAGACCATCTGGCAACGATATTAACGCTTCTTTAGGCTCGTAACGGATCTCACCTTCTAAATGACTATCCGTTGGGTGGATGTAAGGTGGGTTACCCACAATAATATCGAATCTTGTTTTACCTGATTCAAAGCACATAAACCAATCGCTCTGCATAAATTCAACATTGCTTATTCCGTTGTTTTTAGCATTGAGTTCCGCAATTTCTAAAGCAGCAATTGACCTATCAATTCCTATGATCTTCCACCGTGGTCGTTCAACGCCTAAAGCCAATGCGATGGCACCGCTGCCTGTGCCTAAATCTAAAACGCTAAGACTACCCGAGGCGTTATTGAACTTATTTAATACAAGCTCAACTAAACATTCCGTTTCAGGACGCGGAATCAAAACAGAGTTTGAAACCACCAAAGGCAACGACCAAAATTCTTTCCTACCTATTAGATAAGCCAAAGGCTCACCCACACACCGGCGAGAAACCAGAGATTCAAATGCTTGTTTTTGTTGCTCTGTCATTGTTTTCTCATGCCAAGCCCGAAGATAACTGCGAGCCACAATCAAAACGTGCGCTAATAGCACTTCCGCTTCTAGAGATGTCAAATTGCCAGACTTTAAAGCAAGAGACAAAATACTTTGAATACTAAACACTAAGACCCTTCATCACTCATCATCGACAATAAATCCGCTTGATACTCGCGAATTAAAGGATCAATCACCGGAGATAGGTTTCCTTCTATAATACTGGGCAATTGATAGAGCGTTAAATTAATGCGATGATCAGTTAATCGCCCTTGCGGAAAATTATAAGTGCGGATTCGCTCTGATCGATCCCCACTACCCACCAAGTTCCGCCGTGTTTCTGCTTGTGCTAACCGTTGCTTGGTTTGTTCTGCAACTAATAGTTTAGATTGCAAAACACTCATCGCCCGTGCTTTATTTTTATGTTGAGATCGTTCATCCTGACACTCCACCACCGTTCCAGTTGGTAAATGGGTAATGCGTACAGCAGAATCCGTTCTATTCACATGCTGCCCGCCCGCGCCCGAAGCACGATACGTGTCAATACGTAAATCACTCGGATCTATATCGAAAGATTCTATCGCTTCAATTTCCGGCAATATAGCAACAGTGCAAGCTGAGGTATGAACACGACCCTGAGATTCTGTGGCAGGCACACGCTGAACCCGATGCGCTCCTGATTCAAATTTTAATTGGGCATAGACATTTTTACCAGAGATGCGAACAATCACTTCTTTATAACCACCATGTTCTCCAAAACTCTGATTCAAAATTTCGGTATTCCAGCCCTGATTTTCTACAAAACGGGTATACATACGAAATAAATCACCTGCAAATAACGCCGCTTCATCCCCCCCTGTTCCCGCACGAACTTCAAGAAAGACATTTCGGTGATCATTCGGATCTTTTGGCAGCAAAAGGCGATGTAACATTTCTTCTTGACTTTTCAGTGACAGCGAAGCTTCTTTTAATTCTGCTTGTGCCATTGACCGTATATCAAGATCGGGATCTTTTAACATTTCTGTCGTTGATTCTACGTTTTGCTTGGCGATTTGATACGCACGAAATCCCAAAACCAAAGGCTCTAATTCGGCGTATTCTTTGGACAACGTGCGAAAACGTGTTTGGTCTTGAATAATCGAAACTGAACTCAAGAGATTACTCAGTTCCTGATGACGTTCTATTAGAAATTCTAGCTTATTTTGTATAGAGAGTTTCACAGTTCAACTCAAATAAATCTCGGGTTAATGTTAATAATGCTTCTTCGCGATCCAATCCGGCTTCCCGCAAACGACGCGTTGGTTCATGCAAAAATCGACTCGTTAAATCACTGGCTAAACGTTTAACAACACGATCAGGGGCTTCTCCCAAATGAAGACGGTGTAAAGCATCTTGACATAAGCGATCACGGATCTGTTCAAATTTCTCTCGAAAAATGCAAAGCGTTTTAAAAGAATCTTGCGCTTGTAGCCAATCCATAAATCGAACGGCGGCAATTTGTATCATTATTTCCGCAGATTCTGCAGCATCACGCCTAAAAAGCTTATTTTTTTCTACCATTTTTTGCAAATCATCTATACAATATAAATGCATATTTTCTAATTCTCCCGCTTCACATTCTACATTTCGCGGCACCCCTAAATCTATTATAAATATCGGTTTAGATTTGCGTTGAAGTAACGCGTACTCAACCTCTCTTTTGCTTATAATGGGTAATACAGAAGCACACCCAGTAATAACAATATCTGCTTCAAGCAAGTGATCTTTCATCTTCTCTAAACCAAAATGCTCCGCATTAAATAACAAAGCCAAACGGGCTGCGTTGGCTTCTGTCCGGTTTGCAACCCCTATTTTTTGCACGCCCATTGCCATAAGATGTTGTGCAATTAATCGGATTAAATCGCCTGCACCGACTAACAAAACAGAGGCTTTTGCCAAATCCGAAAAAATATGCTGAGCAAGGCGAGCCGCTACATAAGCAACCGAGACGGGGTTTCCGCCTACGCCTGTTTGGGTGCGCACATCTTTCGCAATAGCAAAAGTCGTTTGAAATAAGCGGCCTAGGTATTTCCCAATCGTACCGGCATTTGCAAAAGCAGTATAAGCTTTCTTTAATTGCCCTAAAATCTCCGCTTCTCCCACAATCATCGAATCCAAACCGGTCGCAACCCGCATTAAATGCATAACAGCGGTAAGATCTAAATGTTTATAACTTAATGGTTCTATATCTTCGATAGGCAAATCTAATCGACCTAGAACCATTACGAAAGGATCTGTGTGTGTCGGAGCCTCGCAATATATCTCAGTTCTATGACATGTTGAAATAATCAATGCCTCTGTCACAACACCCTCAGCTACAAGCCAATGCGCTATCTCAACACCCGCTTGCACATCGAGTGCAACGCGTTCTCGTATATCGACGGTCGCTGTTTGAAAATTAACGCCTACTACCATTAAAGCCATTTACATCAAATCCTTTAGCTTTCTACCCCTAAGCCGATGTGTTATTTAGAGAACAAATTTTGGATTAACTATGCATATACTCTCAAAAAATTTTCAAAATCCAGTCTTTTCTCATTCATTATGGATTAGGCTGTGTGCAAAAATAACTTTTCATTTTTTCGATCAATCAACTCGCTACACTCAAACATTGGCTCGCTCAAAAACAAAAATTATTTTTACACAGAGCCTCGTGGCAGTATATCTGGTAATCTCCTGTTTGACGATGGGGGCGAGTAGCCAAGCGCATGCGACAACGGAACCCCCCACAAGACACAATAACGTGCTTCTATATAATATTCTTGTCGCAGAAATCGCGGCCAGTCGTAAGATGAAACCCGCCGCACTACATTATTATTTAAAAGCAGTACAGCAAACAAACGATCCTGCCGTTGCCGAAGCCTCTACCCTTTTAGCCATTTCACTGGAAGCCCCTAATGAAGCGTTAGTCAGCGCAGAACATTGGGCCCATGATGCTCCACTTAATTTACAGGCACAACTCATTACGATGACACTTCTCATTAGCCAGTCAGTTGATAAAGCCTTGCCCTATCTTACAAAAATCATTGAAATTGATCCCCTGCAAATTGATCATGCGATCATGGAAGTTCAAAGTAGACTGTCTGAAAGCAGCGCAAAAAGTCTAAAAGAAGCTTTAAATAAGATCGCATTAGCACGACCGGACGATCCTTATGCCCATCTTATTGCAGCAGAAAGCGCTGTAGAACAAAGAGATATGAACAGTGCAACACATTGGGTTGACTCTGCTTTAAGGCAAATGCCTGATTTAACAAGCGCAATAGAACTTAAAGCACGCTTGATTCGTTACCAAAAAAACTCTGATGAGCCCGCCATGCGCTTTATCAAAAAACAACTCGATAAATATCCCAAGAATAATGAACTGCGATTTTTTTATGCCAGTGCCTTGCTCGATACAGTACAAACAGAAGCTGCCAAAACAGAATTAAATAAATTAAGTGAGGATCCGAAATATGGCGGATCCGCACTTCTGATTTTGGCAGATGTCTATTTAAAAGAAAAACAATGGAAAGAAGCATCGAATGCCTTAAAAAAGGCAGAAAAATTTCCAGATGCATTGGATGGCGCTCAATATCTATTAGGCCAAATAGATGAACTGCAGGATAACAAGCGCTATGCTATAGAGCGGTATTCGAATGTCGGAAAAGGGCCCTACCAGATTCCAGCGATACTGCGTGCAATCGCTTTATTAAAAGAAATAAGATCTTATCAAGAAGCAATCTATCTTATTCACAATAGTAACCCTTCAACTTTTGAAGAGCAAAAACAGCTTCTTCTTATGGAAATAGATTTGCTTAACGAAAGTAAAACATCGG
The DNA here is from genome assembly GCA_035576045.1 of Gammaproteobacteria bacterium. Lineage (GTDB taxonomy): Bacteria > Pseudomonadota > Gammaproteobacteria > UBA6186 > Azoamicaceae > CADEGZ01. The sequence goes on along the minus strand of DATLWY010000030.1, from coordinate 11,049 downwards.
ATGAGGCGATGCAATTAGCCAACGATATTCTTATTAAACTCCCGCATGATGAAGATGTCTTATATAGTCGTGCCGTTACCGCAATCAGGCTCGAAAAATGGGAAACGGCAGAAACCGATTTAAAACAAATCCTACAACAAAATCCAAACAACGCCAATGCCTTAAATGCATTAGGATACGCGTTATCTTTTAACAATCATCGCCATGGCGAAGCACTGGAGTTTATCAACCAAGCCTTAAGCATTGCGCCGAATAACCCGCTCTTTATGGATACCTTGGGTTGGGCGTATTATCAATCGGGTGATTATACTCAATCCGTGCACTATTTAAAAATAGCCCTTGATTTAAGTGAAAATCCTAAAATTGCGGCTCATCTCGGTGAAGCACTCTGGGTCAACAATCAAAAAGACGAGGCAAAAACAATTTTGAAAAAAGCGCTAGAAACAAATAAAGATAATGAAGACTTATTAGATACTTTAAAAAAATTAAAAGTTGACCTAAGAAACTAGCGTTTTACCTCACCCGCTCTTCAAGCGCCTCGGGAAAAGTTAATGATTAATTAATTGTATGCACACTTGCCCGCTTTCTTATTGACAATCTTGCCTCTCTATAATAACCTCAAAGAGTATAGAATCAACCTTATCTTTATAAACATACTTTAAAGTTTTTACTTTACCCAATAAAATTCGATTTTCTTTTACAGAACAAGCATTCTGCTTTAATTTGGCTACTATTTTATTATCAACATCAACATCAGCAAGCAAGACATTAATTCGTTTATAACTATATATTATACTTTCATCTATAAGTTCAATACCTTCAAACTCTGTTTCATCATCAACCTTTACTGGCAATCCAGCGTTAATTATTCTTATTTCATTTTCTAAATCAGTTCTACTAGGATTTCCACATTCCAAAATATTTGAAATAGCTCCAATAAAAACAATTACAGCGATCATCATAGCTAACCCGGCCCAAATTCTTTTACCTTTATACTTTAGGGCACTGTTCCAAATGCATATAGATATAAACAGACTGTAAGTTATTTGAATCCAAAAAAATGCAAACGTTAAAGGCACAAACATTTCATACTTAAACCGCAATGACCAATAATTATACTGAATTGCTTTGTCTATAAGCCTTAAGATCAACATAACTATACACCCGAACACCCAATAGGTTGTCGGTAGTGGAATATTTCCTTTAAGCAGATTCATAAAAGTAATTCTGGTTTTTAAGGGTTCGGCTTGGTTTGGTAAATTTTCCATTGTTCTCTCAATTTTCTTGATAATTTTTACTCAACATGCACCTTCTTTAAACAATCTTTTTTGCTAATTCAACACTAAGCTGCATATTTTCACAAATTGCCAATCTTTCGGCATGGGGTTCTAAACCTGCTCGGTTTAACGCTTCCATTGGTTGCGTTTGCACCTCCGATAAAATCACAAAAATGCGTTTTTTCTGCAACGATTCCAGCGCAGATTGCAAAGCAACTACACCGCTGATATCCATCGTTGGAACACCATGCATTTGTAAAATTAATACTTTTAATCCTGAGCTGTGTTCACGTAATGTACTCATGGCCTTTTCTGCAGCGCCAAAAAACAAAGGTCCAGAAATTTCGTATACCATCACATGATCAGGCAAACGTTTGTTCATATTCCAATGGGTCGCTTCCAAAAGCCAACGCCCACCAGTAATATTGGCCATCTGTTTCATAAACAAAAGCGCGGCCAACACCATACCAACGCCCACTGCTATCACCATGTCCAATAATACGGTTAAACCAAAGCAAATTAAGAGAACAGCGACGTCACTGCGGGTGCCGACCCGTACAATCTGCAAGCAATGTTGAAAGTCAAAAATATTCCACGCCGCCATTAATAACAATGCAGCCAACGCTGCCATCGGCAGATAAGATAAAATGGGCGCAACGATTAAAATAACAAATAACATAGAAATGCCATGGATTACCGCTGCTATAGGAGATCGCGCACCCACACGCAAATTAGCCACTGAACGAGAAAGCGCACTGGTAGAAGTGATGCCGCCAAAAAAAGGCAGCACTAAATTGCCAATACCATGGGCTATAAGCTCTGCATTTGGGTTATGCTTAGTGCCTGTCATGCCGTCTAACACAACAGCACATAATAAAGCTTTAATCGAACACAACATGGCAATTGCGAATGCAGAACCGAATAAAATGCGGATCGCATCTAAATCTAGCGTTCCCTTAAAAGATAATATTTGAGGTAAAGTTTGTGGGATCCCACCATATCGAGAGCCGATAGTCTCTATAGACAATTCGGGTGAAATAAGCGGTAAGGCCATTCCTGCTAAACTACCCACAATCATTGCAATTAAATGTGCGGGGATTCGCAATTTTAAACGCGGCCAAAGCATGAGCACCATTAAAGTAATTATGCCAATCGTGGTATCGCCCATTTTCCAAGTCGGAAAGGCTTGTGCCAGTCCTAGCAAACGATCTAAAAAATATTTAGGTTGTACTAACAAGTCGAGCCCAAAAAAATCTTTAATTTGCAATGCGCAAATAACAACACCTGTTCCTGCAATAAAACCCGTTGTAACCGGATAAGGAATAAATTCTATAACGCGCCCGAGCTTTGCTAAGCCCATGATTAATAATATGAGGCCAGCCATCCAAGTAACCAACATTAATCCACCAAATCCAAACTGGTAGACAACGGGATAAATTAAAACGGCTAATTCTGCAACCGGACCTGAAATGCTTAAACGTGATCCGCCCAATACTCCAATTAATGGTCCTGCAATAATCGCGCCATACAAGCCATGCTCAGGCTGCACACCACAGGCAATAGCAACCGCCATGGTCATTGGAATGGCAATAATGCAAATAGTGAGACCCGCACCGAGATCGGCAAAAAAATCCGGGAAACGATAACCCTGTTGCCAGGTTTCACGAATGGCTTTGGCTAAAGGAATATTAAAAAAGCCTAATTTCATTTAATAACTCCCATTAGAGTCAGCATAACAATAATTCTCTTATAATAAAGAGACGAGGCACTGAATAGTAGATTATACTAGAAAAATGAAATTATTAACGATCTGTATAACATTGTTTTTGCTTGGAGGTTGTGCAGCGGTTATTCAAGCACCCGATACTCTGCATACCACAACCCATTCTAAGGTTAGAAACCAAAATTTAGCTTATCTTAAAGATTTCGAAGTAATCGGAAAAATCGGGTTTAGCGACGGTAAGCAAGGGGGCAATGCAAGTGTTGTCTGGGAACAACACCCTCAAAGCTATCAAATTCGCCTATACGGCCCGCTTGGCAGCCAGGCTATTCAAATAAAGGGCGAACCAAACCGGGTCTCGCTCACAAAAACAGACGGCAAAATTATCACGGCTAACACCCCTGAAGCGTTAGTTCATCAGGAATTGGGATGGGTAATTCCAGTCTCCGGATTACGTTACTGGCTTCGAGGCTTGCCAGCACCGGGTACTGCCCCCAAGAAAATGCTATTGGATGGCTCAAATCGGCTTTGGCAAATTGATCAACAGGGTTGGAAAATTCAATATCAAGCTTACAAATCCATTGAGGGGCGCGATGTGCCTTATAAGCTTCTTCTCACAAATGGTTCTATACGACTTAAATTTATTTTTGATCGCTGGAGCCTTGGTGAATAAAGAGGGGGATCGCAGCGTTTTGCTTTATAAGTTATTTGTCACTTGTTTCTTCCCCCCAGTTTCTTGCATAATGAATGCCTTCAGATGGGGTGTCGCCAAGCGGTAAGGCACAGGGTTTTGATCCCTGCATACCTAGGTTCGAATCCTAGCACCCCAGCCATTTCCGGTGAAGTGTGCCCCCATAACAATCGTAGAGTTGATTAATTGACTAAATTACTACTTGTCTCTGGCAACGCAAATCTTCCACTTTCAGAAAAAATTGCAAAACGCTTAAATCAACGGTTAGGTAAAACACTGATCTCTCAATTCGGTGATGGAGAAACGCGCGTTGAAATTTTAGAACCTGTTCGCGATCGAAATGTTTATATTATTCAACCAACCTCAATGCCGACCAACCATCACACCATGGAACTATTATTAATAGCAGATGCCCTTAAGCGCGCTGAGGCTTATCGCATAATCGCTGTAATCCCCTATTTTGGGTATGCCCGTCAAAATAAACCTTTAGATTCCATCATTGCACCGATTAGCGCAAAAGTCGTCGCTGATTTGCTAAAAACCGTTGGCATCGATCATGTGATCACCGTCGATTTACACACTGAACCGGGAGACATCTTTTTTGAAAAATCTATCCATAATTTAAGTACAACTCAACTCTTTTTAGACGATCTCATAGAAACAATGTCTCATAAAAAGGATTTTAATCCGTTAGTAGTTTCTCCCGATACGGGGGGTGTTGCACGTGCTAAGGCTTTTGCCAAAAAATTAAATAATTCAGAACTCGTGGTGATAGACAAACATCGTCCTAATCCGAATGATGTAAAAATAAGAAATATGAGCGGCAATGTAAAAGATCGCGATTGCGTAATTATCGATGACATGATAGACACTGGCAATACGCTGTGTAGCGCCGCAAGGGCTTTAAAAGCAGAAGGCGCAGGATCCGTGATTGCTTATATTACGCATCCGGTTTTATCAGGTGAGGCCGTCAAAAATGTTGGCGATTCGTCTATTGATGAGCTGGTAGTAACCGATACAATAGTACTAAGTGCCGCAGCCAAAGCCTGCAAAAAAATTCGCGTGCATTCGGTTGCAATGCTGATTGCCAAAGAAATCGCCCGCTAGATTTGCACCCTTTACATATTCAATCTAAACTGGTAATCAGCTAAAGCGATAATGGAATGCCTTGTTAATGCAAAAAGAAAGAAAGGAGCAATCTAATGAAAATAATCCATATGTTTTATACAATAACTCTCCTGTTAATAACAACGCCCGCCTGGGTAGCACCCATTGAGCTCGGTGCTTCTGTGCAAATGACCGGTTCATTAGCCGATACAGGACGCTACTATGCCGATGGTTATCAATTTGCGGTGGATAAAATCAATGCGGCTGGCGGCGTAAAAGTAGGCAACAGTCGTGAAAAGTTGCGTTTAAAGATTCTTGATAATAAATCGAATATCAAGCTTAGCGTCAAACAGTATATACAGCTGGTTACTAAAGATAATATCAATTTCCTCCTAGGGCCTTACGGAAGCGATTTTGTGCTAGCGGATTCAGCTATTGCAGAAAAATATAAGCGTCCCATGATTCAAGGTGGGGGCGCATCTAAGCAAATTTTTTCCCGAGGATATCAATACATTTTTGGCACTCTGCCAAGCGCGAGTGATTACTACCAAAGTACCATTAAGGCGATGATGAAGTTAGATCCTGCGCCCAAAACAGTTGCTTTATTATACTCAGGCGATCCCGCATCGCTAAGCCATATCGATGGCGCTCGAGAATTGATCAAAAATACTCCCCTTAAAATCGTTCTTGATCAGAAATTCGACGCCAACACAAGTAATTTTCACGCACTCTTATCGTTAATCAAAAGTAAAAACATTGATGCCGTTCTTTTCTCAAGTCGTAAAACAGAAGCGATCAATTTTATTCGTCAAGCAAAAAATCTCGATGTCAACCCAAAATTTTATTCATTTACCAATGCTGTGCAATCAGCGAGCTTTCGCGATATCTTAAAAGAGGATGCTAACTATGTTTGTGGTATGACGCCTTGGATGCCTTCTAAAGTTTTAAAAGATGATTACTTTGTTAATGGAGAGGAATTCGTCAATGAATACAAGAAACGCTTCGGATATGAACCGGATTACCATGTTGCTTCAGCAGTGGCTAATATAGAAGCCTTTGTCAAAGCTATTGAAGCGGCTAACAGTCTCGAACCGAATAAAGTACGTGATGCAATTGCTAAGCTCAATTTTAATAGCTTATATGGTCAAATCCGTTTTAATGTGACAGGGCAGATCGATTTACCACAATCCCTGGTGCAGATCCAAAACGGGAAGCTGGTAACCCTCTATAAGCAAAACGACTTTATCGAAAAGCCGCTTTATCCAATGCCAGTCTGGAGCAAGCGATAATAAATATTAACCGTCTATATCTTGATAAAGGCAAAGCACAAATTAGAGCTAAAAATAATTTGTCTTTGTCCAGATGTGAATCATTCATTCCATCAGAAAAAAAGCAAGCGTTTTTCTAACACCTGATTTCACAGGTAACACTTCGTGCGGTATAGCGCTATCTGCAAGCAAAAGAGAACGATAAGGTAATTTAAACGTATCTACGGTTCCTTTATTATTATAAAGAACCATTTCGCCTCCTAAAAAATCCTGAGAAATCGCAAATAAAAGAGAATAGAGGTAACCTTGATAGCTTTCTTTATCAACATGACGCGCAATAAAATCATTTGTTTTATACAAATGAGCCTGGCAGCGATCAATCCATAATTTATTGTTTTGACAAATTTCCCGATAAAAATTAAGCATCTTGGGAGAGGCAATGATTTGCATCAGTTCCTCATGCAATATTTTAAGCTCTCCAGGCTTCTTTATTCGGAAAAAACCCATAGAAAGCGATTCATTCGTATCACCAACTTGCGCTTTTGAATAACTTAAGTTTTCTTCGTCCGTAAGAAATTCTAAGCGTGCCCATTCAGTGGGAGTGAAAGGTATATCTTGCGCAGTACAAAGCGTATATCCATTTTTTTCTAGTGTTTGACCTGTATATACTGCAGGTTCGATGCATGCAGTTGTCGACATAAGTTATTTACCCAACAATTTGTTATTTCCTAAATATAAACTAAACCAATACACCTAATTGATTAGAGACAGCATACTACATCTTTATTTTTTCTAATAGACGATTTCATAAAAAACAGCGTATAATGCGACCATGTATGAAAAATTCTTCCAAGGTAGTTGTAATTGTTGATGGATATTCAACAGGTCGGTTTTTAGCACCTTTTTTGCACAAGCGAGGCTATACTGCCATCCACGTGCAGTCTTCTATAGGCATTCCAAATTTTTTCACTCGAGGATTTCGGCCTGAAAATTATGATGAGCGCACGATATTTGATGGTGATTTATTACGGTTGGTTGATTGGCTAAAAGCTTATCAGGTTTTGGTTGTGTTTATTGGTGCTGAAAGCGGCGTTTATTTAGGCGACAAATTATCTGCAACCCTACAATTACTGGGCAATACTCCTGAAAGCAGCGAGCTTAGAAGAAATAAATTTTTGATGATTAAAGCAGTGAACGATGGCGGTTTAGAAACAGCAGCCCAATTTAAATCTAATGATGTTGATGCAATATTGAAATGGCATTCAACTGAAATGAACGGCCTGTGGCCTGTGGTGATTAAGCCAATTAATAGCGCTGGATCAGATAGCGTACGCTTTTGTAATAATGCTAAAGAATTGATTGCTGCTACCCAAAATATTCTAGGAAAAAAAAATAAACTGGGAATCTTGAACACAGAGGTTTTGGTTCAAAGTTTTTTAGATGGAGAAGAATATGTGGTTAATACGGTAAGTTGTTTTTCTAAACATAATTTAACAGACATAAGGCGTTGTTATAAAAAAAGAATATCGGGTGCTGGATATGGTTCGGCGTGTGAGGAATTATTATCCCCAAACGAAAAAATATCTCAAGAATTAAAATCCTATGCTTTCCGTGCACTAGATCTGTTAAAAATTACGCATGGCCCCGGTCATTTTGAAATCATGTATACAAAAAAGGGCCCCAAAATAATTGAAGTGGGTGCTAGAGTTCAAGGCGAGATTAATCCTGATTCTAATGCTGCTTGTTTGGGTTATCAACAAATTGATAAAACAATTGATGCTTATCTCGAACCTACTCGTTTTTTTTCTTATTATGAAAAGGATTATACACTGCAAAAATTTGGTTTGTGGACTTTTTTAATATCAGAAAAAATAGGAAAAATTACTTCGATTCCATTTATAGATACTGTAAAAACCCTTTCTAGTTTTTTTTCGCTACAAATGAACGTACAGCCAGAAGATTACTTGGTTCGTACCATTGATTATTATTCTTCGCCAGGCAATGTTCATCTTGTAAACCAAGATAATAATCGTTTAATGGAAGATATGGCGCAATTACGACAATTTGAATCGGAAGGCTTTATCATAGAAGAAACCTTATCCTAAAATTAATGCGAGTATCTATGGATATCAATAAATTAAAAACATTTTATTTTGTTGCAATAGAAGGTTCTTACCAAAAGGCTTCTGTGTACCTAGGTGTAAAAACACCTTATATCAGTAAACACATCACTGCTTTAGAAAATTCTCTCCAGTTTAAATTATTTAAAAGATCTAACCATTCTCTAATTCTTACCGAAAAAGGTCAAGACTTACTCAAGTCCGTACAAGTCATCATGAGTCAAATTGAAAAAATTGAAGAAATAGCGAACTTTGACAATAGCGACGATAACATCATCCGAATTGTAACAACAACGGGTGTTACAAACCTTTGGCTCCTTAGAAAACTTAAAGAATTTTCTAAGCTCTATCCAAAATATAAATTCAGAATCATTGCTATTGACGAAAAAATAGACGTTTCAACACATTACGCAGACATAGCTATTTTACCTAAAATTGATCCTGACCCAAACATTGTACAGAGAAAACTATTTACTTTTCATACAAAACTCTTTGCCTCAAAAGAATATCTTGAACAATTTGGAACACCAAAAATCCCTGCCGATCTCGATACACACAGGCTAATTAGTTATTATCATAATGAAATGGGTTATAGAGGTGACGTTGACTGGCACCTTAAGTTAGGCGTTAAGAATGGATTAGCGAGAATGCCTTATTTAGTCATTAATTCTGCTATTGGCTTGTATGAAGCGCTTATTTCTGGAATGGGTATTGTTAGCGTCACACAAGAATATCCTTACATAGGACTCGATTCCAAAAACCTACCGATTAATCACGAATGCTTAGTTAATATACTCCCAAAGGAAAGCGCGGAGATCCCCATCTGTTTTTCAGCCCAGCTTTTGAAAATGAAATTACCTAAAGTAATGGCCTTAGATCAATTTTTCAGAAATTGCCCTTTAACATTCATTTAACTAACATTTTTTAATCTTTTGGATATCTATGTCATTATTTAATTTCCATTTTGGAAACGAAAAATTTTTATATCAAAAATTTGACATGCGGAAAGCTTATTAGGTAAAGTGGCTAAAGGAATCTATGGAGGCTTAACGATGCAGCACGAGCACAATAGAATTAGTCAGGAAGATCTTTTCCAGGATGAGCTGTGTAAGCAATTGATCGAGAAAATTACCCATTTAGGAGAGTTAATACAAATAGAAGAAGCGAAGCTATTCAAAGCAATGCAAAATGCAAAGTCACCCCTATCTTCTTTTGAATAGGTATTTGCCCAATAAAAAACGAGTTTTATCAAAACTGCTCTAAAAACCGCAAATCATTTTCAAAAAACAAACGCAAATCAGTCACCCCATAGCGCAACATCGCTAAGCGTTCTATGCCCATACCAAAAGCAAAACCCGTATATTTTTCGCTATCGATATTGCAATTCTCAAGCACTTTGGGATGCACCATACCACAGCCCAAAATTTCCAACCAGCCGGTTTGGCTGCAAATACGGCACCCCTTGCCTTCGCATTTCACGCATTGAATATCGACTTCTGCAGAAGGTTCTGTAAATGGGAAGTAAGAGGAACGAAAGCGCGTTTTTAAATCTTTTTCGAAAAAAGCTTTCAAAAACGCTTCTAAAATGCCTTTTAAATGCCCAAAATGAATATCGGTATCGACGACCAAGCCCTCAATTTGATGAAACATGGGCGTGTGCGAAATATCAAAGTCACAGCGGTAAACACGTCCGGGTGCAATCATTCTAAAGGGCGGCTGCTTATTATGCATTGCGCGAATTTGAACGGGAGACGTGTGCGTTCTGAGCACTCGCCCATCCGGAAAATAAAACGTGTCGTGCATGGCACGTGCTGGATGGTGCGCCGGAATATTCAATGCTTCAAAATTGTAAAATTCGTCTTCAATTTCAGGACCTTCTTCTATTGTAAAGCCTAAATGCGAAAACCATTCTGAAATACGCGATAAAGTTTGGCTAATCGGGTGTCCTCTCCCCTGCTCCATCCCCCTACCAGGCAAGGTCACATCTAATTGTGCGCGACTCAATTCCGATTCAAGCAAAGTTTGTTCTAAGGTTTGTTTTTTTAAATTGAGCGCATTTGTTAACGCTTCTTTGGCTTCATTAACTTTTTGACCAAATTTAGGACGTTCTTCAATTGATAATGTGCCCAATGTTTTTAATAACTGGGTGATATGACCGGTTTTACCTAAGAATTCGACCCGAACAGACTCTAGCGATTTCAGATCGGATACTGCTGTAATAGCAGCAAATCCGTTTTCTAAAATCGCTAAGAGATCTTGCATGGAATCTCCGGTTTAGGCCAATGCTGCCTTGGCTTTCTCTGCAATTAAGGTAAATGATGTTTTATCGAACACCGCTAAATCTGCAAGAATTTTACGATCGATCTCGATAGAAGCCTTCTTTAAGCCCGCCATAAACCGACTATAAGACAAGCCATTTAGCCGCGCTGCAGCATTAATACGCACAATCCACAAGCGACGAAATTCACGCTTGCGTTGTTTGCGATCGCGATAAGCATACTGTGCAGCCTTAATAACCGCTTGCTTTGCAACACGATAGACACTGCGTCTTGCGCCATAATAGCCTTTCGCTAATTTTAAAACTTTTTTATGTCGGGCTTTAGCTGTAACGCCCCGTTTTACACGCGCCATATTTTATCTCCCCTTAACCATTTGGCAACATTTGTTTAATAGACGCGACATCACTGGGATTCACCATTTTCAGGTGCCGCAATTGACGCATACGTTTACTACTTTTTTTAGTCAATATATGGTTACGGTGAGATTGGCGGTGTTTATAGCCCCCACTACCCGTCTTTTTGAAGCGCTTAGCCGCTCCCTTATTGGTCTTTAACTTTGGCATAACTTCAACTCCGCAATTTAAATT
>DATLWY010000029.1:0-2773 GCA_035576045.1 Gammaproteobacteria bacterium | reverse complement strand
CCTAAATAGGTCGTGTTGACAATGAACCAACGCAGGATCTCCCTTAAAAACAATGCACCGCTTAAGGTTCACTTTATGGTTGGAACAATAAAATAATAAATCTCCGGATTCTAAATGCGGCTCAAAGGCGTAGGGTTTATTCGTTTTTTCAATAGGGGAAAAATTGTAAGCATTCGCTCGAATATAATCTATGCCCAACATTTGGATATCAGAGGTCAGATGACGCGATTTGTCAACACAGGGATTGAGGAAGGACAATAAAAGTTGCCCCAATCGTACCCATGTCCAGGTGGGTGGCAATGCAAAAGGCATATCCATATTAGGTAGAGACTCATCCGGTTTTGATACCATTAAATTATTTGAGAGGACTAAGCGGCCTCGGATTGCTGAATTTAAAATAGACTCCCGATAATGTTCAATTGTTCGGTTTGTCTTTTGAATTTCGGCGATTGCACTATCACATTCACCAAAAATAGATTTTATTTCTAAAGCTATCCTCCGTTGAGTTTCAATCGCTGGCAGGTGGACTTTAATACTGCCTATTTGTTCTTTAGATATTCTGTCTCTGAATGAGCCTTTGCTAAATCTGTTTATTTGTGCTCGGACGATAGGCGAATTAAGATAATAGCAAAGATAACGCGGATCTACCTGTTTAAGCACATTCCTAAAAATAAGGACATCGCCAATAGTGACACTTTCTCCTTTTGAGGGTTCGAATAAAGAAGTGCGTCCTAGTGGATGTGGACAACGCGCGATTAGAATATCACCTGGTTTTAAAAAAATGCACTTTAAGGCTTTTGCTTTTTGGTACGTTAAGAACCGCTGTGTACGGTAACGGACATTAAACTCGCCGATGTCCGCCAGATACAAAATCCGAACTCTGCCTTGTTTGTCTTGATCGGCGGATTTTACATCAGAGCCTACCCTAAAAAGACAACCCATTTTTTCTAGTTCTAAAAGTGTCATGCACATTCCAGGGGTGGTGTGTCTGATCCTGATCCCGTGCAGCCTTCTTGATATCGACTACACACCCTAAAATAACCGCAAGCATCCCGTAGTCGTTTAATAGGCGCTTGGCATCGAGGACACGACATCGCTGGGTTTACCCCGTCTTTTAATAACCCTAAACCTTTTTGGAGTTCGTCATTCACCGCATTAACGACGGAGAAATAAGTCTGCTTGCCGACACTGAGGTCATACAAAGCAATTTCCAAATCACGGGTATAGGAAAGTTCTAAAAATTTAAATTTATTTTCTAAGAGGCCTATTAATTTTTCTGCCAAAGGCGTGGGATGTAAAAAAGCATTTTGTTTTATCACATAATTATAATGCTCTAAAACATTTAAAAGGGGGATAAGCGTTCTACGGCAACCGACACCTTCTTTTTCTAGCTCCGTTATTAGACTCAATTCATCAAAACGTTTTAAGGTATGGGTTCTCAGCTGTTCTTCGGATGCTAATAGCGGTTCATTGTTTAAATAGGTGGGTTGCTTTCCCATGAATGCACGCAAAATGCGTTCGCGCTTGATAATTAATTTAAGCGCAATCGATTGCACCCTGCCAACGGCCACGGGCTTTTGGAACATCTGGGTTAATTCTTGAGAGACTTTGTATCCAATCAGGCGATCGATAACGCGTCTGGCAGTCCAGGCATCACATAGCTGTTGATCAATTTCTTTCGGATTATTTAAAGCTGTTGTCAGACCGTTTTTGCTTATCTCAGTCAACACAATACGTTTTATGGAGTCAGACATCAGACGCTCTGCCAAATGCTGGGCTAATATTTCTCCTTCGCGATTAGCCTCCATCGCTAGCCACACATGGTCTGCACTCACTGCTAATTGGTTTAGGGATTTCATAAAAGGAAGTGCGTTTTCCAATAATTCATAGCGTGGTTTAAAATCAGGCTCAGCAATGCCTAAAGAGTAAGTCAGTAAATCGCAAATTTGACCTGCACAGACAACAATACGCCACTCAAAACCACAGTAGGCTTGTAGCGCCTTTTTCCTAGTGTATGAATCGACAATTATTAATTGCATGGTTCAGCCTCCGCACGGGTTTGAGCGGGAGCAGAACCAACGGGGGTTGATTTAAACGGCAATTTGAATAACGCTTTATCTACGTCTTTTGATAAAAATTTGTTCAGTTCTTGGATAAAAACTGCTAGTGTATTATCAGCTTCGCATTTATGTAAGATATACGCACCTGCTAAAATTTTACGCCGTAAATCATTTTTTCTTTCTTGGTTCATCGTGCGATATTTAATTAATTTTACTCTAGCCTCTAATCGTTCTTTTCGATTAACCAGTTTCTCCAGTGTTGGATTATTCATATTTCATACCCCAAAAAAATGCTTAGTTAAAATTAGAATGGGGCTTACAAAAAAATGTTGCAACAGGGACAAATTTGTCAGTCAAAAATCCGTATTCACCTATCCAAAAGGGTGCACCCAAAACCAACCAAAAAAATTAAGATAGGGGCTAAAAATGGCACTTATCAAAGCGACAGCACCGAACGTAGTGAGGGCGCACTTATATGTTGCTTCGCAACATCGTGCATTATATTGTCGGAACATGGCTATCTATCATTTGCATGTAAAAATGATTAAACGGAGTTGTGGACAAAGTTCGGTCGCATCCGCTGCGTACAGAAGGGGAACCATTTTAGGAGATGAGCGCACGGGTCTTGTTCATAATTACGCTTATAAAAAAAATGTTATCTATAGTGAGATTTTCGTACCTGATAACGCGCCTATCTGGATGATGGAAATTTG
>DATLWY010000028.1:0-25282 GCA_035576045.1 Gammaproteobacteria bacterium | reverse complement strand
TGTTCTCTGTTATAAACCTTAAAAGCGTGTTGGAAATACCCTGTATCACCATTAGGTTGAGCATAATCTCGCAAAGTGGAGCCTCCCGCACTGATGGCGCGTCTTAATACGTTTTGAATTTCTGTTAACAAAATTTCTGTTTCTTTTAGGGTCAGCGTATTTGCTAGGCGTTGTGGTGACAGCCGAGCTTGCCATAAAGCTTCAGAAGCATAAATATTCCCCAACCCCGCAATAATCTTTTGGTCAAGAAGGGCATTTTTAACAGGAATAGTCCGACGTTTCAGAGTTGCGTGAAATACTGAAGCGGTTATAGATGTTTCCCCAAGCGGTTCAGGTCCTAAGAGATTAAACGGGCTTAAGCTGCTGATTTGATTTGTAGGGTAAAGTAACAAAAACCCAAAACGGCGTGGGTCACGAAAGGTAATTTTATAGTCATGAGATGTCGTAAAAACAACGTGATCATGCGGCCCCGATGCCACGGGAGGAGCATTAAGATTTTCGATGATCACACGTCCTGACATACCTAAATGCCAAACGAGTGTTAAGCCATTGCTGAAGTTAAGCAAAAGATATTTAGCACGTCGGTTTACAAGTGAAATAGCTTTGTTCTTAAGGATTGTATCCAGATTAACAGGCAAAGGATAGCGTAAATTAGGCCGGTTAGCCTGAATTTTTAGGAAAGATTCTCCTTCAAGCAGCGGCTTTAAAGCGCGGCAAATTGTTTCAACTTCTGGGAGTTCCGGCATGATGTAATCTCTCTTTAATTAAGGTGTAATTTTTCCCTCAAAAATTAAATTATTCTGCTTTTGTATTTATCGGAATCATAGAGGGCTTCAAAGCTTTTAAAATCAAACATAAGCAACTACCGCACTAGCCATCAAAGGAATAAGATCAAGGGCTGCTTAACTTTTGTCTTGGCAGCCGAAAGACCGCATTTTTTCACCCTTTTATGCAATCACTCATTGATGATAATAATAAGTTTCAGTCAATCGGCTGAGGAGGAAGCTCACCAGGCACGGGATGATCTGGGAATAGGCCATCCGGCTCAGGGGAAGGCTGCGGTTTGCCTGGAGCTGGCGGTTCCCACTTTTGGCTTTTTTCCATCATTCCTCCTTATCAAAAGTCTTTGTCACGTTTATGCTAGCATAACATTTTTTAGATTATAGAAGCAGATTTTTTTAAAACAAAGGGCTGACTATGTTGAAAATTTTTTTAGAGAATTGAAAGCACACAATGAATTCCAGAGCTTATAAAAAGTTATGAGAATTCTATAAATAAATTCTGAGAAATATTAAGACCAGAGCTACCATGGTTGCTCAGCCCTCATTTTTCTGCAGTCAAATTTACCATCTAATTCTTCAAATAAAAAGAGTCACGTCTTCGAGAGTTTGATTATAAATTAGAAGTAGAAAACACCTGGATATTTTTCAAGCGGATCTCAAGAGTTATCAAAGTTAAAAGCCTTGAAAATAGGTCAGGCATCATTAAAATGGGTAGACAGCAAGCGTTTAGAAGGAGTAAACTCAAAAAAGTTATTGATTAATAGTAACTAATTAAATTAAGGGGTGTAGCTGTGAAAAGCTTTTCAGCAGTTGAAGAGATAGACTATGGCAAGGGCTATTCAACTCATTTCGCTCTTTTTTCTGGCGTTCTCGCCGTGCTTGTCGTAGGGCTGCTTTTAGATTTACTTGGGATGGCGATTGGTCTATCCTTATTCTCTCCTGCCAAAAAGGTTATGTATTCCTTAAGTATAGGGGCCGTGATATGGGTAGTTTGTTCTACCATTGCTTCTACATATTTAGGCGGCTGGACAGCCAGTTATTTTAGTTCACCAAAAGTACGAAGAAATGGACTATTAAACGGCTTCATCGTTAGCTCGTTATCTATTTTTATTTTTATGCTGTTAACGTACAGCACTGTCGGAATGATAGTTAGCAGTTCTTTAAGCGGACTTAAATACGCATTATCTGCAACAAAAGAAAATACAGAAGCAATGGTGACAACCGTGAAGGATGTTTCTGATTTTTCGCCAAAATTGGGTGAAAAGGCTAAGAAAGCGATACCTACTTTAACACCTATTACAAATAAAATTCAACAAAAAGCTGCTGAATTGTTCTCGACGGATGAATTACTTACGGAAAAAATAAAGTCTGAGTTGGAAACGTTAATAGCGAGCTATTTAAACTCTATAGAAAACTCTCATTATGAAAAAACAAAACGAGAATTAGTTTCATTTTTAAGTGAAAAAACAGGAAAATCTTCAGTAGAGATTAACCAAAACCTAGAAGAATGGAAAAATGATTATATTGGGGCTAAAGAGCAAGCGAAACACGCTTTGGAAGAGGCAAGTAAAGAAGCCACTACAGCAGTTTCTCAATTTGCATTATTAAATTTCTTTATTCTAATGAGCGGAATTATTTCAGGAATGATGGGCGGAACCCATGGAATAAGAAGTAAAGAAAATTGTTAAATAAAATATCGTCGGTCCCTGTTAATTCCAAAAACAGGGGCATTGAACGCCGCGTGCTCCGCTGAAGTCGGACGGCTTAGTTTTAGATAATATCAAAATCTTTTGCTGTTGTTTTTTTGCAACGGTATTTCTCAATGTACTAAAGTGTATGATAATTGAAGTTTAAATAAAGTATGATGGGCTTATAAATGACTGTGGAGGTTGAAAGGATGTCTGCTAAGAAATTTAACCTCAAATTTTTACAAAAGATGGTTTTGTCACATAAGACTTTATCTTTTATATTAGTCCTTTGTTTAATGCTTGTGCCTTTTTATTACTATTGTAAGTATCAAACTTTAAAATGGTTGGATGAAACTAACTTCGTCGTGCACGCTAAAGCTGTATATCCTATAATGTATCGCTTGCAGCCAGCGGTAAAAATTATTGATTTAGAAGTGAAAAATAAAAACCCTAAAGCAAGTGTTAAAAAAATAACAGCAAAAAGTATGATTATTAGCCCATCTTTATTTTCGTTTATGAAGTTATTCTCAAGTTATGCCATTGATGTAGAGTTAAACGCCCTAAAAATTAATCAGCACGGCGAATTATATGGTGAAATCGTAAACGGGCAAGGAAGTGTGTCGTATAATGATGGAATTTATTATTTGAATAATTTAGTCGTTGAGCCTTTTAAGTTTGAGTTGACGCCTGAACATTCAACCCTTGTAAATAATAGGTTAAGAGAAGCTCCTACACGTTATGAAATTCATCTGGTTAAACTAAATGGGAATTATGCTTACAAAAGTAGAAAATTTAATGTTGAATTAAATGTGCCTCATTTGAGTCTATTGAAAAAAAATAAACATCCGTATACGCTAAAAGCCAATGGGAATGGTGTTTTTATTCGGAAAAAGTTAAAAGAGAGCACACGTTTACCGCTTGAAGGTAATATCAAATTCAATATTGATGGCTTTTCTAATTTTTTAGAGGACTTACATGAAGCTCAGTTTATTTCTGCTATTGCAGATAATATAGGAGCGGTGCTTGGATATCCGATTACCAAGCAAAAACTTACTTCTAAAGAAACGCAAGAAATTATGACAAATGCTGTTAGTTTAAATTTAAAGCTATCTCCCACAGCCGCTTATATTGGCGTGCTTAAAATTTATCCTTGAATTTTATTTAAAGTTTACAATGTTAATTATAGAAATAATTTAATTTCTGTTGAGAGTTCATATTGCAAAAAAGAAAGCTTGAAAACATTCAGAAAAAAGTCAAGGGTTTTGATTACTCATTAGATTACAACACCATAGACTTTCGCGAGCACCCTGAATTGTATCAAATTGGTAAAGGCGAGCAAGGCGTATTATTAGTTGAGCCATACAAAAGTGAATTATTGCCTTTTTGGAGATTTAAAACACCAGAAATTGCAGAAAAATCTGCCCACAAGATTTATAAGTTGTTTTTAAAATATAAAAAGGAAAAGGATTTTGTTGGTATGGATATGGCGCGTAAGTTTTTACAAATGGGCTATACTCGCTCAAGACGTTATGCAAATCACAAGAGCGGGAAAAAATATGAAGGCCCGGTTCCTATTGAACATCGCGGTGAAAGTGGTTCTCATGGAAGAAAAATATTGAGCCTGGATGTCGACGAAAATAAAGCAATCTGTGCTACTTTTTTTTATGAAAAATGGCAGCTTGCAAAAAATGATATAGTGTATAAAAAATTGAAAGAAAAACACCTTAAATCAACCAGTGATTTCGTGCGATCAGCTTGAGATAAAATCGTGGAATTACGCCTACCTTCAAAGGCGTTGATATTGACCTAGAAATGGACGATTATACTCACGCTGTTCAACCTGCAATTTTGCCTTTATATCTTCTACATCATTTTCCTCTGAAATTATATTGTTGGTATTTGCCTGGGTCATGATATGTTATTCCCTTTTAAATTTCCATCGAACGGCAAATACAAGCAATATACCAAAAATATAAGATATGAGGGTTTGCACTAAAGCTATATTCTGTACCCATGGGCATTTTTCCACTAATGCATTCAGAAAAAAATCTTTTGAAGGAGAGTAAACTTTTGAAATATATATAGCTTGTTGAAAAGAAAAGCTAATGGATTCCATAAGAATTTTCCAACGAGCATCATCGTAGACATGGTTAATATCTGCCAAGCAAGCATAACAAAGTGCAAACAATAGGATTACCATTATTAATCCGACAAGCGGCCTGCTAATACTTTGGCCATAGTTTGCAAAAAAATCATAGCAATAGGATACAAATTTTTCAAACCAAGGCATGGTTTTACGTCGGCTTTTTTGTTCTAACATGTAGAACATTCCTTCTTCTGGCCTTGCACGAAGATTAGCCATGGCAAGATTTAAAGTACGATACGCATTTGCTGCATTCTTGCTAGTTGTATCTTTAAAAGCGATCTTATCTGGAAAAATACTGTCTTGATGAATAGTGCAACCGTGAAATTCTGGCGCACTATTAAAAATACAATTTTCAAAATTCGTTTTTTCTAGAAACTGCCTGTTAGTAAAGTTTAATGTATTGAAAGAACAACCGTAAAAATCAACGCTATTTAAATAAACATTTTCTCCAGTTTTGCTATGAGAAACTGAAAAATTTGTTGTGCCATAGAAGCGAGAATCTCTAAAGCTAGTATGAGAACCAAAAGAAGCGTTTCTAAATGTGACATTCTTTTTAAATTTTATACGATCGAAATAAATGCTATCTTGTTTCTGTTTGCATCTAATCATAGTGCCATGAAAAGAAGAATCATCTTCAAACTCTGCGTTACTAAAATCAATGCCTCGCTCAAAAGTGGTATTAAAAAAATAAGATTTTTTCTTGAAGTGAGATTTAATAAATTTTACTTTTTTTTTAAAAAAACTTTGAGAAAATAAAGCCTCACCAAAAAAAATAGCATTATCAAACACTACCCTTTTGCAAAAAGTCTTATTGCTAAAATTAGTTTCCCCCCAAAACTCAGAATCTTTAAAAAATAGTTTTTTACTATAATTATTAAGGGGAAAAGTGAAATTCTTGGGAAAAACGACAAATTTGAAATTATCAAAGTTATTTAATAATAATGCTATAATCTTTTTCTTAAAATACTGTAATTGATCTGCCTGCCAAATTGACTTTACGCTAAAATTATTCTCAGCATTAGTCATTGGCAAATGGAAGAGGCACCAATGTTTGTTGTCAAATTCAATTAATTCAACTTCAGTTACATTAAATTGGCATGTTTTATTTTTAGCCGCTCCTTTATAAGAGATTGCACATCGCATCATATGTGGATTACATTTAGAAAACTTTATTTAGCTTAACAAGTTAAGCATACATAACCTGCCTGGTGCAAGACCCTCTCTTGATGAATTTTTGAGTATCATGCGCGCTTCCGATTGATTTATTCCGATGAGGGTTATTTGGTCACCCAAAAAAATAGTTATTTTAATAAATTTTAGAATATGCGCAAATTTTTTCTTGGCAGCTTTTGGCGAAACTAAAAAAATAGTTGATAATAACATGCTATTTCGATATTATTTATCTTAAAAATCAATTATATTATTTCTAGTGGCTTTTAACAGGGAGAAGGAGTGTAAAATGGAGCAAAAGATAAAAGTAGATGTCTACAATTATTTTTCAATAGAGCTATTGGAAAACATGGGTATAGAAGAACCTAATCAAATTCAAATTGATAAAGTAGAAAACTCACTTAAAAAAATAATAAAACTTTTAAATCAAAAGTATGCTAATGGAGCGAAACAGCAGAAGGGCTTTTGGGTTCAATAATAGACCAATTGATGCGTTTTTCTCTTGTATAAATCAGTGCAACGACTAACAGAGAAATAAAACTAACCCAAAATCCTGGTGCCAGTGTGGAGTGGAAGCTGTTTTTCAAAAAGGTACTCATTAAAGGTGTTGTGCCCCCCAATAACGCGTGCCCAAGGGTTACACAGACAGCAACAGCGGAATAACGACAATTGGTTGGAAATAGTTTTGCGATATAGGCCATAGCACAACCGCAAATAAATGACCCAGGAACTGTCAATAAACTAATAAAAGCTAATACATGAAAAGTTGAAGCACCTTCTTGATTCAGTAGCATGAAGGAAGGTATGGGAACAACTACCGTACAAATAGCGCTCAAGATCATGTGGTTTCGAAACCCAATCTTATCCGAAAGGCGTCCAAAATAAACAATCACAATCGCATCAAGAGTGAGGCATAACGCATTTAGTAACAAACTTTGAGAGGTTGTAAAACCAATTTCTTTAAAAATTTGATTACCAAATATTGTTGCACAATACAAAGGCATAACCGTTAACCCAGCAATCAAAATGGAGAGTAACAAATCACGCTTGTGATGAGCGAACAATATTTTCCAAGGCCGCGCTACCAGTTCGTTCTGCTGTTGAGCATCCCTAAATGCACGGGTTTCTTGGAGGTTTTTTCTTAAGAAATAGATACCCAAAGCAGAGAACCCACCTATAATAAATGGGATCCGCCATGCCCAAGCAGGCATCACTTTCATTGAAAAATAAGCACCCAGGATTGTTGCTAATATCGCTCCTATTCCCCCTGTTGCAATCAAAATGCCTGTTTGCCTACCAAGCGTTTTAGGATCATCGTTTTCCGATATACATAAATTAACGCCTGTAAATTCGCCGCCCATAAAAAAACCTTGCAGTAAGCGGCAAGTCACTAACAACACAGTAGCGCTAATGCCAATGCGATCGTAGCCAGGCAAAAGCCCTATAGCCATCGTCGGAAAGCCAACGCAGGCCATACTCCAAAGCAGTGGTTTTCGGCGTCCCTGTTTATCACCCAGCAACCCAAAAAAAATTGCGCCTAATGGACGAGCCAAAAAACCTGCTGCAAATGCCCCGTAGGAACCTAATAAATTAGCCTGTTCCGATCCAGTCGGAAAATAAATAGGGGCAAGCATTACTGCAAAAAATCCATAGAGTGTGTTGTCAAAACACTCCACTATGTGCCCACTAAAAAGAGTCAATTTACGTATGTTCATGCTCAATATTTACTCCGAATTCCAAAAGATAGGCTTCAAGATATATGCGGCATAAGTTAATGTTATTCAGCTTATGCTCTCTCAATCCATCTCTTACCGCAAAGTAAGTCGCAATAACTGGTCCTTCTATTTCAGGTAAAACTTGTACTAAACTTCCACTGTAAATAGAATTCGATTCCACAGGGCAGCTACAAATCCCTAGCCCTTCACTCGCTGCTAAGTATACGCCCATCGTTGAATTAACAGATAGGCTTGCTGTTAATTTCGGCAAACCATAGCCTTTTCCTTTTAGGTGCCAGTTAATAGACTCAAAGTCGCTAAAGGGTTGTTCACCATAGGCAATAATACGATGCTGAAGCAAATCTTCTGGTTTTTTTGGTATTCCGACCTTATTTAAGTATGCTTGACTCGCAAATAATTTGTGATGGCAGGTTATACGCCAAAGCTTCTTAAGGTTCGCTGGGTTATTCATCGGTCTTAGAAAGATATCAGCAGAACTACTGAGTTTTTTACTGAGTTCATCCTCTGCCACAATGGTGACATTAATCTCGGGGTAGCGATTTGAAAAAGTTAGCATCCCTGTCAATAAGCAACTATCTGAAACAGCCTTTGTTGTAGAAATGACGATTTCGCCGGGTATTCCTTTGCCTTGTTTGGCTCGCATATGTGCAAGGCTATCTTCGAACGTAGCATATATTTTTTTTGCATAAGGAATGAATAAAATGCCGTCTTCTGTAAAAGTAGTGTTTTGTTTACGACGATTCACAAGCTTAGAACCGACTTCCGTCTCAATCTCTGTGATATGTGACCACAGGGTTGAACGAGAAATGCCTAACACAGTGTGAATACTAATATCACAGTTGTTTTCAGCCAATGATAAAAAAGTTTTAAGACAATAGAGCTTCATCGTGGAACAATATATCACAGGTGGGGAACGTAACGCTAATCAGCTCTAGAAAAAGAAACACTTGTCGAGGCTTTTAACTTAGCCGTTCAGTAAGCTAATTTTAGTAGTACGTTTTTTTTATTGTTAAGATAGTAAATCACTTGAAGAACTTGATTAACTTGCTCAGTTCCCCTGGTTTTATCTTCAAAGGTAGAGCCTTTCATGCCAAGGCTTCTTGGAATATTATGCACCATTCAGTGCACACAATAGCATGGCATCCCGTCAAAAAAGCGCCTAA
Source organism: Gammaproteobacteria bacterium (assembly GCA_035576045.1). Lineage (GTDB taxonomy): Bacteria > Pseudomonadota > Gammaproteobacteria > UBA6186 > Azoamicaceae > CADEGZ01. The sequence continues at coordinate 16,597 of DATLWY010000028.1, read as the reverse complement.
ATCCTTAGCGTCAATTATTTCCCGAATTTTCTGTAAGCAATTATCATTGCTACAAAAATTTCTTTATCTATTGAACATGTCATTATACGACAATCAATTCATTGATTCGTAGATATTTTGCATTTGACGATGCGTCATTTAAGTTTACCAATTTTCAGTTTTAATAAAGTTAAATGTACATTTTAACACAGCGTTTCATCCAAAGAGTCCAACCTAACTTTAAAATCATTTGAAATATAACTAATACAGGTCTAGACTTTTCGAGCCCTTTCTTTTTCAATTATTTTGTGGTATTAGTTTCAGATGCAAACAATATTACCGTATGAATATTTGTCGGAGTGATGTTGGTAAATATCCGATAGTTGATGTCAATGCTTTCATAGGAAGAAACAATGTTAACGAGCTTTAGAAATAGTAAGAATATAGAAAAAATAAAGGAACAGAAAAAAGAGCAAGAACAGGAACATCATGAGAGGTTGAAACTTCTTTTCGAAGCCATTGATCAAATTGAAGAGAACTCAAATCGTATATACATTGAGGAACGCTCGTATAGGGTAGAATTAAAGTTGCCTGATGGATTAGGATTAAAAACATTAAAAAGTCAAAAAATACAAACTTCAGAATGCAAGAATGTTGGAGGCGGGATACTCATTCACACATTTTTTTTAATGTCAGGGCAACCCCCATTTTTTGAGGTTTCGTATCAACCAATCTCAACGCCTAGATTGTAAGTAAAAATTTCTGTTTGGCACCTCACGTTAGATATACCGCTACACACGCTAAAATCTAGCAAAGCCAAAGGCAGCTGTATAAAAAAAACAAAACGTGAAATAAATACTCCTTGACATATCAAAGACATATCAGAAAACAGGTGGGTCAGGCACTTGTCGTGGCATAAAGAAGATAATAAACTGACAGCCCTAGTCCTCAGGAGGTTTTAAAAATTATGCAAGCGATGCAACCAACTATAGGCGCCGTATCAAGTCGGTCGACGCCTTCGAGTAAGTTGTGGTTTTTGACTTTTTTGTACACGATGGTCACTGTTCTTTGCAATTGGTTTAATGTGCGATTAACGGAGGTTTTTGGTTTCGCTTTACCTTCTGGTAGCTTTATATTTCCTTTTACTTTTTTTTTAACTAATCTTATCACAGAAGTATATGGCTATAAATATGCTCGTCTAGCCATTTGGTGGGGAGTCTTTTTTAATATCTTTGACTTAGTACACGGGCAGTTGGTGACTCTTATGCCGAGTCCCGATGTTTACCGTACACAAATATTTGATATGCTGCTGGAAGCCAATGGTCGTACAATTCTAGCAGGGCTCTTCGGTTGTCTTAGCTCCGAACCTCTAAATTCTTTAATGATGGCTAAACTTAAAATGGAATTCAGAGGTCAATTTATAGGGGCTCGATTTCTAATTGCGACCGTAATCGCTTCTGTTGTAGATAGCGTTGTCTTTGGGTTTCTTGCCTTTTATGGTGTTTTTGATAAGAAAACTTTTATTGCAATAATATTTGGTATGATAGCCTTTAAAGTGGTCATTGATTTTTTAGCTTTACCTTTTTTCTTGTATTTTGCAAAAAAATTGAAGCGAAAAGAATGTTTGGACATGTATGATAAAGGAACAAACTTTAATTTATTTAGATTAGAGACACATTACGCACCATCGGCGAATCATTTTAAAGAATAAGAGGTTTATGCGTGCTTTTAAAAACAGATAGTTTGCCGTTAGATGTTTCTAAAGTCGTTTGCCAAAGATCTACTGAGCGTCCGTTTAGTGGTGAATATAATGACTTTGCATTGGCTGGGACTTATTTATGTCGCCAATGTGGATTAGCGTTGTTTAGATCTAAAACCAAATTTCACTCTGGATGCGGTTGGCCAAGTTTTGATCAAGAAATTCAGGGAGCAGTCGAGCGAAAAACCGATTCAGATGGTATACGAACAGAAATTATATGTGCGCGTTGTGATGCGCATCTCGGGCATGTGTTTCAAGGAGAGGGATTGAGTACTCTAAATACCCGACATTGTGTTAATTCTTTAAGTCTTGATTTTGTAAATGATCTATATATTAAAGACAGTGAAGAAGCAATATTAGCAGGCGGCTGTTTTTGGGGCGTTGAATATTATTTGAAGAAATTATCGGGTATTTTAAAGGTAGAATCCGGCTATACCGGTGGACAAACAAGGGCTCCTGTTTATGATGATATTTGTCGTGGAAATTCCGGGCATTTTGAGGCTGTTCGCGTACTTTATGATCCCTTAATATTAAGTTATGAAACACTGATTAAATATTTTTTTGAAATTCATGATCCTACCCAAGAAAATGGGCAAGGCCCCGACATTGGATCGCAATATCAAAGTGTCATATTTTATTATGATGATGCTCAAAAAGATATTGCTGTGCGACTTAGTGATCAACTGAAAGCATTAAATTACGCTGTAAAAACGAAGATTTTACCAGTGGATATATTTTGGCGAGCAGAAGACTCACATCAAGATTATTACCAAAAAACAGAAAAAATGCCCTATTGTCACCATTATGTCAAAAGGTTTAAATAGTAGATTATGATTAACTTTTAAGTCAGGGCTAGGGTGCTAGCATGGCGTTAAACGTCTTATCAATGTTTTATCAGAAATGTTTTTAAAAGATTTCTACATCGAGTTTACCACAGTAATAAGTGAGGTATGCTCAATGAGGACGTTCTTTCTTTTATGCTTGCTTTGCTAGTTACCTATACAGGTAAAAATCTAAAAAATATATTTAGATCGACGCTCTATCCACACATAAAAATCGAAAAATGATATAAGTTTAAGATATGAGCCTAAACTGTGTATTCCGTCCTATTCAAGCGTTCGATCTGCCTGCTATTTTAGAAATTGCGGGACAGAAGGGGCCTGGGTTTAATTCTTTGCCCGATGATGCCAAAATCATGGAAGCAAAGATTATTCAGTCTATCAATAGTTTTTCTGAGAAACTTGATATCAATAAACGATATTATTTTTTTGTACTGGAGAACAGCGACACTCAGGAAATTATGGGATCAGCTGGCATAGAAACCAATCTTGGATACCTTTGGCCATTTTATAAGTATAAAATATCAACACTTGTGCAAGTTTCAGAAGCTTTAAATCAACAGAAAGAGCACAAAATATTAAATTTAGTGAGCGAGCATCAAGGCGCTACTGAATTAGGCGGACTCTATTTAAAACCCGCTTATCGTGGAGGAGGTCGTGGTACTTTTCTGTCTCGAGCACGTTGTTTGTTTATTGCTGAATTTTTAAATAATTTTTCTGAAAAAATAGTTGCGGATATGCGTGGTGTTAGTAATCAAGACGAGACTTCTCCGTTTTGGGAAGCGGTGGGACATTGTTTTGCAGATATGCGTTATTCAGAAGCCAGTCATCTAAAAGCGACAAAAGGTTCACAGTTTCTGGTTGATCTAATGCCGCATTTGCCTATTTATATTGATCTTCTGCCTGAAACGGCCAAAAGAATTATTGGTAAGGTGCACGAGAATACTGCACCTGCTTTACATGTGTTAAAAAAAGAAGGTTTTCAATTTAAAAATTATGTTGATATTTTTGATGCGGGAGCGACGATTGAAGCAGAAATATTGCATCTTAGAACAGTGCGAGAAAGCAAAAATGCCGTTCTCGTTGCTTTTAAAGACAACACAAATAAAGAAAACACGATGATGATTAGCAATACAAAGCACAATGATTTCCGTGCAGTTGTCGGCATATTAGAAGAGGTGAGAGAAAATAAAATAGTATTAAACGCAGCAGTAGCAAGACAATTGGAGGTTTCTGTAGGCGATAAGTTAAGGTATTGTGCTTTTAGATAATGGGTGATTTGCAATTATGAATGGTCGAAATTTTATGGGCGGTCGGTGGATAGAAGGGTTAGGACGTGACTTTAAGTCAGAAAATCCTGCAACCAGTGAAGTGATTTGGCGCGGGTATAGCGCAGATAACGAGCAAGTAAGTAAAGCCGTGTATTTTGCAAAGCGCGCGTTTCCCAGTTGGTCAGCACTTTCGTTAGAAAAAAGAATGAGTTATCTGGAAAAATTTTGTGAAGAACTGAAAAAAAATCGGTTATTGCTTTCAACGACAATCGCGTTAGAAACGGGTAAACCCCTTTGGGAATCAGATACAGAAGTGGGTGCGATGATCAATAAGTTACCGATATCAGTTAAAGCTTATCAAGATCGATGTCGAGAACGGATTGAAATCCTATCGAGTGGCGTTTCGATGACTCGACATAGGCCATATGGTGTTATCGCCGTGTTGGGTCCCTTTAATTTTCCCGGACACTTGCCGAATGGTCATATTATTCCGGCGCTATTAGCGGGCAATACGGTTGTTTTTAAGCCCAGTGAACTAACGCCCTGGGTTGCAGAAAGGATATTTGCTTGTTGGGAACAAGCAGGATTGCCCGAAGGCGTTATTAATCTGATCCAGGGGGGCAGAGAAACCGGAGAGATGCTCTCCAAGCATCCTGATCTGAATGGATTAATGTTTACGGGAAGTTTTAAAACGGGCCAGGTGCTAGCCAATGCATTTGCTAAAAAATCAGAAAAAATATTAGCGCTAGAAATGGGTGGCAATAATCCTCTGGTGGTTCACGAGGTGAGCGATATTAAAGCAGCGGCACTACAAGTTATTCAGTCTGCCTATATTACGGCCGGACAACGGTGTACGTGTGCAAGGCGATTGATTATAACAAAAGGGTGGAATGCGCAAGGGTTTATTGAAGAATTAATAAAAATGACGAATATGTTAAAAATTGGTCCGTATACTGATCAACCTGAGCCATTTATGGGTCCGTTGATTAGCAATAGTGCTGCGGATCACGTCATGACAGCCTATGATTTATTAATCCATGAAGGGGCAAGATCTTTGACGCCCTTAAAGAGAGTTTATGAAAATTTACCTTTTCTTTCCCCTGGGCTATTGGATGTCAGTGCTGTGAAAGCTCATAAGGATGAAGAAATTTTTGGTCCTTTGTTGCAATTGACGTGGGTAGATGATTTTGAGACAGCACTGATCGAAGCCAATAAAACAGTATATGGGTTAGCTGCAGGGTTATTGTGCGATAACATCGAACGATACCAAGACTTTAGGCATAGAATAAAAGCAGGGGTTATCAATTGGAATCATGCATTGACGGGTGCAAGTAGTTCTGCCCCTTTTGGCGGGCTTGGGCATAGTGGTAACCATCGTCCCAGTGCTTATTATGCTGCTGATTATTGTGCTTATCCTGTCGCAAGCTTAGAAGAATCTATTTTAAAAATGCCAAATAATTTACCCCCTGGAATTCAGTTATGAAGGCCAGCGAAATTAATTTCGATGGAATTGTTGGGTTAACACATCATTATTCGGGTTTGGCTTTTGGCAATTTAGCTTCAGCAGCAAACGCACATAAAGTTTCAAACCCAAAAGCGGCGGCACTTCAAGGCTTAAAAAAAATGCACTTGTTAATGCAGAAAGGTGTTTTGCAGGCGGTTTTGCCGCCGCATGAACGGCCGCTATTATCATTTTTTAAAAACTTGGGATTTACAGGAACAGATACTCAAATATTGAAAGCGGTTTATGCATTAGACCCACGCTTGTTTGGTGCTGGATGTTCTGCATCCAGTATGTGGGTTGCAAATGCCGCAACAGTTACGCCCAGTGCAGATAGCACAGATGGTCGCGTACATATTACGCCCGCTAATTTAATAAGCAACTTGCATCGAGCGTTAGAAACCCAAATAAATATTCAAATATTTAAAAAAATTTTTTCAGATGAAAATTATTTTAAGATACACGCGCCCTTGTTTTCTCACCTTGACTTTGCCGATGAGGGTGCCGCAAATCATAGTCGACTTTGTCAAAATTATGGGTCAGCAGGATTAAATTTATTTATATATGGGCGCAGTGGTTCTCAGGAAAAAGTAATATTGCCGCATCAATACCCGGCTAGACAGACATTGGAAGCTTCAAAAGCTGTTGCAAGATTGCATCAATTGCGTTCAGAAAACACTATTTTTATAAAACAAAACCCTCTCGCTATCGATCAGGGTGTTTTTCATAATGATGTAATTTCGATTGCGAATCAAAATGTTTTTTTGTTTCATGAGTTGGCTTTTGAAGACACAGCGACATTGGTTGATTTGTTGAAAATAAAATCACACGATTCTTTATATTTATTGCCGGTTGCGACATCCGAGTTAAGTCTGCAGGATGCTGTTAAATCTTACGTATTTAATAGTCAGTTGGTTACACTTGGCACAGGGGCAATGGCTTTGATTGCACCTATTGAAAGCTGTGAAAACAAAAATTCTCATCAAGTGTTATTAAAAATAATGGCAGAAAAAAATGCTATCTCGGAACTGCATTTTGTTGATTGTAAACAGAGTATGCTAAATGGCGGTGGTCCTGCATGTTTGCGTCTTCGGATGGTTTTAACGGAAGCAGAACAGAAGGCGTGTAGGGCGCGGGTATTTTTAGATGAAAATTTGTATCAACGCTTGGTACAGTGGGTAGAACGGCATTATCGTGATAGGCTGTCTATCGGGGACTTAGTGGATCCCCTGTTGTTAAATGAGAACCGTGTAGCATTGGACGAATTAACACAGATTTTACAGCTCGGCACACTTTACAATTTTCAAAAAATATGACAATAATATCTCTCTGTATTTAATAAGTTCCGGAAAACCTATACTGTGAAAGATCAAAAAATAATACTTTTTATTCGTTTAATGCGCTTGGATAAACCTATTGGTATTTTTTTGTTATTGTGGCCAATGTTAATCGCATTGTGGGTCGCAGGAAATGGCAAGCCTAATCCTACAATAGTCTGTATATTTATTTTGGGTGCGGTTATCATGAGAAGTGCTGGCTGTGTAATTAATGATTTATTAGATAGACGTTTTGATATATCCGTAGAACGCACAAAAAATCGTCCATTGGCGGTGGGTGCAGTCAGCGCCAAAGAAGCCCTGTTTGTTTTTTTTACACTGATTTTTTTCGCATTTTTATTGGTTATGCAGTTGAATATTTTAACGATGATGATGTCTATTATAGCCCTATTATTAGCTGCTATTTATCCACTCATGAAACGGTATACACATTTAGCGCAAGTAGTGTTGGGTGCTACCTTTGGCTGGGCCGTGCCAATGGCCTTTACGGCATTAACAAACCAAATCCCACGCGAGGCACGGTTACTCTATGCAGTGACATGCTGTTGGGCAATTGTGTATGATACTGAATATGCGATGGCCGACAGGGTTGATGATATTAAGCTGGGTTTGAAATCGACCGCTATTTTATTTGGAAAATCAGATCGTGTCATGATTGCTCTATTTCAGTTTTGTATGTTTTTATTATTAATTAAGTGTGGGGTGGATTTAGGTTTAGGCAAAATATATTACAGTAGCTTATTTCTAGCCAGTTTTTTTTCAATATATCAACAATATTTAATTAAAGATAGGGTCGCCCCTAATTGCTTTAAAGCATTTTTAAATAATAATTTTTTGGGCGCAACAGTATTTTTGGGCCTTGTATTAGATTATGTATGGTTAAATGCTAGTGGCTGAACTGTTATTAAAGCTCTGCACAAAAATAGCTTGTTTTTTCTACCTCCTTCAACTCGCTACGCTCAAACATTAGCTCTCTAAAAAACAAGCTATTTTTGTGCAGATCCTAAACACTGTTTAATTGCATGCGATAAATTTTCTAGTAATGTAAAGTATCCTTCAGAATTATTCTGAGATGCCTGGCCAATGGGATCCAATTCTCCCGTTTTAACGCTCAGATCTTCGACAATGCTTTCTACCAGTTTAGGTTGAAATTGAGGCTCTCTAAATACGCATTGCGCTTTTGATTTTTCAATGGTGGTTCGAATCGTATTTAACCGTTTTGCACTAGGCGGTATTTCAGGATTTAATGTAATAGAGCCGACGCCTTTCAAACCATAGCGTTGTTCAAAATATTGATAAGCATCGTGGAAAACAATATACGGAATCGCTTTTACGGTTTCTAAGTCAGTGGAAATATGTGCGTCCAGTTTTTTCAAACGCTGTTTTAATTGCATGCCATTTTTTTTGTAAATATTGGTATGATTAGGGTCAATCATCACGAGATGATGAACAATCATATCTATTAAAATTATCGCATTGTTAGGATTAAGCCAAAAATGCATATCTTGATTTGATTTTTCATTGTCCAATATTTCGTGTGTGTGTCCATTTCCATGTCGATGGTCGTGAGGATCCCAAGCAGCGCTGTGGCGTATGGGCAAAAGTAAAAGTCCCGGAGCATTATCGAATTCGGCAATACGAAGCGCTTCTGAATACGCTGTAAGATTATTTAAAGGCTTTACTAAAAAAGTTTCAAGTTGAGGCCCACCCCAAAATATCAACTCAGCATCCTGAAGCAATAGAATATCCGAAGGCCTAAGTGCGTATTCATGCGGGGAGGCTCCGGGTTTAACCAATAATTTGGGTGTTCCAACACCTTCCATAACAGCAGCGACTAAAGCATAAAATGGCGGTATACTAACAACAACGCGTGGGGCGGTATTCACCAAAGGCGTGCGGGTACTTGCGGCGGTGCTGGCCCAAAACGTCCCGAGGCTGAACAGAATGATGGAAAATAAAGCGGATTGTATTGATTTCATAAATATGTTAAACACTCAACTTAAAGGATGGCTTACTTTTGCCCTTAGTCACTGCTAATCAGATTTCTGTTCAGTTTGGACAAAAAACGATCTTAACAGATGTGCATCTTACCGTACGTAGAGGCGAAATTGTAACTCTTATTGGACCTAATGGAGCAGGTAAATCAACTTTAGTAAAAGTTGTACTGGGCTTAATGTCACCCACTAAAGGTAAGGTGCAGTTACAAGCGGGTATTCGAATGGGATATATGCCACAAGGGTTGGCCATTGAACCGTTTATGCCTTTGTCTGTGCACCGATTTTTACAATTAGCAGAAAATGTCTCAACACATATATTAAATAACACCATTGATGAATTAACTATCCGCCATTTACTTGTCGCGCCTATGCAATCGCTTTCGGGCGGCGAACGCCAGCGGGTATTGTTAGCACGTGCATTGTTACGCAAGCCCGATCTCTTAGTATTAGATGAACCTGTACAAGGTGTAGATGTGACGGGTCAAGAAGAATTGTATCGTTTGATTATGCATATTCGAGATACGCATCGCTGCGGCATTTTAATGGTCTCGCATGATTTGTATTTAGTAATGGCAGGTACGGATTCTGTGCTTTGCTTAAACAAACATGTTTGTTGTTCAGGAACCCCTGCAGCTGTGAGCCAACATCCGGAATTTTTAAGTCTATTTGGCAGCTGGGAAGCCGGAAAATTAGCTATTTATGCGCATCAACATAATCACAAACACGATTTAGGCGGAGATGTATGTCCTTAGATTTTATGGCTCGCGCGGTGGTTGCAGGTATGGGCATCGCATTGGTGGCAGGCCCACTCGGCTCGATTATTGTTTGGCGACGCATGGCAAATTTTGGAGATGCGTTAGCGCATTCAACCTTACTGGGATTATGCTTTGCATTGTTATTGAATATTCATATTTATATCGGTTTGACCAGTGTTTGTATTCTGGTTGCTTGTTCTTTGGCGCTGTTTTCTAGACAACAGCACTTAGCAAACGATACGATTCTCTGTATGTTAGCTTATGCGACATTGGCGATAGGACTTATTTTAGCAACGGTATTAAAAGGCATCCGCGTTGATTTGCTTGGATATTTATATGGCGATATTCTTTCGGTGAATAATACAGATTTGATTTGGATCTATTGTGTCGATGCCATTGTGTTTTTAAGTTTTTTGAAAATTTGGCGTCCTATTTTATCGATGACTGTACATGAAGATTTGGCCAAAGTAGAGGGTGTACCAGTTCTCGCTATGCAGTGGATATTAGTCGTAATTATGGCGGTTGTCTTTTCGGTCGCAATGAAGTTGGTTGGTATATTGTTAATTACAGCGCTTTTGATTATTCCAGCTTCTGCTGCGAGACAAATTTCAAAAACACCAGAAAAAATGGCTATGTTCGCAAGCATTATTGGTATGATATCGGTGTTTGGAGGCATTCAAATCTCATTTAATTGGGATTGGCCCACAGGACCCGCGATCGTCGTTGTTGCAATGATTCTGTTTGTTGTCAGTACGCTTGCCACTGGCATTAGAAAAATTATGTAGTAGTACACTGTAACTTTAATTTATAATAATAAAATAAACATGATATAATTCCTAATCACCAAAGGAGGATGTCATGAGAGGATTCAAAATCAAATTGAAGGCCAAAGAGGAAAAAGTACTGAAGGCCCTTATTAGTAAAGGAACAGAAAAAGCTAGAAAGATCACCCGTTGTAGAATTTTACTTTTATGTCATGCCAATCGACCTAAAAAAGAAATAGCGTCAGCATTTTCTGTTGATCTTAATACTATTTCCAATGTTTGTCGCCGATACCTTGAGGAAGGATTAGAGGCGGCTATAAATGAAAAGCCAAGGCCGGGCGCGCCCACATTATTTGATGGAAAAGTAAGAGCAAAAATAACGGCTCTGGCATGCTCAACACCCCCAGAAGGACGCAGTCAATGGAGTCTTCGTTTGTTAGCAGATAAGGCTGTGGAATTAACATTGGTTGATTCAATTTCACATATGGATGTTGGACGTATTTTAAAAAAAACGAAATAAAGCCTCATTTAAAAAAACAATGGTGCATTGGTGAGATAAATTCCAATTTTATTTGGAACATGGAAAAAGTGTTAGACTATTACGAAAAACCATATAATCCAAACTATCCATTATTATGTTTTGATGAGCGTCCTTGTCAGTTAATTGATGATGTGTTGCAGCCTATGCCCATGGAAGCAGGGAAGGTGAAACGTGAAGATTATCACTATAAACGAAATGGTACGGCAGTTGTTTTGGCAGCTATTGAACCTTTAAGTGGTAAAAGGGTTGTTGAGGTTCGAGAACAAAAAACCAAGAAAGACTATTCTGAATTTATGCAAAAAGTTTCCAAAAAATACCCAGAAGCAAAAAAAATTATTTTGATCCAAGATAATCTTAACACTCATAATCCATCCTCATTCTATGAAACCATGCCAGCAAAAGAAGCATTTGAATTATCGAAGCGATTTGAGATGATCTATACCCCGAAGAAAGCCAGTTGGTTAAACATGGCAGAGATCGAATTTTCCGCTCTTTCTAAACAATGTCTCAATCGTCGTATTGGAGATTTGAAAACTCTAGCAAAGGAAGTGAGTTCTTGGGTTAAGACTAGGAATAAAAGAAAAATAAAAATAAATTGGCAATTTACAAAAAATAACGCACGCGATAAATTTGCACGATTCTATGAAGAAATTATTGATAATTAAAGTTACAGTGTAGTAGTTTGTCCTGTTTTAAATCTTTTAGTATTTATGGAATTAAAAGAATGATCGGCTGTTTTCGAAGCCATAGGGATAATTTCTGGGCCTGCAGAAGAGCAGCTATGGACAAAAAAAGCCTTTACTGTGGTTAGTGTTTTTATATTAAAAATATACATCATTTTAATTTGTCCTTATTAGAGAGGTTTTATTACTGAAAATTTAACATATATTCTGTAAATATGATTTGTCATTTGTCAGATACATGCCATTTAATAAAAAATTTTTTTCAAGTTACCAAAATTTTAAGGGTGTTTTTTCAATATGTCAATCATTTTGAAATATAAAATCTTTTACGCAATTTTTGCCTGACAAATTTTTTGTGCCACAAAAAAACGTTGATGATCTTTAACATTATGAATACGTAGATAGTCAACACTTTGATCTACCAATACGCTTGAAATAGCAATAGTTTCCAAATCACGCTCGTTTACTGCAGAGGGATAAAATGAAGGAATATAAGACTTTCTTGAATGGCCAACCAATATTTCACATCCCCATTTTTTAAGTTGATGAATATTCTTAAGCAGTGAAATATTTTGATAAGATGATTTTCCAAAGCCTATGCCAGGATCAAGGATAATATTATTTGCACTAAACCCACATTTTTCTAAGTGCTCAATTTTCTGCTGTGCCCATTGGCTTATGTTTTCCGTAGGCGTGTGTTTAAAATCTAAAAATTGATTTTTTTGGGGTGGAATAGTCAGGGAATGCATAATAACGATTTTTAACCCGCGATCTGCGATTTCCCTTAATGTTTGATCGTCTAAGTTCCCTTTAACATCATTGATCCAGGAAATAGGATACTCCTTTAGAATCTTTAAGATAGTTTCCGGTAAAAAAGTGTCTATGCTAATGATAATCTCTTTGTTTTTGATGCAATCAGACAATCCTTCTAAAACCGGCTGTAATCTTACATATTCCATAGCAGGATCAAGCATAACAGCTGTGGGTCTGGTAGATTGGGGTCCCAGTTCTACGACAGTGGCACCCTCTAAAATAAGTTGTTTTGCTCGCGCAATAGCATTTTCAGAGCTAAAATTTAATCCGCCATCTGAAAAAGAGTCTGGTGTAATATTAACTATGCCCACTAATTTTGGATCAACAACAAAACTGTGTTCATAACAACCATTTATATTTGAGGTTGAATGCGCTATTTCTCCAAACGTTTTATTATTATAAGGATTTTCGTGAAAGGTTAGATAACGGCATTCTGGATCGAGTAAGGCTATTAAGTGAATAAGAAAAGATCTATTTAATAATTCAGGATGCGGGATCACTAATTTGGGGCTAACGAGAGTATGATTATTCCAAAGCAAAATATCTAAATCAATAACGCGGGGTCCCCATTTTGGGTAAATAGCTGCCCTGCCCATTTCTTGTTCAATTTCTTTCAATCCTGCTAACAATTGTTCTGGTTCAATCGCGCTTTCTCCCTGTATAACCATATTTAAAAAAGGTTTATTCCATTCTGTTGACGCATTGTTAGGTAAAATGGCAGGTGTCTCTAAAACAATAGACATTTTCAAATTCGAAAAAAAGCGGGCTTTTAATAAAGCCGTTGCTTTTTGTATATTATTTAATCGATTGCCAAGATTAGAGCCTATGCTAATATGGAACATATATATGTTAGGTCCTTAATATATTAGGTCCTTAATATATTAGAATACGCAAATGTAAACCACCATGTATGCCTGGAACAGGTGGTGAAACTTTATTGATAGATACCTTTAACGTAATGCCCTCCCATCGTAAATCCATTAAGTATTGATAAGTTGTTTCGTATATCTGGCTCGTTAAGTGTTCAATCAGATTAAAGGATTTTTTTTTAACCAAAGCTTGTATGCATTCAATTGTTTTCAGATAATATACGGTATCACTTAAGCGATCTGTTTGAACACCTAGTGGAGGGGATGAGAAAAGAACATGCGTGTTAATACTAACCAGTTGTGAGTTATATTTTTCTTCGGGCGTACATCCTAAACGAACCCATACTCTCAAATCTATAATTGAGAGTTTACATAGATCTTGATTGATATTGCACCTCTCACATTGCTTTATTGTGCTGAAAATAAGGTTAGAGTATATCAGGTTTATTTTCGGATCAATACGGCGTTGACTTCTGTTATCAGCTATGTATTTGAACAGTTGAAAAAGAGATTTTTTTCTGTAAAATACCGGCGTTAATCTGTATTTTAAACAACCAGGATATTACATTATATGTGCGAACCTTTTCAAGCTTAACAGGGCCATCTAAGTTTTTAGATTTGCGTGCGTTTTTAAAGACCCACGTTCTCTAATGGCTTAAAAATAGCCTGTTGCATGGCCATTGACTACGAGCCATGCAAAGTATTGAAGAGGTAAATTCCCTGAATCTTAGGGGAAGGAGCACATCATGATACGTGAGAACTTACTTTCTCCGCAGCCCCGCTATACGAATTTATTAGGCGCTCTACCAGAAAATAATTTTTTGGTAAAAAAAACGACAGAGCTTGATTATGGCTTACTATGGCATGTGGTTCCAACATCAACCCCCAGAATTATACGAAAATGTTCTAGATGCGATCGTGACAGATTCCATTCTAGCGATAAATTTAGGGTTAATGCCAATAAAAAGTTGATTGATGTTTGGCTAATTTATAAATGTGTGCATTGCGATGCTACACTGAATTTATTGATTATTAATAGAAGGCCGATAACAAAGATCGAGGCAGATCTACTCAATTGTCTTCAAAGCAATGATACGGCGCTTTGTTGGCAATATGCTTTCTCTTCCAATTTATTTCAAAAGGGAATAAAAATGGATTGGGATATCGATATTGTGGTTAAAACAGAAATTTTGGATAACCCAATTGTCTGTAAAGCATTGGATAAAATCCAAATACAAATTAAATCACAATATAATTTGAAAATCCCAATTTTTTCAGTATTGCGGGTTAAAATGCAAATGAGCAGGGCTCAGCTTGAAAAATTACAGAAAAAGCAGGCATTAGAAATTTTTAATCTTAATGGTGAACCTTTGGTTTTAAAGAATTCTCTGGGAAGCGGCTGTATTTTGGTTGTTAGCAATTTATTGCAAATTTGATATTGGCAGGATTATTGAAATGCAGTACGATCTGTATAGGTTCATTGCTCGGTTCGTGTTGCTTGTTTGTGATAATCGAGAAGATTAAATGATGACGGATATTGGTTCATTGGCTAATAAAAATTGTGTTCCCTGTCAAGGTGACATCCCACCCTTGGGAGAAGAAGCAGTAAATAGTTTTGTTATGCAGCTAAAAAATAATTGGCAGGTTAATGCGTTAGGGCATTTATATAAACAATTTAAGTTTGCTAATTTTATGAGTGCGATGAATTTCGCAAATAAAGTGGCTGTTTTGTCTGAGGAACAAGTGCATCATCCTGATTTAACGATTTCTTGGGGGGCATGTAGGGTAGAGATATGGACGCATAAAATTAATGGCCTGACAGAAAGTGATTTCATACTCGCCGCTAAAATTGAAAACATCGAAAATTAAGCGAAAAGGCGATAGAGACAATATGTTAGATTTTATTTAATGATGAGTTTATAAATCGCTGTCTTTAAGCGATGGCATTATTCGCCCACACACAAATTTAATAAAATATCTAGACGATTGTTACACATATTTAATTGATTTTGTACATCTATCAATAAAAATAAAAACGTCAAATCAGAGCAAAATTAGATATTACATAAAACAAAAATTGACTTTGCGTTGTTGGCAGTGATACCTTCTGGTTCCTAAAGTGAAGAAGATAATTTTAAATTGCAATACGGAGTCAAAATTATGAAGCCAGAAGAAGACATGGGAAAATCGTTGGAAAATTAGCTATCTGCCGTCAATAATCAACAGCAAGTAATGCCTACAATGTTTTCTAGCTTCCAGAAAAAGCTGTTTAAATCTCCTATATATGCTTTTCTATATGAGTTTCTTGAAATTGCTGATTTTATTAACCTTGCACGCTCTTCAAATTTTTTTCTTTTGATTTCTTGCGAACATTATATCAAATGCTAAATCTAAATGAAGAATCAGCGCCTGCATTTGGCGCTGAGAGATCATGCTAGATTAGGGCGAAGAATCATGAGCTTAATCTTTTGTGTAGGTTATAAAAAGTTTTCGTTATTGGCATGTTAATGAATTTTCTTATGTTGAAGCTGTTAATTCTTGAGTTAATTTGTTTAAATCGCTTTTGCTTTTTATCTCTCTAAAAACGGCACCTGGATATTTTTCTTTAAATAACGCAACTTGTGGACTGACACGTTTTTCGAAACTCCACATATATTTTAAAAGAGAAAATCGGATAGTTTCACGACACCCTGGCGCCCTATCATCCAACATCTTATTAGGATTTAAAAATCTTTTTAAAACGCGGAAATAACAAATAATTTTAGGAAAATTGAAATACAAAACTAAATCAGCCTTGCTCCATCGCATTTCAAATGAGCTTGTACAATTGCCGTCAATGATCCAGAAGTCGCTATTGACAATATTTTGCTGAATATTTAAAAACGCATCATAATTTCTTTTATACCATTTTTCTATATAAAAGTGCTTATCCAGGTGATGAAGCGGTAGATTCGAAATGCTAGCAAGTGATGATGCAAAGGTAGATTTACCACTACCAGGTCTACCAAAAATCATAATTTTTTTGAAATTCATGTCCATATTATTTAAGCTCAGCGTATTAACCTGGGCGGGGTTTGCTGTAAATGCTTGATTATGGTGGCCAGAGCTGGAATATAATTCTTTCAAAAAAGCCCCGTATCACGTAGGTTTTTTTATATTATAGTTTTAATGAACCCCCAAAAATACCCCCTAATTATTTTCTATCAATTTTTAACAGAGAGAACTCCTAAGCCTACAATAAATGAACAAGCAGAGGTTAAACTCTTTTGTGAGATAAGTAGGTTACCAGCATTTAGTGCTGAATGCACATTAAAGTTACTCAAGTTATTTATTGGGTTAGTTAGATTATAATTGTGACTATTTGTGGATCGTTGAACAAAGTTCATCGACTGCTAAAAGTGATTAAAAACTTCAAAGGTAATCAAAAAACCCAAAGATGCTCATTCCCCCAGGGTGAAGACCTTTGAGCAAGAATGAACAGATATGATA
>DATLWY010000027.1:0-42819 GCA_035576045.1 Gammaproteobacteria bacterium | reverse complement strand
CTAAAAAATCTCTCAGGATCTGAACCGTATCACTTTCAGGATCTAAACTTACAAATACAAAATGAAGATCCTTCGGCGTTTCTTTCCAAAGCTCGGTAATTTTTATTAATGTTTTGGGGCAAATTTCTGGGCATTGCGCATATCCAAAGAACATCAGTGTCCATTGTCCCAAAAGTGATTTTTCCGTAAAGGGTTTGTTTGTCGTGTCAGTTAAAGAAAAATTTGTCACAACATTTTGGGGTTTTAAAAGCGTTGCCGTGGTGATTTCAGGTGTTATAATGACGGGAGCATTTTTTTCGAGGACGGGCTTAACGCCATACCAAATGATAAAAACAGCGGCAAGCGTTAGACCGACAGTTAAAAAAACGCGTTTTATGTGCATGTAAAGTCTCCCGATGGAAGTTGAATGTAATGATCAATCAACAATGCGCTAAATAATAACAACAAATACAAAATGGAGAAACTAAATGTTTTTAAAGCGGCGTGGTTAGAGTCTGTGCGATATAAAATTAGTGTCTGAACTAAAAAAATGATGCCAAGAAAGCTGGCTGCACCAAAATAAAGCCCTCCGGCCAATTGTGCCGCATACGGTAGCAAAGTTACCATAAACAATAAAATGGCATATAACACAATATATAATTTTGTAAATGGAACACCGTGCGTGTTGGGTAACATGGGGATATTAGCATTTTCATAGTCACTCTTGCGGTGAATGGCCAAAGCCCAAAAATGTGGAGGTGTCCAGGTAAAAATAATGAGTACTAACAACCAAGCGAATGCACTGGTATGCCCTGTGACAGCTGTCCAGCCTAATAAAGGGGGCATTGCACCCGCGGCGCCACCGATGACAATATTTTGTGGTGTTTGGCGTTTCAGAAAAAGCGTATATAGCACGGCATAACCTAAAACGGTTGCAAAGGTGAGATAGGTAGTTAAGGGATTGATAAAAACAGCTAATATCAATAATCCACTCACGCCTAAAATAACCGAGAAAATGCAGGCATTTTGAATCGATATGCGTTTGTTGGCCATAGGGCGGTTTTCAGTACGCGTCATTTTTGCATCGATATGGCGATCGACCAGATGATTAATGACAGCAGCGGAACCGCCAGCTAAAGCAATCCCGAGCGTTGCAAAAATAAAGATATCCCACGGCACGTATGTGTGGGTTGCGAGATGCATACCAACCCAGGTTGTAACTAACATTACTAAAATAACTTTGGGTTTGCATAATGTGAAATAATCTGCAATAAGACTTGAATGGTGTCTATTATTTCTCATATACCCTTAACACTTGAATTTTAGGCTTTGTTGCAACATTCGTTCGCGTGCTCATGTATTAAGTATACACTCCGCGCGCGCTCTCATGTTGCGCCGCGCCTAAAATCCGATTGTTAAGGGTATACATAAAATAATTCAAAGTGACGACGCTAAGCAATAATAACGCGGCAACCGCATTATGTGCAACCGCTATCGCTAAGGGTAATTTTGCCAAAATATTCGTAATGCCTAACAAAATTTGTATCATTAACAGACTGGCCATCACAATGCTAATCATTCGAATATGTTTGTTTTGTGATCGCATCCATGCCAGTAGTGCAAGCCATCCAAGGATCAGAATTGTTAAGAGCGCGCCTATGCGGTGCATCATATGAATCAGGATACGTGCAGCGTGGCGGAGTGGAGTACCCTGACTGCCATCAACGCCTACAGATGTAAAGTTAAAGGCTTCAAATATATTTGCAAGCTGGAAATTTAAACCCAGGTCTTGATGAATGTTATTACAAAACGGAAAATCTAAACACACTAAAGCAGCATAGTTCGCACTAGTCCATCCGCCGAGAAATATCTGAATAACAAGCATTATAAGCCCAGTGATGCCCCATATGCGTAGAGCGTGTGGCTTTGTGCGAAAATAACTTTTACTTTTGAGTGAGCCAATGTTTGAGCGTAGCGAGTTGGGCGAGCGAAAAAAGGGAAAGTTATTTTTGTACAAAGCCGTATTGTGAGATCGTAATGTCAAAGTAAGCCACCAGAGTAGCGAGAGCGTGGCTAGTCCACCCATAAGGTGTGCCATCACGATCGCCGGAAATAACTTAAGTGTGACCGTCCACATGCCTAATAGTGCTTGAAAAACAACCAAACCACTTGTGGCAAGTGCCAGTATTTGGGATTGTTTTTTGAAACTCGATTTGTTTTTAATAATAAAAAAAGCCAGCGCAAAAATAATGATACCTAAAGATCCCGCGAGATAACGATGGATCATTTCTGTCCAGGCTTTGCTTGTATTAATCAGTGAGTTCGCGGCATTTGCTTGTGGAACGAGCTGCCCATAACAGCCTGGCCAATCGGGGCAACCAAGACCTGCATCTGTTAAGCGCGTGTACGCACCTAACACTATTACAACAAAAGCTAACAGCGTTGTGCCATATGCCCATCGCTCTGCTGGTGGTAGAGGGGGTGCTGCTTGCTTAGCCATGTGAATATCGTAATAATCGGCGAATGTCTTTTAACATGCCAATAGGATCAGGATCGGCTGGATAGTGCATCATTAGCCAACCGCGGGGATCGATAAGTGCGATTTCGCCGGGGGCTAATAGGACGCGATCAAATACTTCTTTTGCAGAGGGGTGCTGCTTTAATGCGTCCTTTGTCGCAATAATTTGATAGGCAACACGATGCTTGTCTTTACCTAAAGCCTTATGTAGTTGGTTTAGCATGGGTATGACATCTGTATTCTTGTGATCGTGTTCAGTACGCATATAAACGATTTGCCATTTTCCTAGCCAGGCAGAATCATAAAAGGGTAGCGATTGCGCTTGTATAGGCGGCGACACGAGCGTGCCCGTTTCAATTGTTTTAAAAGCCAATTGATCACGTTTGGCGTAGATCACCTGCGCCGTTAGCCAAGGCCCGAAAAAGACCAAGAGTAACAACCAAGGCGTTAGCCGATGATATTTCTTTTTTAAGCAATGATTAATCATATGAAAGTTGCCATCATGATCCTCTTTGGCGAGATGAATGTAAGTTTATCACGAAGTAATAGAGCAAGACAGCGATCGCCATTGCAAACCATTGAATGGCGTATCCCAGATGTCGACTGGGTGGTGGGTTAAAGGTAATAGGTTGAATATTAAATCCCATCGGGTCCTGGGGGTTTAGTTGTAAAATAAAAGGATACAATTTTTGCAAAAGCAGGGATTCTAAGTTTAAAAACTCAATACGTTGTACTCTGAGTGGCCAGGAGATTGAATTCATTATTTTGTGGGAGGTTTGACTAAACAGATTATTGAGTTGCAGCCCATGAGCGGGAAGGTTAATCGTTCCTATCAGTGTTTGTTCTGAGAGCACAGGTTTGATAGAGGGCAGTTCATTGCGGCTTTTACCGAGTGGAATCCAGCCACGATCGATGAGTAGAATTTTGGATTGCCCTATGGGTTGAAAAGGCGTTATCACACGATAACCGACTTGCCTATTGAGTGTTTGATTATCAAGGTAGATTTGACGGGCATTTAAAAAATGCCCGGTGATTTTTAATTGGCGGTATCGTAAGAGGGAATCAAATTGCGCCATGCTGGGCGGAATCTTATGGATCAGGGGAGAATTCATGCGGCTTACCAACGATTGTTGGTTATTTAATTTTTCGTGATAGCGAGCCATTTGCCAAAATCCGAGATAGACGAGCAGCGGAATCAGCAGTAAAGTAGTCAGACTGGATACCCATCCGGGGGTAAACGTCCATCGGCGCAATTGAAGAGTGAGTTTTTTCATGAATCCATCTACATTAGCAACTGTATTAATCTTTGTCATGCTATTTTGCATTTTAGTGAGCTTGGGCGCTAGTTTGTATTACTTAGTCACAGATCAAGGGAGAACGAAGCGAACAGTAAACGCGCTTTCTGTGCGCATTATTCTCTCCTTTGTTTTGTTTGCTGCATTGTTGATTGCATTTGTGATGGGTTGGATAGCGCCCCATGGATTAATGCATCACTAAAGCCAATAAACAAAAATAAATAACATTAACCATACCACATCAACGAAGTGCCAATACCAAGCAGTCGCTTCGAATCCAAAATGTTTTTCAGGTGTAAAGTGTCCGCGTATACAGCGCACTAAAATAACGGTAAGCATAATTGTACCGATGGTGACATGTGCGCCGTGAAAACCTGTTAACATAAAAAATGTCGAGCCGTAAATACCAGAATTTAATTTAAGCCCGAGTTTCGTGTAGGCGTGATAATATTCGTAGCCTTGTAATGATAAAAATAAAATACCTAAAGCAACCGTTGCCATTAATCCGATGACTAATTTTTTCCGATGATTGTTTTTAAGGGCAAGGTGTGCAAAAGTAAGGGTTCCACCAGAGGATAATAAGATCAAAGTATTTAAAGTCGGAAGTCCCCAAGCGCCCATAGCTTCAAAAGGCCCTACAAATTTTGCAGGATCAGGATTTTGTAATAAGGGCCACAGCGCCGTAAAGTGCTCCCATAATAAAGCATGTGTTGCAGGTTTTGCGCCAATGCCACCCATCCAGGGAATCGAATAATGTCTGGCATAAAAAAGTGCACCAAAAAACGCGGCAAAAAACATCGCCTCAGAAAAAATAAACCAAACCATTCCCCAACGAAAAGAACGATCCAGTTGTGGACTATAGAGTCCTTTGCGGCTTTCTTTTACTACATTGCCAAACCATCCAAACATCATGAAAACAGTTATAAAAGCACCTGCTAGGAAAATGAGCCAAGCATAATCTTGCGTATGCAATATATTAATACCACCAATAACCATCGTAAAAAGGCCGATGGAACCGATAATGGGCCAATAGCTTTGTTCCGGCACATAGTAGCGTTGATAATCGTCGGTCATTTTTTTGACTCCGTGACATCAAATAGAGTGTAAGATAAGGTCATCCGATGAATATCTTCTGGGATTGCCGTCTCTAACCAAAAACGTAAAGGTAAATCGCGTGACTCAAAAGGTTCTAGCGTTTGTTGTTCAAAACAAAAACATTCTAGTTTTTTTAAATGCTTTGCTAAAAATCCGGGGCTAATGCTCGGAATGGCCTGAATAACCATTTTTTTATCGGTTAAATTTTTAACGTGATATGTGGTATGTGTGAGCTCTCCGGGGATCACCTGAAGCGCGGGTTTTTCTGAGGTAAATTCGCAACGTATGTTTTGGTGGTGATTGATATCTAATTCAAGCACAATAAGGCGATTAGATTTTGAGGCATTCTCGTTCTTGTAACGTGCAAATTTCCCCGGTTTTTTTGTATCAACTTTGCCGTTAAGACCTGTTACATCGCAAAACACGTTATAAATGGGTACTAATGCAAACGTGAAACCAAACATCAGTCCGACAATAATAAACAGTCGATAGATAAGTGTTTTGTGTGATTTTTTCATTAATGCATATCCGCTAGTGCACGTTCGGAGGCGTTATAAAGCTATGGTAAGGTGGTGGCGAAGATAAGGTCCATTCTAGACCATGTGCACCTTCCCAAACCTGCGCAGGGGCTTGGGTGCCACCCCGAATCGTTTTAATCACAATATATAAAAACAAAAGTTGAGAAGCGCCAAACACAAAGCCACCGACACTTGCAATACGATTAAAATCTGCAAATTCTAAGGCATAATCTGGAACCCTTCTTGGCATACCGGCCAAACCCAAAAAATGCATTGGAAAAAATAAGACATTAATAGAAATAGCCGATAGCCAAAAATGAAATTTTGCCAGAGTTTCACTATACATATGCCCCGTCCATTTTGGCAGCCAATAATACACAGCGGCAATTATTCCAAAAATGGCGCCAGGTACCAAAACGTAGTGGAAGTGTGCAACCACAAAATAAGTATCATGATATTGATAATCGGCGGGTACCATGGCAAGCATCAGTCCTGAAAAACCACCCATGGTAAACATAATTAAAAATGCCACACAGAAAAGCATAGGGGCTTCAAAACTCAATGCACCGCGAAACATCGTGGCGACCCAATTAAAAACTTTAACGCCGGTAGGAACGGCAATCAACATGGTTGCCAACATAAAGTAAATTTCACCCACAACAGGTAGCCCTGTTGTAAACATATGGTGGGCCCAAACGAGAAATGATAAAAATGCAATAGAACTGGTTGCGTATACCATTGAGCTGTAGCCGAATAATTTTTTTCGGCTAAAAGTAGGGATAATTTCAGACATAATGCCAAAACTTGGCAAAATCATAATATACACTTCGGGATGACCAAAAAACCAAAATATATGTTGATACATTACCGGATCTCCCCCGCCCGCTGCATCGAAAAAGCTGGTGCCAAAATGTCTATCCATTAACATCATCGTGACAGCCCCGGCCAGCACAGGCATAACTGCAATCAATAAAAATGCTGTAATCAACCAGGTCCAGACGAATATAGGCATTTTCATTAAAGTCATGCTGGGTGCGCGGCAATTTAAAATGGTTGCGATAATATTAATAGCGCCCATAATAGAAGAAATCCCCATCAGGTGCACCGAAAAAATAAAGAAATCGGTACTTTTAGGACCGTAAGTGGTAGAGAGGGGCGCGTAGGCTGTCCAGCCAAAATCTGGCGCGGGGCCTTTCATTAATAATGTACTCAGTAACAGCGCAAAAGCAAAAGGCAATATCCAAAAAGACCAGTTATTCATGCGAGGTAATGCCATGTCGGGTGCACCGACCATCAGGGGTAGCATCCAGTTCGCTAATCCAACGAAACCTGGCATGACTGCGCCGAAAATCATAATTAAGCCATGTAGTGTGGTTAATTGATTAAAAAATCCGGGATCAAAAAATTGTAATCCGGGTTTAAAAAGTTCTGCACGAATGCACATAGCCATGGCACCACCCACTAGGAACATGATAAAGCTTAACCATAAATAGAGTGTGCCAATGTCTTTATGATTTGTTGTGAAGACCCAACGCCGTATGCCTTTATGTGGCTCGTGATGTTCGGGCACATCTAAAAAATGTGTTTCTGTCGTGCTACTCATGGTGTATTACTCTGTATGGGTTTTGGGGTGGGTTTTACATTTTCAGCTTTCTTTGCGGCAAGCCAGGTTTGATATTCTGCTTCGGTTTTAACCTCTAATACAATTGGCATGAATCCGTGGAGCGCGCCACATAATTCGGCGCATTGTCCGCGGTAAGTACCTGTATGATCAATGTTCGTCCAGGCTTCGTTAATGAATCCAGGAATTGCATCGCGCTTAATACCCAAAGCAGGCATCCACCAGGCGTGGATCACATCATTTGATGTTGTTAAAAAGCGAATTTTCTTTTTCTCAGGTACGACTAAAGGGTTGTCGACTTCTCGAAGATAGTGCGGTTCCTTAATATCTCTATTGTTTATTTGATCCTGGGGAGTGGCAAGTCGGCTGATGATTTTCACACCTTCGCCGAGGTATTCGTATTCCCAATACCATTGATGGCCAACAATTTTAATAGATAAGTCCGACTCTGCCGTATTGTGCATTTTAAGTAATAATTGCGCCGCGGGAATGGCCATCAAAATCAGGATGGTAAAAGGGATCAAAGTCCAGATGATTTCTACAACGGTGCTTTCGTGGAATTGTGCGGCTGTCACACCCCGAGATTTGCGATGCCAAATAATGGCATAAAACATAACACCAAATACACCGGTACCAATCGCAACACAGATCCAAAAAATGGTCATATGCAGATGATGGATCCCCCGACTGATCTCGGTAATACCTGGCGTCATATTAAAGGTATAATCCGCCCCAGCGGGAAAGCTAATCGCCCATAAAAGCACAAAAAGCAGGGTGCTTAGTCGGGAAGGGGACATTCCATACCTCTCCATGTCTTAATGTCAGAATCAAAAATAGAAAGCTATTTGACACTGAATAATATGATTGCGTCAACTGAGTCTTAAATAGTTAGGTAGTATTAATAAAATCCCATTGTTTATTAGGGCAATCTTTGTGGTCACATCTCAAAAAAAGAGATAAAATAAGCGATTTAGATTTTAAGCGAGAGCTGCCCGATGCCATTATTGAGCGTTATCATTATTACCAAAAACGAGGCACATAATATAGAAGATTGCCTAAAATCGGTTGCCTGGGCGGATGAGATTGTGGTGTTCGATTCGGGTAGCACAGATAATACGGTTGAGATTTGTAGACGATATACGGATAAAGTATTTATAACCGATTGGCCAGGATATGGAGCGCAAAAACAGCGTGCATTAGAAACAGCCACTGGAGAATGGGGATTATCGATAGATGCAGATGAGCGTGTTACGCCAAAGCTTAAAGAAGAAATTTCTTCACAAATTCCGCAGACATCCTATGATGCTTTTGAGATTTCTTTCAGTTCAGAATATTGTCAAAAAGTGATTCGATTTGGCGATTGGTGGCACGACACCCAAGCGGTGTTATTTCGTCGAAATCAAGCGCATTTTATTTCTTTACTGGCGCATGAAAGAATAGAAATACAGGGTAAAATCGGTAAGCTGAAAGGAAAAATTCATCATCTTGCTTACCCTAATCTTGATTTAGTCTTAAAAAAAATGAATGACTACTCTACATTAACCGCAAAACAAAAACAGACGGAAGGCAGAAAGAGCAATGTGTTAAAAGCTGTGTTTCGGGGTCTTTGGACCTTTATTCGAGGCTATATATTCAGACTCGGATTTTTAGATGGCAAAGAAGGTTTTCTATTAGCCGTTTCGAATGCCGAAGGCACTTATTATAAATACATAAAATTGATGTATTTGAATAAAGAGCGGATGAAGGGTTCTAATAGTTAAGAGCTAGGCCTTGCAAGACTCAGTAAACCTCTTGCCATCTGAAAGACGCATAGCGGTTAAACAATTTCCCCATACACAACCCGTGTCGAGCGCAAAAACATTGGGTTCTTTGCATTTGCCTTCTAATGAGGACCAATGTCCAAACAGAATTTTTAAATCATGGCTTTTGCGTGTACTAATTGAAAACCATGGCAAATAACCTGTGGGCGCATTTTCGGCAGACTCTGTGGTTTTCAGCTCTAATTCACCTGCAGCATTACAAAATCGTAATCGGGTAAAGCCGTTAACAATAAAGCGCAGTCTGTCCATACCTGTTAATGCTGGATCCCAACGATTAGGCATGTTTCCAAACAAATTTTCAAAAAATGGCATTGGATTTTCGTTTTGCAGAATCATTTCGACTTCTTTTGCCAGCGATTGAGCGAGTGCCAAATCCCATTGTGGTGGCAGTCCTGCATGAACCAATGTGTATCCTAAATGGGGGTCATGATGGATTAAGGGTTGACGTCGTAACCAATCAATTAAAACATCTCTGTCAGGCGCAGCTAAGATATCGCTAAAAGTATATCGTTTGGGATCATAAGGAATCGCATTAAAAGCAACTGCGAGTAGAGCTAAATCATGATTTCCTAAAATCGTAAGCGCATGGGAGCCTAAATTTTTAACAAAGCGCAGCGTTTCTAAAGATTGCGGTCCGCGATTAATCAGATCGCCAGTTAACCATAGGGTATCTTTTTTTTCATCAAATTGAATTTTTTCAAGTAAGCGCATAAAAGGGCCAAAACAGCCTTGTAGATCGCCGATGGCGTAGGTGCTCATTTAGGATTCGTCCTGATCAGAAGTCTTTAACCGTTGATCAATATAATTACTGATTTTTACAAAATCTGTGACTGATAAAACTTCTGGGCGTAGGGTCGGTTTGAGCTCGAGTGCTATAAAGTCTTCTAATTTCAAATAAGGTTTTAGTGCGTTTGACAATGTTTTTCGACGTAGATTAAAGGCATCGCGTGTAATGTTTTGCAGTAAGGTGATATTGGTAGCTGTTATTGGAAAGGGGCGGGGGATTAATCGAACAAATGCAGAATTTACTTTGGGTGAGGGGTAAAATGCGCTGGGATCGACCGAAAACAAATATTCAGTGTCACAATGATACTGCGCCATAATGCTGAGCCGTCCATAATCCTTACTATTAGGTTCTGCACAGAGTCTCTCGACAACTTCTTTTTGCAGCATAAAGTGCATATCTTGGATTTTTGATTGAAATTTTAGCAAGTGAAAAATTAATGGCGTCGTAATATTATAGGGGAGATTGCCGACCACCCGCATGTTTTTAGTGGCAAAAACATTAAAATCAAAATGCAAAACATCTTGTGTGTGAATCGTCAATTTTTGTGAATTATCTAAAGAAACGGCGAGCTTGCTCGCCAGATCCCTATCGATTTCGATGACGTTGAGGTGATTCACCTGGGCCAATAAAAATTTGGTTAAAACCCCTAAACCAGGCCCAATTTCAATGAGATTATCATTTGGTCGTGCGTTAACGGTACCGATAATTTGCTGAATAACGTGCGGACTTTGCAAAAAATTTTGCCCAAAACGTTTACGGGGCCGGTGAGAAAAATCAGGTTTCATTCAAATAGATTTTGATTTCTGCCTCAGATCGCAAATGTCTTAACCAAGTCACCACGAGTTCATCAAATTTTCGTTGATAGAGTGTGTCCATTGCTTTATTCCGCGCCTGAGCCGAATTTTGTTGTTTTTGTGCAGGTGATCGTTTAGCTAAAAGTTTAATAATATGATATCCACCGTCATTTCGAAGGGGGCCATAGACTTCGCCCACACGAAGTGTAGGCGCGATTTTTGCAAAAGTACTGGGTATAGCGGCCGTATTACGCCAGCCTAAGTCTCCACCTTCGAGCGCTTGTTGTCCTGCGGATTTGGCTATAGCTATTTTTGCAAAATCTGCGCCATGCTTTAATTCTTTTGCAAGCGCATTGGCGCTCGCCTCAATTTTTTGGATTTCTGCCTTTGAAGGTTCTTCAGGCAGCGGAATTAAAATGTGGCTTAAATGATATTCTGTGCCAGATTGATCTTGCCCTGCAGGTGAAGCCAAGAAATGATCAACCTCTGCTTTTGAAATTGTAATACGTTGCCCGATTTCTTTTTGTTGAATTTTTGAAAGCAAAAGCTCTGTTTTAATGGTTTCACGAAATTGTTTAAATGAAATTCCTTGTTCTTCTAAAAATTGTTGCATGTCAGCAATCGAAAGGTTATCTCGGCTAGCGATTTCCGCTACCGCTTGATTCAGGGCTTTTTCATCGACGGTTATGCCTTCGGCGGCGGCAATTTGAAGTTGGCATTTTTCTAAGATCATTTTTTCTAATAACTGTTTATGCAATACCGGCAGCGGAGGCAGCGGTGTTTCCGTCTGTCGTAGTCGAACCAATAAAAGCTCGGTTTGTCGATTTAATTCCGATTCGGTGATCGCCTCATTGTTAACGGAAGCAACCATGCAATCCAGAACAGGCAATTTTTTCTGCACAGGCAGAGCCGCTAACGAAAAAGACAGCAACCCGAGGCCGCAAGCTAAAAGAAGAGAGACTCTGCGAAATTTAATCATAATATAAAGTCCAACAACTAACTTCTTGTGGTGAAAATTAAGATGCCGTCATTTTACCTTAATATTCATTATCACGCCAGCGGTAGCCGGGAATGCGTTGTAGGGTAGAATTGACTTTGCTATTGCCCACGCCACCCAAACCTTTAAAAACAAATTGAAGAAATATCGCCTTTGCATACCGGCGCTGGTTGGGGCGTGTATTATCATAGGGTTCTAGAAAGTGGCTAACAACGAGGCGCACGGCAGTGCAACAGCCCTGATGTTCTACGCCCAGAAGGGTCTCGTTTGAGCGGTGGTTATGCAAATCGTAATGCCAGCGACCTAAAGCTCGCCAATTTTGCGTTAACGGCCAAGCAATAGAAGTATCTGTTTGATCTAACCGTTGGGCTAAGCCGGTTATCGGATTGGGATCAACAGAATTTCGGCGGAGAAATTGATATCCGAGATTGACGACCGAATGCTCATTGGGCTGATATTGAACGCCCACCGCTTCTTTATCCACTTGTTTTTGATAGAGATCCCATTCTGTATTGCCACTTAAAGACAAATTATTTACAAGCTTAAGGCGAGCAAGACCAATAAATGAAGACCGTGCACGCGTGTGCCCGTTGGGATATTCCTGATTCAAACTCATTGAATTCGTTGTTGAGTTATAAATGGTCACTTGACGATTTTTGAAGTAAAAAATTTGCCCTGCCGTTAAACTTAAACGTTCCTGGCCGGTTGCTTCAGCGATAAACCGACTGGTGATACCCAGAGTGACTTGATTTGCATCTCCCAGGCGGTCTAGCCCTGTAAAACGATTTTCCCGATAGAGTTGGTTGTAATCAAAACCCGGATAACTGGTGTCAAAAATGGGTAAGGCATTTTGATTTCGATAAGGAACGTATAAATAATAGGCTCGGGGTTCTAGGGTTTGTATATAAGGTTCTTTTTTTAGACTAAATTCACGTTCAAAAAATAATCCGGAATCAAAGTCGAATATGGGGAGTAAGCGATTAGTTTTGGCAAGCAGTGTTGCGCGATCGTTTGGACCTCGTGTAAGTGAATAGCCTAAAAAGTCTGCTTGAATGCGTGGTTTTACAAACCATCCTGGGGCTCCTATGGGTAAAGAAATTCCAGGGCGCAACTGAAAGCGATCTCCTACTGTAAAGGCATTGTTAGTCATTGGATCTTTTTTATGATCAAAGTGAGAAAATTCGCCTTGCGTTGTCCATTCTAAATCATAAGGGAGATCTAGATAGGAATTTTGCAAACTGATTTGCGGTAACTTTTTATAAACATCTGTGATGACAGGCCCACTAAAGGGATGTAGTGTTTGATATTGTTGTAAGCGGGTTTGTATTGTCCAATTTTCAGCTTGAAATAACAGTTCCCCTTGTTGTAATAATTGTGTTGTACTTGTGGCGCCAAGGGTATTTCCAAAGTCCATAAAATAGTTATCATCTTCTACTCTTTGATAGAGTAGATTAGTTGTTAAATGTTCATTAAAGTGCGTTGTATTTTTTGCACGCAAAAATTCACGGTTATTATTTGTTTTCAGTGCTGTAATGCGGGGATCATTATTTGGAATATCGGAATGGTTCGCTAGGCTTTTAGTTTTAAATGTTCGATATTTCCGATCATTCGGCAAAATAGCAGCATCGAATTCGCCTTGACTATTATCAAGTAGATAGCGAAATTGTCCTTTAAGTTCTAAACCACGTTCACCATAAAGCGTAGGTGTTAAGGTTGCATCATAATTTGGCGCGATATTCCAATAGAAAGGAACTCCGATTTCTACCCCCGATCGGTTAGAACTCCCATAACTGGGAAAAAGAAAACCAGTTTGACGGCGGTCATCAATAGGAAAATCGAGATAGGGTAAATAAAGGATAGGCACATCGTAAAAATAAAGGCGTGTATGGTGTGCACGACCACGCCCTGTTTTTTTATTGAGGTCAACTTTTTCCGCCTTCAAGAACCATGTTTTTTGAAAAGGAGCACAGGTCGTATAGGTGGCTTTTGTTAAAACCATG
Organism: Gammaproteobacteria bacterium; assembly: GCA_035576045.1. Taxonomy (GTDB): domain Bacteria; phylum Pseudomonadota; class Gammaproteobacteria; order UBA6186; family Azoamicaceae; genus CADEGZ01. The sequence continues at coordinate 29,395 of DATLWY010000027.1, read as the reverse complement.
TTCTTTTTATCGTATACGGTGGCAGAGGTAGCAGTACCTCTGCTATGTCGATCATATAAACGGTAGGTTGCGTCTTGAATAACTTGCGTATTTTTTTCAACAAACACTTCTGCGTGTGTGCCATCCACTCGCATATTCGGTTCTGTTATTTTGACGTGTCCATCTGCTTGTATAAAATCGATGGCTTGCGTTTTGTTGGGGTCGCGATGAATGGTGGCGTGATTTGCAAAGAGTTGGCGGTTTCCCTCAATTAAATGTACATGCCCTGCCAATATTGAATTCCCATCGGGTCTAAACTCACCCTGATCAGAGGTAATCGTGATGGGTAGTGTTTTAAGATATTGATCGGTTTGTCCTGGGAAGGGAAGCGGTTCCTGTAAGTAATTACCATGACATAGTGTTTGTGATTGCGCGCTGCATACCCAATCGTCAAAAGGATTCGTATTCTCAATATCACTTGCGTAAGCAAAACTTGGCAAACAGACGAGACTGATGACAAGGTTAATAAAACGGTTCAGTATATGCCTCACAGTTAACATTTATAGTGTGATGAAATGTGTAAACCATCGCATATTTTCTAGGGTGACTGCAAATCTTTATTAAAAAGAGAGAGAACTAACATGCAGAGAGAGCAGCTTTTAGATGAATGGCTAAAATGTGTTTTAAAGACGAATCACTTCAAGCGGGTTTCTTTAGCGGGTGATGCCAGTGCCAGGCGCTATTTTCGGGTGGCTATCGAGGATGTGCGCTATGTAGTAATGGATGCCCCCCCTCCGGAGAACACGCTGGTATTTGCAGAGATCGCCGTCGTGCTAGATCAACACGGCTTACAAGTGCCTAAAGTGATCCATGCAGATTTTGAACAAGGATTTTTATTACTATCGGATTTGGGAGATAGGCTTTATTTAAGTGAACTAAATGAAGAGTCAGCTGATCAATTATATCAAAATGCTTTTGAAGCTTTGCTTAAGATCCAACACTGTCAAAAAAAATTGCCACTTTTTGATCAGGCTTTTCTTTACACACAATTGGGGATTTTTGAAGAATGGTATCTCAAAAAGCATAAGGCATTCACCGATTCTGATTTGAAAAGCACCCAAACTAGTTTAAAGCCAATATATGAAAAAATTTTTGAGGTGTGTCAAAATCAGCCCCAGGTTTTTGTACACAGAGACTATCATTCGCGCAATTTAATGATTCTGCCAGGAAACAGCCTGGGTATTTTAGATTTTCAAGATGCTATGACAGGCCCCATAACATATGATTTGGTTTCGCTGTTACAGGATTGTTATATTGCTTGGCCGCGCGAACGCATTCAAAACTGGGTGCGCGATTTTTATGAGAAAGCGAAAGAAGCAAAGCTACTAACGGGACAAGAAGCTTATTCTGAATTTTTGCGTTGGTTTGATTTAACGGGGTTACAACGACATTTAAAAAACTTAGGCATTTTTGCGCGATTACATTATCGCGATAATAAGTCAGGATATCTTAGTGATATACCACAAGTATTAAAGTACATATCGGAGACTTGTCATCGATATGCCGAGTTACAACCACTTTTGAATTTTTTTGAAACGCTTCGCGAAACAGCAGAGGTTTAGATGCGCGCAATGATATTAGCCGCAGGCCGCGGTAAAAGGATGGGGGTATTAACGGATCATACGCCCAAGCCTTTATTGCAAGTAAAAAACAAGTCCTTAATCGTCTATCAACTAGAAGCGTTGAGAGATGCGGGCGTAGAAGCGTTTGTAATTAATTTGGGTTATTTGGGCCATAAAATAGAAGCGGTATTAGGTAATGGTACGCAATTTGGCGTCCAGATCCAATATTCGTTTGAGGATCCCGTTCTAGAAACAGGAGGGGGTGTTGCAAAGGCTTTGCCATTATTGGGGCCAGACCCCTTTATTGTTGTGAGTAGCGATATTTATACCGATTTTCCTTACAAACAATTACCTAAAGATCCCCAAGGCTTAGTGCATTTAGTGATGGTAGATAATCCACCGCATCACCCACGTGGTGATTATGCATTGGTTAATGGCAGGATTTGTAAAACGGGCGAGCCATTATTCAATTTTGGGGGCATTGGTGTCTATAGGCCAGAATTATTTATTGGATGTCCAAAAGGGATTTTTCCACTGTATGTGTTGTATGAAAAGGCAATTAAAGAACAACAAATCTCCGGCGAATATTATCAAGGGCTTTGGCATAATATTGGTAAGCCAGAGCAATTAGCTGATTTAAATCGAAGGGGTTGACTTTTAAGTACCTAAAATAGGATATGATAATGGCCATTTTTGATACTATAAGGCACTTTGTGCGATATAATACATTTTTTGTATTTTAAATACGTCAAACTTAAAAAGTGAAATTATGATTATTTGGGGCAGATTAATTGGAACGCTGTTTGGGTTTAATTTATTAGGTCTATTTGGTGGCATTATTGGGTACATAGTGGGCAGTTGGTTTGACAAAGGCTTGAGCCTGCATTTGCACCAAATCCCACGTGCACGCTCAGCCGCTGTTCAGGAGGCTTTTTTTAAAGCAACTTTTTTGGTGATGGGACATCTGGCAAAAGCCGATGGCCATGTGAGCGTTGATGAAATCCGTGCTGCTAAAAATATTATGTCTAGACTCGAATTAAATGAGGCATTCAAACAACAAGCTATGACCCTTTTTAATTCCGGAAAAAATGCTGATTTCAACTTCGAAAACGCGTTGTCGGATCTTTACCAAGCCTGCAATCAATACCCAGACTTATTACGGTTTTTTGTAGAAATTCAATTAGAAGCCGCTCTGTCCGATGGCGCATTAAATGCAGATGAAAAGCGAGTTCTCCTTTTGGTTTGCCAGAGATTACATTTTTCTTCAGAAGAGTTTGAGCGCCTGTGGGCAAGACAATGGGCAAGCCAGTCTTTTCATGAGTGGTTTTCTGCACAATTCGATCCGAATGCGCGTGCTCGCGAATATCACCATGCTCGCGGTTATCAGACGGGTGGCGATAGCGCGAGTGGCTATAGTAACCAACGGAGGCAGACATATACGACTCCTCAACCCAGCGTTGGAGACGCTTATGGGGTGTTAGGAGTGGCATCTACAGCATCGATTGCAGAAATTAAAAAAGCTTATCGACGGCTGATGAATCAGCATCATCCGGATAAATTGGCCTCTCGTGGACTTCCAGAAGGAATGGTAAAAATGGCTAAAGAAAAAACACAACAAATCAGAGCAGCTTATGATTTGGTTCGTGAAGCACGGGGATTTCGGTAATTCAAAAGACTTTGATATCCCCGGCCTTAAATTGTTAATCCGTTTGAATAATATTGAAGCCTTAAGCAGCTTCTAACCATTTTTCTAAAGTTTTGCTTTGTCTTCGTAACAAGCTTGGATCTTTAAAAGTCAGTGTTAATAAAGACACGCCTTGCAAGCTGCCAATTAAATATTTGGCCAATACAGTCGATTGTTCGCCTTTACCCATGGCTTTAAATTGTGTTTCTACCCATTCCAATGTCCTGTGCATTAGCTCTGCTGCAATTTGTGACAGCTCTCCAGTAAATTTGCCGAGTTCTTGGCAAAGACTACCGAGTGTGCATCCGTATTGGGCAGTTGTTTCTGAGGTTTCCACACTGCCCTCAATGAATGCGCGAAGGCGATCTTTTGCATTAGGAAACGCTTCTTCAAAAGCAGAAAATTGTGCTTGTAGCTCAGACGAACGCTTTTGTATAACTGCTTTTAAAATATCATCTTTCGTTTTGAAATAATAATAGACATTGCCAAGTGGAACATTCGCTTTGGCTGCAATATCTGCAAGGGTCGTAGCATTAAATGTTTGCTGATAAATTAGGTCATTGGCGGCATCAATAAGCCGATCGCGTTTATCATTTTTTCTTGGCATGATGCTAGACATTGTATAATGGCTCCTTTATGAGTTAACCAGATAAATTTTGCTCGGAGAGTGAGCAGAGAATAAGCTTAACATAAGTTAATCGGCTTGTCTCTACGTAACGTGAATTTTCGTTTAAGATAGAAATCAGGACTTAAGCCGAAGGGAGGTGTTTTATGCGCATTCGTTTTTTTGCAATGATTATTCTTGCAGCAGCTTGTTTGACAAGTTGTTTAAAGGTCGCTGCTAATGGGCGCACAGGAGCTTCAATGGCCTCTGGGTATGGTGCTGCACACATCGTACCCTTACGTTTGAGCCTCCAAAGAGAATTTGAAAAGCAGTGGCGAACCGACAGTACTTGGCCTATTACGGGTTATTGGGAAGGGAGCCTATACTCAATGCATGGAAAGAAAGGTCCTCTCGCCAATAGTCATAAGCAGTTAAATGCTGGAGCCCTGGCGGCGGTGGTTAGATTCAATCGGGCGCTTTGCACAACGGTGGGCTGGCCTTATGTGGAACTGGGCATAGGATTATCGCTTTTAACGCGAAAAGAAATTGGTGGCAGACATCTCGGTATGCATTTTCAGTTTGAAGATAGGTTTGGCATTGGCGTTCGATTCGGCGAGAATCGCGAGTATGATCTTGGGTATAAAGCCGTTCATTTTTCAAATGCCTATTTAGGATCGGTAAATCACGGTATTAATCTTCATCTCTTAACAATAGGCTATTGGTTTAAGTAATATGCAACCCTTTATTATTGCTCCCTCGATATTATCTGCCGATTTGGCTCGATTAGGCCAAGAGAGCGAGGCTGTATTAACAGCAGGTGCAGACTGGATCCATTTTGACGTTATGGACAACCACTATGTGCCTAATTTGACTTTTGGATCGATGATCTGTGCATCCTTAAGACAATATGGTATCAAAGCGCCTATCGATGTGCATTTAATGGTGAGGCCGGTTGATAGTTTAATTCAAATGTTTGCAAAAGCGGGTGCCAGTACGATTACATTTCATCCAGAAGCCAGTGAGCACGTTGATCGCAGTCTTCAATTAATTAAAGACCTGGGTTGCAAGGCGGGTTTAGCTTTTAATCCAGACACACCCTTTAATGTGTTACCCGATATGTTGGAAAAGCTAGATATAATTTTATTAATGTCGGTGAATCCTGGGTTTTCGGGTCAAAAGTTTATGCCTAGCGTTTTAGAAAAGATACGCAAAGCACGGGCATTTATTGATGCAAGCGGAAAACAAATTCGTTTAGAGGTCGATGGCGGCATTAACCTAGAGAATATTAAAGCTATTGCAACAGCAGGGGCAGACACTTTTGTTGCAGGTTCTGCTGTTTTTGGCGTAAACGATTACACCGTTATCTTAGGTGCACTGAGAGATAAATTAAGAGCGCTTTAGAGATCGGACCAAACAGAATCAAAGAGGTCATCATTTTGCTCAGATCCTTTTTGAGGCATGGAAGATAGCGCAGTTGGTGGTGTTGATGTGGATGTAGAGGAAGAAGTGTTTATAGGCGCATTTTTGGAAATATACTGAAATTGGTTATAAACACCAGTCGAATCAATGAGTTTCGTTAATTCTACTTCTAACATAGGATCTGTATCCGAGGATAAAATGATACGGTTCCCTGTTTTAAATGGAAAAGCAGGTATGAGTAATGTGGATCCGAGTATTAAACAGCGTGCACAATATCCCGAAGGTTTACTATTTTTAACGAGTTGCGCTGTGGCTGCTATGGCGGTTTTAGATAATCGCTCTACGCCAATTTTAAAATCCGCCTCGGTAAGGTGTAGCAACCATCGAATTGTGCAGATTTCCCAAGTTCTATTTCCTTGTTCATCTATTGCTAAACCGATGATTTCTCCTGATTGCATGGGCGGGTAAGTGTTTCCTGGCCAAAGCAAACCATAACCATGAGGGCTTTCACTGATCAAGGTACACGGGTAAAGTGGATAAGAGATCGTTTTCTCTGTTTCTGCTGTCAGAGCCGACATCTGATCTCCCGCACTATTCGGATTAGCCGTTTCAAGACCGTCTTCCTGAAGGCTTAGCGTTGAAAAAGTTAAGGTAAAATTTTCCGATCCTTCATTGATCACTTGCTGTTGAAAGGGCTTTTGTCCGTTTAGGTAAAAATGGGTGGATATCAGGCCAATAGAAATTTGTATTTTCTCTTCACATGTTGTTCTGTCGTTTGAACGCGTTATGGGGATCTCCCAACCTTTTATTATTTTTCTTAAAACAGAACTAGAGACGGCATATTCGGGTTCTTGGTGGTGCGAAATTCTGGCTTGTAATTCATTTGGTTCAATTTCGATCAAGAGCGTTTTTAAATGACTCAATAAAGAATGCACGTCCAATACTTTGAAAGAAGAAGAGAATTTTATAAGCTCATGCGTTAAAAACATAGGCGGTTTATCTTGTTCGAAATCAACGATTAGAAATCCTGGATCCAAAGCATTTGGCAAATCTCGGCGCAACAGGGTCTTGGTTGACCAGACTTCAGTTGCTTTGTAAATAGGTGCCTGTTCACTTTGTCGTCGTTGGTAAGGATAAGTTGCAGCTAATATTAAAACGCGTTTATATTCATTTTCCAAATGATTATTTTGTAATAGAGATTTTTTTTCGGCGTATTGATAGATTAAGTGTATTTCTTTCCATATACCCTTTGGGGGGACAGAATAGAGTTCATAACTAATCAAAATGATTTGCGTAAAATGCTGCATTATCTTGTATAATGCAGTGGATAAAATTCTATCATCAAGTGGTTTAAGTAAGCTCGGCGCATTTGCCGATAGTTCAACAACCAATTTATAACCATCTGCCATCTGTTCGTGGAGCGTTTCTGCTAAATGAGCGATGGTTAATTGTTGTGTTGTTAATCCATTAACTTGATTCACATAACGCTTGCTTAATGACTGACAAATATGTTGCACTGAGGTATCGATCAGCTCTAAAATTTCAAATCTGTCTTTTGGATCGAGATAGACCTTATTACAATCACTTATTGCGTGATAGATTTTTTTTGCGGATTGACCTAGATCTGAAGGCAAGCGCTTTTGCCAAGCCATAACCTCGGTAGGGGTCAAGTTGACCTCATTACTATTGGTTAAGGTTTGGACTGGAATCGTAAAGCCAATCGCCCCCTGGATTTTCTGCATATGGTAAGTATAGCCAATAACTTACAGTTATTGTTTTGTCACACTTTATTCGTTATTATCGATGAGTTGACAATTTATCCAGGAGAAGCAGTATGGCATCGTATAGTACCAATGAATTTAAAAGCGGGCTTAAAGTTATTTTAGATAATGATCCTTTTGTAATTATAGAAAATGAATTTGTAAAACCTGGAAAAGGCCAAGCGTTTAACCGCGTTAAATTCCGAAATTTAAAAACAGGGCGCGTGATAGAACGAACCATGAAATCTGGAGAAAGCGTAGAATCGGCCGATGTCGTCGATAAAGACATGCAATATTTATATAATGATGGTGAGCGTTGGCATTTTATGGTGCCAGAAACATTCGAACAATACGAATTTGATAAAAAAATCGTGGGCGACTGTGCATTCTGGTTAAGAGAACAAGATGTTTGTATCGTGACGCTCTGGAATGAGTTGCCCTTAACTGTCATGCCTCCGAATTTTGTTATCCTTAAAATTGTAGAAACAGATCCGGGCCTTAAAGGCGATACTTCTGGCGGCGGCGGGAAGCCTGCAACCTTAGAGACTGGCGCGGTGGTTCGTGTGCCTTTATTTGTGCAGGTGGGCGAGTTGATTAAAGTCGATACGCGTACGGGCGATTACGTTTCTCGTGCAAAAGAGTAAAGACTGGCAACCAACCGCAAGCTTGGAAAATCTACAATTTCGTGCACAATTTTTGTCGAAAATTCGGGATTTTTTCTATAGAAGAGGAGTGTTAGAAGTCGAAACCCCTCTAATGTGTAATGGAGCAGCAACGGATCCCCATATTACGCCCATTGCTATTTTATATTCTCATTCACATTCACACGATAATCAAAATTATTATTTACAAACATCGCCAGAATTTGCAATGAAGCGTTTGTTAGCGGCGGGTAGTGGCCCCATCTACCAGATTTGCAAAGCCTTTCGGCGCGACGAAATTGGCCGTTTGCACAATCCCGAATTTTCGCTATTAGAATGGTATCGTCCGGGATTTGATCACCATGCATTAATGGATGAAGTTGAGGCTTTGTTGTGTCTGATATTAGGAACGTCAAAAACAGAACGTTTAACTTATCAAGCAGTATACCAAAAATTTGTAGGACTTGATCCGCACGCAGTTTCTACAGAACAGCTTAAACACTGTGCTCTTTCTAAAGGGATTATTTTGAGTGTTTCTGTGATGAATACGCTAACAGTCGATGATTGGTTAGATATATTGATGACACATTGTATAGAGCCACATTTAGGATTTGAAAATCCTGTGATAATTTATGATTTTCCCGTTTCTAAAGCTGCCTTAGCAAAAGTGAGAGACGTTACCCCTGCTGTTGGGGAGCGATTTGAGGTTTATGTTCGAGGGATAGAATTGGCAAATGGTTATCATGAATTAACCGATCCCAATATTCAGCTTGAACGCATACAAGCGGATTGTGAATATCGGAAAATAAATGGATTGATGGAGATCCCAATTGACTTTCGTTTAATTGAGGCGTTAAAAGCCGGTTTGCCGGATTCAGCAGGGGTTGCCTTAGGGCTTGATCGATTATTAATGCTTATGCTGGGTAGTCACGAAATTCAAGAAGTCGTTTCATTTACCACTGATCGGGCTTAAATGATCCCAAACGTTGGCCAAATTGAACAAGTTCGGTTGCTGCAAAAACGGGATCCCAAGTTACTTTATTTTCTTCGAATAACATAATCACGGTTGAACCCAATTTAAAGCGCCCCAATTCTTCACCGCGCTTTAAATAAATAGGATGATCCAAGTTCCAAATTTGAATGGATTTGCAACGGGGGGGCGTAATGGTGCCTGTAGAAATCATTTCAATACTACCGACTATCATTGCGCCGACCAATACGACAGCAACACGTCCAATGGATGTGTTAAAAATAGCAATGACACGCTCATTTCGCGCAAATAAATTGGGTGTGCAGCTTGTCGTTTTAAAATTAACAGAATATAAACTTCCTGGCACGTAGAGCATTTGCGTTAATGCGCCATCAATTGGCATATGTACACGATGGTAATCTTTAGGGGCTAAATATGCAGTTAGAAAAGATCCGTTTATAAAGGATTTTGCCAATGCAGTATCTCCTCCTAATAATTCTTCTGCTGTAAAATGGTGACCTTTGGCTTGAAAAATTTTGCCTGCCGCAATGGCGCCGAGTTGGCTGATCTGGCCATCAACCGGGCTGATGAGATCATGGATACCGCTTGCGATGGGACGTTCCTCAGGTTTTAAAGCCCGTGTAAAAAAATCATTAAAACAAGCGTATTCGTAAGGGTTAGGATTAACCGCTTCTGCTAAGTTAATGGGGTAACGCCAAACAAAATATTGGATCAGTCTATTTTTTAGCCAGCGAATTTTGCAATTTGCCAGTAATCCGGCAAAAGATGACAGACCATGTTGAGGCAGAAAACCTTGTAATTTTGGTAACAAACACGTTCTCCTTGGCTTTTAAAACGGTATTGGTTTGATTAACTTTTGTCGATTTTATAATACCAGGGAGAAGCGCTTTATAATAGGGATTTGTCTAGCGTTCGAGCCATCCATGCCAGTTCTTGTAGCGATTTTTTAGCAAATTTATTAGCAATGCCTTGGCGGTGTGCTTCGCTTAAATATTGAAGAGGCGTGCTTATTTCACGTTTTAAAACGAGTGTTTCAAAATACGCTTGCAGTGTCTCTAATGAAGGGTCTACTAATGAATGTACACGCATGGCAATATCCTTATCTAAATCAGTATCTGTCTACCCTAATGTTCCGTTTGCAGAGCTAATCTGGAAGTGTATTTTGTTCTAAAAGCGATTGTCAATTTTTTTTAGCAAATTAAAGTCAGTTTTTTGACTTTTATGTTTAATTTTAAAGCAACATTGGGTATAATCAAATTCCTTAATTTATGGCGATGAGAAAATTCATGAAACCAAACCCACTCCATCTCATTTGGATCGATTTAGAAATGACAGGCCTGAATCCAGATAAAGACCGTATTATCGAAATTGCCACTATTATTACCGATGGCAATTTAGAAATTATTGCTGAAGGGCCGGTTTTTGCGATTGCGCAATCAGAAGAAAGGTTGCTCGCTATGGATGAGTGGAATACCAAACAGCACACACGTTCAGGTTTGGTGGAGCGCGTTCGAAACAGTCCAATGAACGAAGAAGATGCAGAAGCACAAACACTAGAATTTATTATGCGTTTTGTGCCACCAAATCGCTCTCCGATGTGTGGTAATAGTATTTGCCAAGACAGACGATTTCTATATCGATATATGCCAAAATTAGAACAATATTTTCATTATCGTAATTTGGATGTTAGCACGGTAAAAGAACTAGCAAAACATTGGAAGCCGAGTATTGTCAAATTATTTAAGAAAAAATCAGCGCATCTTGCAATGGAAGATATTAAAGAGTCTATTGGGGAGTTGCGACATTATAGAGATACTTTTTTTCTGATTGAATAAGAGAGGTCACAAAAAGTCTTCTGCGTTGTCACGCGTGATAAATACGACTTCACTTGCTTGTGGAAAATGTTCGTAAAAATGCTGTAGCGCTTTTTCGTGTCGTGGCTCAGGCCCTTTCCAAGTGACTTGATACGGTACAATAGTTTTTCCGCGTACTGCAACAAAGTCTACTTCACCTTTGTGAAGTTCGTGCCAATAGCACACTTGTTCATGCGTTTGTTTTAAACGTAAAAAAATCATCATCTCTAGACTTTTTCCGAAATCACGACTCATCGTGTTTGTTATTGAAAATCGCATGCCGGAATCAATAGGGTAATATTTTTTTTGTTTGCTGAGTTGTTTTTTTTCTGAAAATGCAAAATAATTGCATGCAAAAAGTAAATAAGCGCTTTCACAAGCCTCAAGGTAAGCTTTAACCGTGTCTACCGTCAAGCCCGTGACTGCGGCAATTTTTCTATAACTGAGTTCAGAGCCGCAAGTTTCAAATGCCATTTTAGCAACCTGTTTAATGGCGTCTGGGGTGCGTGCGTGCACTCTTTTTAAAACATCTCTCAAAATAATATCATTAAAGTATTCTTGCAGTAACTGATAAGGCTGGTCGAATGTCAGTGGTCTTGGGAACCCCCCTGAAATTAAATAATCTTCAAGCGTTTTATCTGGAAATAATGCCTTAAATTCTGAAAACGAAAAGGGGAATAATTCAAGCGTCACATGGCGCCCGGTTAAGGCTGTTCCAAATTCGCCACTTAAAAGACGTGAATTAGAACCGGTCAATATAAAATAATTTTGTTTTGGGCGTTCGAGTTGCGTATGTACCCACTTTTCCCAATCTTGTACATTTTGAATTTCGTCAAAAAAGAAATAGCATGGCTTTTCAGCAGGAACTTTATTTCGAGCGAGTGTTTTGATACGGGTTAACAGTTTATGATCAAGATCATTCATCAATCGTGGGTCTTCAAAATTACAGTAGTAACATTGCACCAGTGGAATATGGTAATGCTTTGGTAATTGCGAGAGTAATGTTGATTTACCACAGCGGCGTACACCCTGGATAATCAATGCTAAATCGGCTTGTAGCGCTTTTGGCAATGCTAATTGTCTTGTTAGCCCAGATGGCGGTTCTGTATCCCAGAAGCTCCATTCGCTTAGAATTTCTAAAAGAGAGTCATCAGAAAGCATAAAATTCACCAAAGGATTAGATTGACAATAGTGTCAAGTATACTCGACAAGAGCTACTTTGTCAACCTAAGTCGACACAATTCATATTGCATTGATTTTACACAATATTTTTTTATGGGTGCTAACAAGTATTTTTAAGATTTAGCTTGTGGATAGACGTTTTTGCCGATCTAATATTATATTACCTGAAATTGAGAATTTACAAATCTCTTTATTTTTTAGCCAGTAAAGAATATATTCAAGCGCTGGGTTTTGATCCTAATGATTCGGATTGGAAATTAATAGATTGGAATTGGGTGAAACCAAAAGACAAAACTGCTTTAATACGCTTATTTCAAAAATGGCTAAAGCAAAATAGAAAACGAAATTGCTAGTGTTTTCCTTAAAGCGTGGGAATAAACGGGTATTTGATAAAGTGTTAGATTCAAAGTTTTTGACATAGGAAAAGTGTATGAAGTTACAAAGATTAATCATTAAAGTAAGTAAAATTTTTGTGTATGTATTGTTGTCTTTCAATGCATTTTCACATCCAATAGAAAAAACGCAAAGGGGTGTTCAAACAGCAAAAGATAGAGAACTACCCACTTTGTATGAAGAAAGGCTAAGAGTAGCTTTAAAGAAGACTTTTGGTATCAAAGATTTTAAAGCTGAACCTTTGGCGGGAGGGTTTTCAAATGCGAAATTATACAAAATCTTAGTAAATAATAAGGATTATGTCTTGCGGCTAAGCAACAATGAGTTAAAAGACATGGAAAATGAAATTAAGTGTATGACCCTAGCCTCCCGTATTGGGGTATCGCCTAAAGTATATTATGCCAATGCGCAAGAGGGTGTAATGATAATGGATTACATAAAAAATAAGAAATTAATAGCGGGGGAATTATCTGATCCTAAAGTAGTTATCCAATTAGCAACACTGTTACATAGGCTGCACAATGAAAAACCACTATTTCCGAAATATCGGTATAAAACCGTTATCAATTTCTTGCTGGAAATGGAAAAAAGTTTGGGCTGCCCCAATAAATCCAATTTGGTTTATGAAGGAATTAAAAAACTAAAAGCAATCAACAAGAAATTAGTCAAAATCAAATTAAAAAAATCAAGCCATAACGATTTAAATCCCAATAATATTTTATATGATGGTAAGAGGTTCTGGATAATTGATTGGGAAGCAGCAGGTTGTTCCGATCCTGTTTTTGATTTAGCTACGGTGTCAAATTTCATGATTTATAACAAGAAATTGGAAGCGCTCTATTTAAAGACTTATTTTAAAGAGATACCCACAAAAATTGATCGTGACCATTATTTGGTAATGAAACAAGTTTCACGTTGTTATTACGGCGTATTATTAACCTTTATGGCCAAAAATTTTGGCTCTCAGCCTTTAACTGTCGAAGAGATACAAGAATTAGATCTTGAAAATATACAGAATAAGCTGAATGATAAAAAAATGTCGTTAGCCAATCCTCATGATATGGAAGTATTTGCGGCTGCTTTAATAAAAGCCGGGCTTAATGCAATGAACGGGGAGGAATTTCAAAAATCTTTGTCTAATTTATAAATTAAGCTTTTATTGTCCTTGTATGAGGAGGGGGTATGGTTTGACAAACGGGCTAGCCACCTCGAATCAAGGCATTAACATACAGTCTTTTTTTGTCCTATGATTAAAACTTGTTTAAATGGTAAAAAATTGGGTATCAATATGTGTTTATTTACACAAAATTTTAAAGCAACGACATTTGTATCGCTAAGTGTAATATCACTAAGCGTATCTTATTCAAATTATCCATTCTTCTTCTCAAACGTAAGCGCTAAAAGCGCATACTATCTGTTTTATTCAATACATTAAAAATTTGCACTCCTGATTTAAGGCTATTTTTGTTCGCCTAATCAGTCGCATTCTTCATCTATATAAATTGGAGATTTATTGGAGTTTTCGCGCTTATTTTTTGTGGGTGGGCGTTGTGGGCTTCTGGATTTAAAATGGTATTTTATGCTTTGTTGATTAAGAGAACGGATATTCCAATTTATCTTTTGAAACAAAGCAGACCTTCTAAAGCTATATCGCTAAAGCACATTCGATAGACTATAAGAAAAAAATATGTTATCTTAATAAAGAAGAAAATTATATTTTTTTTGGAAATATCAAGACCCGGGGATCAGACAGTAAACGGAGGAGAATGAAATGCTAAAAACAATGCCCATCACTCCATTTATCTTGAGCGCAGTACGTCCGTTTCGCTGGCAAATCCTTGGGTTGATATTTGTCGCTTGTTATTGGGCAGCACATCTTTCGTTGCAACCCTACGTTATTAAATTAATTATCGATGGTGTCAATCATGATCCTTCTATTAGAAACATGATTATACCTGTTATATTGTATATTCTACTTGCAATTGCATTTACGCTTAATTTCAGATTTTATGATTTTGTTGCTCTTAAGTTTTATCCAAAGCTTAAAGCCAATATTGTTGAACAATCGACAGAAGTGGTTAGCCATTACTCCTATCGTTTTTTCCAAAATCAATTGAGCGGCGGGTTATCAGATAAGATAAAAAATCTGAGCAAAGGAACGACTGAAATAGTTGGACTGATAGTCGATCGTTTTTTCAGTCATGTTCTTGCATTCTTTATCGCTTGCGGAACCTTGATGTTAGTCAATTATTGGCTTGCAATTATATTGTTTGGTTGGGCTATCCTATTACTCACGATTAGCATTTATGCTACTAAAAGAGGACGTCAATTGTCACATGAATTTTCAGAGATGAATAGTTTGCTGATAGGAAAAAACGTTGATCGATTTACTAATATTTTAAACGTTAAATTATTTTCAGCGTATCAATATGAAAAAAATGAATTAAATAAAAGTGTTGAAAAAGTCATCTCTAAAGATCAAAAATTAAGATGGTTTCTACTAAAACTAATGACTATTCAAGGATTATCAACCGCGGGTATGATTAGCGGATGCATTTTAGTATTGATATATTTAGTGCAGTCACAAAGTATCTCTGCCGGTGATTTTGCCTTGGTATTGACCTTGACGCTTTCTTTTTCGGAGATTATAGGGAATTTGGCTCATGGTGTCTCTCAATTTTCTGAAGTCTATGGAACAGTCAGTCAAGGTCTTGCTTTATTAAACAAAGGCTGTGAAATAAAGGATGCACCTAAGGCAAGCGAACTTAGAGTCACTAAAGGCGAGATTTGTTTCCAAAAAGTACATTTTCGCTATGATAATGCCGACCCACTATTTAGCAATAAATCGATTATATTACGGGCAGGTGAAAAGATAGGACTTGTGGGTTACTCTGGCAGTGGAAAATCGACTTTTGTAAACCTTATTTTGCGGCTGTTTGATGTGAATAGCGGTAATATCCTGATTGATAATCAGGATATTAAGCAAGTGACCCAAGATTCTTTGCATCGCGCTCTTGCAATGATCCCACAAGATCCAATATTGTTTCATCGAACCATCATGGACAATATTCGATATGGTCAATTAAACGCTGAGGATCAAGAAGTCATAGAAGCAGCAAAAAAAGCCAATGCACATGAATTTATTAGTTGTTTACCGGAAGGCTATAATTCATTAGTAGGTGAAAGAGGTGTTAAGCTTTCTGGCGGACAAAGGCAGAGAATTGCAATTGCGCGAGCTATTTTAAAAAATGCACCGATATTACTCTTAGATGAAGCAACCTCTGCATTAGACTCTGTTACTGAAAATAGTATTAAGCAGACATTAATAGAAGTTATGCAGGGAAAAACCACGATAGTGATTGCACATCGATTGGGAACATTATTACATATGGATCGCATTTTAGTTTTTGATCAAGGTAAAATTGTTGAAGAGGGAACCCACTCAGATTTATTAGAGAAGGCTGGGATGTACAAAAAACTGTGGGACGCACAAGTGGGTGGATTTATTCCAGACCTCCGTTCTTAAAAAATATATTTCAATTTATTTTTTGGAAACAAAATAGCTATTCAAAGGTATACTATTCAGATATGCGGAAGGGTTCATAAGAGGAAATTATATTATGCAGGTAACTACAGGGCTTACATTTGAAGGAAATAAAATTGTAGAGTATAAGGGTGTTGTACGAGGAATTTGTGTGCGCTCTCCAACTATAAAACAAGGCTTTTTTGGTGCTTTAAAAGGCATTATTGGTGGCAATATAGGCCATTACAAAGTGATGTGTGAAAATGCGCGGCAACAGGCCTACGATGAGATGGTCGAACATGCAACCGATTTATCCGCCAATGCGATTATCAGCATGCGTTATAATACGGCCGATTTGTCTAATAAAAATCTTAATGCAACAGAAGTTTTGTGTTATGGCACAGCTGTGGTTATTAGAGAAGCGTGAGCATATTTTAGATTAATGTATTTGACGAAAAGGAGTATTTCATGTAAAGCGATGGCTTTTGTGTATTCAGTCTCGGCCTGCGGCACAAGAGGCTTATGCGAAAGCGAGTGAAATTAATACAACGCCTACTGTAACGGAAGAAGCTAAAAAAGTTTTATTTGGGTAGGATGCGAAAACGGTCAAAAAGGATGCTTAAGATAGGATGTTAGAATTAAACATAAAACAAAAAAACTGAATATAAATACAGTTATATCAACTCCAAAAATAGTCTAAACTACACATAAACACCATTTTTGGAGTTTAAGTATGAAAACCCTCACAACTGAAAAGCGTAAAGAATATGCAGGCCCAGCATTACGCACCTTTTTTAATATTTGTCAGGCGTGGGGTCTTGGTAATCATCAAATGCAAAGCCTCTTAGGACTATCAACAGAATCCACATTTTACAACTGGAAAAAAAATCCCGCCCAAGTAAGCCTAAGTAATGATGTATTAGAACGACTCAGTTATATATTTGGTATATATAAGGCATTACAAATTTTATTACCTAATCCAAATATTGCGGATAGTTGGATAAATTTACCGAGCACTCACCCATTATTTAATGGAAAAAAACCCATCGATCGCATGCTATCTGGGCAAGTGGCAGATCTCTATGAAGTCAGAAGATATTTAGATGCGGAGCGAGGCGGGTGGTAGTAGAGGAAACGCAAATAGCGATTAAAGAAATAGCTTGGCTACCTTGTTGGCGAATTATTCCCAGCCGGTTTCCGCCTATTGATTTGTTAGAAAGAGTTTCTGATGTGGATGAGTTTGAGATTATCTATGAGATAGAACAACTTACAAACCCGCGTATTCGCACCGAAATCGGCGAAATTGACTTGGTTCCTCGAGAAGAAACAATGTTTGGCCCCGGCACAAGTCAAATCATGGCTGCCTTTACACATTTGCCAACCTATTTTGGTGGTTCTCGTTTTACAGATGGTTCTTATGGCGTTTTTTATGCGGCTAATACTTTAGAAACTGCTATTGCAGAAACTAAATACCACAGGGAGAAATTTCTAGGATATTCTAAGTTACCTAAAATGGAAATTGATATGAGAGTGCTATTAACAGATCTAAAGGCTCCTTTACATGATATTTTTGATCAAAAGAAAGAACGCCCCAGTATTTATGATCCTGAGAATTTAAGTGGCGCACAAAAGCTGGGCAAAGCATTACGCGGAAATGGATTGTCTTCGTATGGAGTTCGATATTCAAGTGTTCGTTATTTGCACGGACAATGTGTCGCAGTATTTAGACCCACTGCTTTAAGAAATTGTCGTCAAGAGCGCCATTTATGTTACGCATGGAATGGTAAAAAAATTACGCATGTGTATCGAAAACAGATGGAGCTTTCTGGAAGTTAGGTGTAAAAATTTAGATTTTACCTGCCCCCCTGCCCGCGATCCTTATCATGTTAATGATCACGTTTTCGCTTTTTAGGAGCTGTGGAAGGTGTTATAGGTGTATTAGAGACAGGTTGTTGAGCTGGTGCCTCAAGTTGTCTTTTCTGCAAATACTTCATCGCTGCTGAAGTGGGTTCTTGAGGGGGTTTTCCTTGTCGCAAGTTTTTTAATGTAACTAAATCTTCATTTAATCCACTTAATTTTTTATTTGAGTTATCAATATTAGCAGGTGGTCTTAAGCCTGCCTCTTGAGCAAGGATTCTTTTTGCCGTTTCTTTGTCTATAATTTTCTGAGTTGACTGTTCCTTATTTTTTGGAAATTCCAGTTTAAGCTGTTCAATTGATTTTGTTAGTTCTTCATATTGTATGTTAACAGATTTCAACTCTATTTTTAAATTTCCTACATCCAGCTGCACTAATTTTGCAAATGCTTTTGGGTCAAATAGCGGTATACCCTCAGCTATTTTCTTTTCCGCTTCCGCATCTGCTTCAGCAGCCCAATCCTCTTCTAGATCTTCTTCTTCTGCGTCGGTTGTCGATTCTTCTTCATCCATTTTCGATTCTTCTGATTCGTGTAAATTTTGAAAAACTTCCGTTTCTTGTGCGTCTGGATCATCTATACTGGCTGAATTTATATTGGTTTTTAGTTCTTCTAATTTAGTCTTTTTTATATCAATTAGTCTACAAAAAAGAATGAATTTAATTACTTCCTGCCCCAATTCTCTGGGAATGGGTCCCTTTGGCTCGTAAGTGTATCCTTTGGTTTCTAAATTTTCTAAATGTTGTTTTCCCTGTGCAAGTAAATTCCCTGCATCTTCGATGGTTCTATCTATGTCGCTTTTCAACTGTTTTATTGAACTCATAATAACCCTCTCCTAAATAATTGGATCACTTATAATAGGTATTCGGCTGACGATAGGGCTTACTTTAAATAATATTGTTATCTTTTAATTTAAGCAGAGCTGGCATTCTACAATCAGATTTGACCCCCTCGCTTTGACTCGATATCCTAGGATAAATCACGGAGAAGCAAAAGGATTTAAAAATGAGTCAATCGGATTTCAGAACGCTAGCTTTAGAAGCCTGCCGTCAACGCCTGCATCCGCGGGCACGCGATGCTCATAAGGGTGATTTTGGTCATATATTAATTGTCGGGGGTGACTATGGCATGAGTGGTGCCTGCCGTTTGGTGGGAGAAGCGGCCTTAAGATCGGGCGCGGGATTAGTATCAATTGCAACACGCAAAGAGCAGGCTTTTGCAATGAGCAGTGGTTGCCCGGAACTCATGTGTTATGGGGTCAAAAAGCCAACCGATTTAGACGTGCTTTTGGCACGTGCAAACGTCGTTGTCGTTGGCAACGGTTTGGGTCAGCACGCATGGGGTTCCGCTTTATGGGCGCACATTGTATCACGTGATTTACCCCTTATTGTTGATGCAGACGCACTTAATTTATTAGCCAAAAAACCAATGTCGCGCAAAAACTGGATTTTAACGCCCCATCCTGGTGAAGCTGCGCGGTTGTTAAATACAACCACTGCGGATATTCAAATTGATCGATTAAAAGCTGTACAAGCATTGCAAAAACAGTATGAAGGGATTGTTGTGCTGAAAGGTCATGGCACACTGGTGGCGAGTGCTATGAACACACCGGATTTGTGCACACAAGGGAATCCTGGAATGGCTGTCGCGGGTATGGGCGATGTATTAACGGGCGTGATTGCGGCATTGGTGGCGCAAGGTCTTTCTTTGTTAGATGCAGCGCGTTTGGGTGTTGTGGCACATGCCACAGCAGGTGATAAAGCTGCGGTATTTGGTGAACGCGGGATACTCGCACACGATTTGTTTGAAGGAATTCGGACGTGTTTGAATTAAGCACGTTAGAGGCAAAATCAATGATTATTTTGCCAGATGCCATTGCAACAGAAGCATTTGGTAAACAACTTGCCGCAATGGTTAACTCACCTGGCGTGATTTTCTTGGAAGGAGAATTAGGTGCAGGCAAAACAACCCTCGTTCGCGGATTTCTAAGGGGTTTCGGATATCAAGATTCTGTAAAAAGTCCAACATTTACATTGGTTGAATCTTATCAATTTGAAGAATTTAGGATTTATCATTTTGATTTGTATCGTTTGAATGCTCCCGAAGAATTAGAATTAATGGGGATTCGAGATTACTTTACCGAAGATGCCATTATTTTCGTGGAATGGCCTGAACGGGGTTTGGGATTTTTGCCTAAAGCTGATTTAATTTTAGAATTAAGTTTGATTCCTGAAGGCAGATCTTTAAAAATTAACAAAAAGAGATAAATTAAGATAATGATAGAAGAAGAATTAAAACAAAAGTTAGAGCAAAGGTTAGAACAAAAACGCATTCATCAATTGCCTGTCTATTTAGCGAATCAGATTGCGGCAGGTGAAGTGGTCGAACGGCCCGCATCAGTGTTGAAAGAATTATTAGAAAACAGTTTGGATGCAAAAAGCACCGAAATCGAAATTACGGTTGAACGCGGCGGTACAAAATTAATTCAAGTACAAGACAATGGTTTAGGCATTTATAAAGACGATTTGTCGCTCGCCATTGCATCGCATGCAACCAGTAAAATTGCTAATTTGTCGGATTTAGAAGGTGTGAAATCCTATGGATTTCGTGGAGAAGCACTGGCGAGCATTAGTTCGGTATCGCGTTTAGAATTGATTTCCGCTGTTGAAGATCAATCTTGTGGATGGTCTATCCAATTAGAGGGTCGTGATAAACCGCCGACTCTTCAACCAGTCGCAAAACACAGAGGCACTCTGATTGCGGTTCGCGATCTTTTTTATAATACGCCTGCACGACTTAAGTTTTTAAAATCAGAAAAAACAGAAGCGGCGTATTTAGAAGAAATATTTAAACGTATTGCCTTAAGCCAACCGGCCGTAGCTTTTAAGTTTCAACAGGGTGAGGGCATACAAAAACGGTTGCCAATATGCCGGAGTTTAGAAGCACATATTCGACGTGTAGCTCAGTTATGCGGAAAACGTTTTATTGAAGAGGCTTATTATATTGAAGCAGAAGCAAATGGTTTAAAATTAACAGGATGGTTAGGTTCGGAAAACGCTATGCGCAGCCAAGCAGATTTACAATATTTTTATGTCAATGGGCGCATTGTGCGGGATAAAATTGTAATGCACGCGGTGCGACAAGCCTATCAATCCGTCAATTCGTTAGGTCGATTTCCGGCGTATGTATTGTATTTTGAATGTGACGCATTTGCCGTTGATGTCAACGTGCATCCCACAAAACATGAAGTGCGTTTTCGAGAAGCTCGTACAGTACATGCTTTTTTATCTTATGCAATACACGAAGGCTTAAAACAAGCAAATCCTAATAAGACCCGTGACATCGTTGAAAAAGCAGATGATAAGCCACAATTTTCTTTTTTAGAGATGGAAAGAGATGCAAAATTCCCCCTATCCCCCGCTGATGTTAATGCGAATGTCCATCAGGCTCAGCAAGATAAACCACAATTTCTTTTTAAGGGCGAATTTTTATGGATTGAAAATGCACAAGGCGGGCTGCTTGTCGATGTAAAGGCAGCGTATCGTGTTTACCTGAGGCAGGTATTAAGTGAAGAATATCAGACAGGCGGGGTAACCCAGCGTCCTTTACTGATGCCAAAATCGATTAGGGTTAATAATGGCATAGATATTGAATCTAACATTTTGGATTGGGGTCATTTGGGTTTTGAATTAACAGGCGGTGGCCATAATCTGGTTTTGGTACGCGCAGTTCCAAGGGTGCTCGGTTCAGAAATAGAAAATTTGAACTTGCTGCTAAACAAATTATTATCGCAGAGGACTGTAGAACACTGTATAGGGTTATTAGTTGACACTGTGATTCAAAATCAAACATTAATGGAGGATGCGCACCAAATGTTGCTGAGAGAACTTCAAAACCCTCGTTTTTTGGATGAGAATGAAAAAAAAACCTTCCATAAACAGCTAACCTTAGAACAATTTCGATCGATCTTTTTTTAAATTTTGTAAAAATACGCTCGTTTTTTTAATGTAAGGTCGGTATACTGCCGATAATTAAAGTAGCATAGGCTACAAAAGTGTGTAAGGAGTGGAAACATGACCGTCTTAACGCCGTTTATAGGTCGAGCGAAACCCGTGGGTAATGTCATCCACGCGAGCGGTGTTTTTAGCAGTCATCGATCGGTTGTTAACTTGGATGGGGAAGATAGAAAAATTAAAAAACAATTGGTAAATTGTATGAAAGAGATCCAAGAATCAATGAAAGCATCGAAAGTTAAGACAGAAGAGAAGAAAACTTAATTTCCATATTATCCTCGAACAACCGCAAAACGGCCAAACCGCCAGCCATTTTTTTAATGGGGCCCACCGCTGCCGGGAAATCGGAATTTGCTATTGAACTAGCCCATAAAATACCTGTGGAAATAATTAGCGTTGATTCCGCAATGGTTTATCGGGGGATGAATATCGGTACCGGCAAGCCGAGTGTGGGCGAGATGCAGGGAATACCCCATCATCTGATTGATATACGCGATCCTGTTGAAACCTATTCCGCTGCAGAATTTGCAAAAAGCGCAACGCAATTGATTACGGAAATTACCGAACGGGGTCGTATTCCATTATTGGTAGGTGGAACAATGCTTTATTTCCGCGCCTTGCAGCAGGGGTTGTCACATCTGCCTTCTGCAAATGCCGAGACGCGAGCCAACCTGTTAGAAGAAGCGCAAAAAATAGGCTGGGATGCTATGCACCAACGTCTATCGAGAATTGATCCCGAGAGCGCTGCACGCATTCATCCTAATGATCCCCAACGCATCCAACGTGCTTTGGAGGTATATACAATAACCGGGCAGCCCATATCTACGTTGTTTGGTGTACAAAAGACAGAGGCAGCAAGAAAAAATTATGAAATCCATGCTTTTGCACTAGCTCCCAACGAGCGCGCGCTGCTTCATCAAAAAATAGAACAACGCCTTCATCAGATGCTAGCCCTGGGGTTGGTGGCAGAGGTAGAAGTCTTATTTAAGCGAGGCGACTTGAATAGCAATATGCCTTCGATACGCGCAGTGGGATATCGCCAAGTTTGGAAATATTTGGAGGGGGGGTGTACTTTTGATGAGATGGCTTATAAGGTGATTGTAGCAACTCGACAATTGGCGAAGCGACAACTAACTTGGTTGAGGAGCTTATCTGATATCACTTGGCTATCAAATACCCGTTTAGCTTCTTTGTCGGCCGTGATACACTCCCTTTCTTAAGGGGAGTTTAGGTGGAATAGCCACAATAACATCATGGAGAAAATAAGTATGTCTAAGGGGCAAATGTTACAAGACCCATTCCTAAACGCGTTGCGTAAAGAGCGGGTGCCGGTCTCCATTTATTTAGTAAACGGAATTAAGCTGCAGGGACATGTAGAATCTTTCGATCAATTTGTCGTGTTGTTAAAGAACAGCGTTAGCCAAATGGTCTATAAGCATGCGATATCAACGGTTGTTCCGACGCGTAATGTTAAATTGGCTCACGGTGCACACACCGACGAAGATGACGAAACCGAAATCGAAGATGAAGAATTTGTGCGCGAAGAAGAGCTGGGGAATATATAGTTGATTGAACGACCAGAGGGAGGTGAACGAGTCGTTTTAGTTCATCTCCATTTGCGAAGTGCGCATGTCATTTCAGATATCGAAGAATTTCGGGAACTTGCACTCGCGGCTGGCGCTGAGATTATAGAGACTGTAACCACTACGCGTGATGCGCCAGATGCCAAATTTTGTATTGGTACAGGTAAGGTGCAAGAATTAGAGGCCATTGTCGCTGCACATTCTGTCGAACTCGTCTTGTTCGAGCATGCATTAACTCCTGCACAAGAACGTAATTTGGAACGTGCTTTAAAATGCCGTGTAATCGATCGCACAGGTCTCATTCTCGATATTTTTGCACAACGTGCACGTACTTACGAAGGTAAATTACAAGTTGAATTAGCGCAGCTTAAACATCATGCTTCTCGTTTAGTGCGGGGTTGGACGCATTTGGAGCGACAGAAAGGGGGCATTGGTCTTAGAGGGCCTGGTGAGACTCAATTAGAAGTCGATCGTCGTTTAATCAGGGGACGTATCAAATATATTCAGGCAAGATTAGAAAAAGTTCGCAAACAGCGAGATCAGGGGCGGCAATCGCGGCAAAAAGCATCATTGCCCACGGTGTCTTTGGTTGGATATACCAATGTTGGGAAATCAACCTTATTTAATGCGTTAACCGGCGCAGACGTATTTGTTGCGGATCAATTATTTGCAACGCTAGATCCCGTATTACGTACGATAGAATTGCCTTTTGTAGGCAAAGTAATTTGTGCCGACACAGTGGGCTTTATTCGTCAATTGCCACACGGGCTAGTAGAGGCATTTAGAGCAACATTGGAAGAAACGAAAGATGCCGATCTCTTGTTGCATGTCATCGACAGCCAGGATGAATCGCGTGAAGCGCATATTGTAGACGTTGAAAGGGTGCTCGAGGAGATCGGGGCTCTAGCAGTGCCGCGCTTAGAAGTTTACAATAAAATTGATTTGGCCAAAGCCTTAATGCCTCAGATGTTAGGGGATGCCGAAGGGATAATTCAACGCGTGTTTATCTCGGCCACAACAGGCGAGGGTCTTGATTTGTTGAAAGAGGCAATCACAGAGCGTTTGGCACACGAAATGGTGAACGGGGAAATTGGTTTGTCATCTAACCAGGCAGAAATACGAGCGTCATTATTTGAGATGAGGGCGGTGATCAGTGAATCCTTCGATGCAGAAGGCGGTTGGTGCTTGCGGATTCGCGTCCCGCAACTTAAATGGGATCAATTGTGTAGACAAAATCCTGAATTGGAAACCTGTTGGCAGAAAACATAATCATGGAAATAGGAAGTGTAAACATGATCAAGAAATCTTACCCTATGGCTTGGAATAAACCGGGCGATAAAGATAACAATAATCCCTGGGGTCGAAAAAGTGGGGAGCAAGGTCCGCCTGATCTCGATCAAATTTTTCGGCAATTCAATAACAAAATAAAACAGTTATTTAGCGGCAAACCAGGCTCGGGATTTACGACGAATGGGAGTGGGCAAGAATTTCAATTGTTTGGTGGTATTGGACTGTTTATTATACTTGTTTTATATATTATAAGTGGCATTTATATTGTTGATCCACCTGAACGTGCGGTCGTTACGCGGTTTGGAAAATATGTGCGCACAGAAGATCCGGGTCCGCATTGGCTCCCCCCGTTCATTGAATCGAAAGAAGTGGTTAATGTAGAGCAAGTTGCAACGAGTGATCATAATGGTTTGATGTTAACACGTGATGGTAATATTGTTTCAGTCGGCGTTGCTGTTCAATACCGCGTGGGCGACGACAATGATGATGTTCGCGCCTACTTGTTTAATGTCGTCAATCCGGTTCGGAGTTTAGATCAATCTGCAGAAAGTGCATTACGCCAAGTATTAGGGCAATCTACAATGGATGAAGTATTAACCTCAAAACGATCTGAAATTGCGACAGCCATTAAAGAACAAATGATAGAAACGCTAAAGAATTATCATACGGGTCTCGCAGTATTAGATGTGGTCATGCAATTTGCGAAAGCACCCGATGAAGTGCGTGCGGCATTTGATGAAGTGATTAAAGCTTCGGCAGATGAAGAGCGATTAGTCAATCAGGCTCGGGGTTATGAAAATGAGGTATTGCCCAGAGCTAAAGGTAACGCAGAGCGCTTGCGAAATGAGGCCTTAGGTTACAAACAAGAGACCATTCTAATTGCCGAAGGAAATGTACAGCGATTTAATTTGGTCTTACCTCAGTATTTAAAAGCGCCTAAAGTTATGCAAACGCGTATGTATTTAGATGCGATGGAACAAATTTTAGATAAAACCAGCAAAGTTGTTGTCGATTCAGGGCTGGGGAATAATATGATTTATTTACCCTTAGATCGTTTAATGGCGGGTAGCGCGCTAAAGGAACCCGCAAACATAGACGAATCTACCAGCGGTTTTTCGGCGAATAATGCAAAAGAGCAAATGCCTGCGGCATCGCAATTTAAGGAGAAAAACCCATGATTAAGTCATTGCGATCTTTATTGATTATCGTAGCCGTTGGCTTGGCCTTACTAGGGTTAACTGTCTATACCGTTTATGAGTCCGATCGTGCAATTATTGCGCGATTAGGAGAGCTCAAAAAAGACGCGGACGGCCAAGTAAAAGTTTATGGACCAGGGCTTCATTGTAAAATTCCGATGATAGATGTCGTGCATATTTTTGATATGCGTTTAAGTATGACCGAAGTGCCTTCCGAACGTATTGTGACTAAAGAAAAAGAAGTGTTATTGGTTGATTTGTTTGTGCAATGGCGTATCAGTGATTTTGCGCTGTTTTATAACACAACTTATGGCATGTCGGATGGATTAGGCGGCCGTGATCGGGCAGAACAATTACTGCGTCAAAATGTGAAAGGTGTTTTGCATTCGGAATTTGGGCAACGCACCTTACAAAACGTAGTGTCTGGTGATCGTAAAGAATTAATGGAAAAATTAAGAAAACGCGCTAATGATAATGTCACGCCCTATGGTATGGAAATCGTTGATGTGCGGGTTAATCGTGTAGAATATCCACCGGAAGTGAATGATAAGGTTTTTAAGCGAATGAGCAGTGAGCGCCAACGTGTTGCAGTTGCTTATCGTGCCAGTGGCGAATCAAAAGCCGCTATTATTCGTGCAGATGCCGATAGAATGGCAAGGATCATGATTGCGGAAGCGCAAAAAGAATCGGAGCGTTTGCGTGGAGAAGGCGACGCAAAAGCCGCACAAGTTTATGCCGATAGTTACAATCAATCGCCTGAGTTTTATAGATTTTATAGAAGCCTAGAGGCTTATAAAAATGTCTTTAGAAATAAAAATGATGTGTTTGTGTTAAAGCCCGACGGAGATTTTTTCAAGTATTTTCGTAACGGTGGCAATGTGGGCACGGCAGGCAGTGGCGAGTAATTAATTGATAGCGATTTATTAAAGAGTAGAGAAAATGTGGCAAGATTTTTTTGTAGCAATTGCATTGGTGTTAGTCATTGAAGGGATGCTTCCTTTTTTAAAGCCAGAGGCTTGGCGACGAACAATAGGACGTATTGCAGGACAGCCCAATAACGCTTTAAGGCTGATGGGTTTAATGAGTATGCTTATGGGTGTTGCGTTATTGTATGCGGTGCGATAAAGCTTATGGTGCCGAGGAGAGGACTTGAACCTCCAAGGAGTTTCCCCCACAAGTACCTGAAACTTGCGTGTCTACCAGTTTCACCACCTCGGCGAAGCTTGTTTAGACCCAAAATTTACAGAGAGTTTTAGGGGTTGTCAATGTTATATGTTATGATAGAGTTATGAGTAAGAAGACGAGCAAATCAGATCCCCATGCCGCTAGAGAAGCGGCCAAATACGAGCGGCCTATTCCCAGCCGCGAATTTATAGCCGATCACATCAAACGGCGTGGTCAACCGGCTACCTACGCAGAATTATTGGAAGAATTAAAACTAGACGATGAAGAGATGCAAGATGCTTTGCATCGTCGTATTAAAGCAATGATTCGTGACGAGCAACTAGAGCGATTAAGGGGTGGCTATTTTTGGCCTGCCGGAAAACGAATTTTAGTTGAAGGTAAGGTTGCAGTTGAAAAAGGTCGGCCGCCGAAGACATGGGTAATCCCTAACGATGGTAGTAATCGTATATTGCTATCTTTGGATGACGCACACGCTGTTTATACGGGTAACCGCGTTATTGTTTCGACGATAGAAATGAAGGGCGAGCAGCCTAGAGAAGGTAAGTTGGCAGAAATTATCGAACAACAGCGTATCGTTGTAACGGGTCGATTTGTACGAGAAGCGGGGTTTTGTCATGTGATCCCGCATGGTAAAGAAGTGGTTCAAAATATTTTAATACCGCAAGGCAAAGAACAGGATGCAGAAGATGGCATGATTGTAGTTGTTGCCTTAGAAAGACAATCGACACGTTGGACAGAGCCTTTGGGGCAAGTTTTAGAAGTCCTCGGATCTGAAAATACACCCGGTATAGAAATTAAGGCAGCGATGCGTGCTTATAATTTGCCGCATGTTTGGCCTGAAGGTATTTCAAAAGAAACCAGTCAATTAACAGAAGAAGTGCCAAATGCTGCCAAACGCGGACGTTTAGATCTTCGAGAAATTCCATTGGTTACGATTGATGGTGAAGATGCCAAAGATTTTGATGACGCTGTTTTTTGTGAAGAAAAACGCGATGGCGGTTTTCGCTTAACGGTGGCAATTGCCGATGTCAGCTTTTATGTGCGTCCGGGCACTGCATTAGATGCAGAAGCCTCAGAGCGGGGAACCTCGGTTTATTTTCCGGGACAAGTGATTCCCATGTTACCCGAGATATTATCGAATGGTTTGTGCTCTCTTAAACCGGAAGTTGACCGTTTGTGTATGGTCTGTATTATGAGCATTAATAATCAGGGTAAAACGACACGTTATGAATTTCAAGAAGGGATTATGCGCTCGTATGCTCGCTTAACTTATACTAAAGTGGCGGCATTATTAACCGAGGGGAACGAAAAACTGAAAGAACAATATGCAGTACTCTTGCCGCATTTACAATCGTTGCATAAACTCTACCAGATACTAAAAAATGCCCGGGAGGAACGTGGCGCAATCGATTTTGAAACAGTAGAGACGCGTATTATTTTTGGTAAAGATGGCAAAATCAATAAGATTGAGCCAGTTCAGCGTAATGACGCACATCGCTTAATCGAGGAATGCATGTTAAGCGCTAACGTGGCTTGTGCCCGCTTTTTGAAAAAGCATAAATTACCAGGACTTTATCGTAACCATGAAG
Organism: Gammaproteobacteria bacterium; assembly: GCA_035576045.1. GTDB lineage: Bacteria > Pseudomonadota > Gammaproteobacteria > UBA6186 > Azoamicaceae > CADEGZ01. The sequence goes on along the minus strand of DATLWY010000027.1, from coordinate 973 downwards.
GCCCACCCGAAGAAAAATTAGCCGATTTAAAAGTGTTTCTCAATGAACTAGGATTGCCTTTAGGTGGCGGTCAAAAACCACAACCCTTGGATTATGCTGCATTATTACGTTCTATTCAAAAACGGCCAGATGCAAACATTATTCAAATGGTGTTATTGCGTTCTTTAAGCCAGGCGGTTTATTCCAAAGATAATCTGGGGCATTTTGGATTGGCATATCCAGCTTATTGTCATTTTACTTCTCCTATTCGGCGTTATCCCGATCTATTAGTACATCGTCAAATTCGAGCAGTATTGCGTGGGCAATGGACAGAAAAAAAGATTGAGGAAGCAAATACAGACGCGTTTCAAGAGTCTTTGGTCAAGTTGGGCGCTCACACTTCCACAACAGAACGACGTGCCGATGATGCAACGCGAGATGCGGTTCGTTGGTTAAAATGTCAGTATATTCAAAAGCACCTGGGTGAAGAATTTGATGGAATTATCTCGGGTGTTACACGTTTTGGATTTTTTGTAGAATTAAAAGATATTTATATTGACGGTTTGGTGCATGTCACAAGCTTACGTAATGATTATTATTATTTTGATTCGATTCATCATCGTTTAGTGGGTGAACGTTCAGGTATTGAATATAAATTGGGCGGCAGTGTTAAAGTTAAGGTGATAAAAGTTGATATTGATGATCGAAAAATCGATTTTGAATTGCTCGGAGCGCCAGAAGCAATTGGCAAAAAACATAAGCGTCCAAAGTCCAAAAAAGGTGGAGATCAAAAGCCAGATATCGCAAAAAATAAAAAAAACAGTAGAAACAGAAGAAGCAGCAAAAAGCCAACGGATAAAAATAAAAAAAATGCGAAAAAAAGAGCTGATTAAATGCGCGAAGATTTAATTTACGGGATCCATGCGATACAGCAGTTATTGAATTCAAAACCCGAGCAATTTTTAGAGCTGCATATCCAGGATACACACGATAA
>DATLWY010000026.1:0-17393 GCA_035576045.1 Gammaproteobacteria bacterium | reverse complement strand
TTGAGTTTGCTTATAGTTTACCCATGGATGTTAAAATTCGAAATGGCCAAGGTAAATGGTTATTAAGACAAGTATTAAATAAATATGTACCTAATAGTCTAATTGATCGACCTAAAATGGGCTTCGGCGTGCCTATTGATCAATGGTTGCGAGGTCCTTTGCGGGAATGGGCAGAGAATTTATTATCTTTGCAGCGTTTAGAATTTGAAGGCATTTTAAACCCAGAGCCTATCCGTCAGCGATGGCGCGAACATTTATCGGGGAAATGGAATTGGCAACATTCTTTGTGGAGTGTTTTAATGTTTCAAGCTTGGCAAGAACGATGGGGAATATCATGATAACGCGACATCTAGTTTTAATTTCGTGCGTTTTATGCGCTTCTTTTGGACATGTGTTATTTAAATCAGCAGCCACCACCTTAAAATCTTTGGATTCCGTTTGGGCATTAACTCTGGAACCTACTTTTATTTCTGCGCTGTGTTTATATGGTGTATCAACCTTGGGGTGGATTTGGTGTTTACAAGAAATACCGTTAACACAAGCCTATTTGTTTATGTCGTTGGCATATGTGTTTATCCCTGTTATGGGATGGTTTTTTTTTGGAGAAGTCCTTTCTTTTCAATATATTCTGAGCGCGGGATTGATAATAACAGGAATTTTAGTTGCCATTCCAAAATAGGTTGTCTGTTGTTCGGCTAGGTATTACAAATCTGCAAATGTCGATTTGGTGATGAGCCATAAGGTCTGGTTAGATATAAAACAGTATGATTCGTAAATAAAACTGAGCCCACTGTGACAAGGCAAACTTCAAGGATGTGGTGTTATTGCTAATATAATGATTTGTTTTTTACCAGATCCATAGTACCAAAAAATACGATAAGCTGCGGGTGTTTTGTTTTCAGCATACGCTTCAAAAACGGATTCACCATTTGGGCCACTGATAGAATCATATTTGTGTGTGTTTAAACTTGGATGGCGTGGGTTGGTTTCTAAGTATCCTAGTGCTTTTCTCACTGCTTTAAAACGTTTTGAAAGACTTTTGTTTTTTTCTAAACTATCAAAATCAGTGCTAGCTTGATCTGTAAATAATAATTTAAATGGCATTATTCAATATCGTCATCAACAAATTTAGCAAAGCTGCCTTTCTCAGAAACGCGATCTGCCGCAGCATCTTTTAAACCTTGAGAAACTTGCGTTAATGCGTGCTTGTTATCTAAAAGCCATTTTTCGTTGGCTAGAATTTCTACATAAGGTTTTAAAATAATTCGATGATCTTTGGTTTCAGTAATCATATACCCACTCACACCATCGGCCAAGTGCCCTAGTGTAATTCTACCTTTAGCATCTGGCCTCACCATTTTCGGTAACATAGTATTAACTCCTATAAAGTATGCTTTTGATAATCTTTATGTTAATAGAAAGTGGGAAAAAATACAAGTGGGCAAATATAAGTGTGGAGGTTTTAAACGAGCAATATTATTAAGCTGATTTTAAAGCCAGCTTTATTTCCATAATAATTTAAGTCCCTGCCGCTATTGAAGCCAGCACCTCTCACCTGTAAACTATCTTTTCAATGGTACTCGTACCGGTTCCCTCGCGACGATATACTGTGAACCCCGCCAGATCCGGAAGGAAGCAACGGCAGCGGTAGATTCGGGCGCCGAGGTGTGGCTGGTATGGGTGCCACCCAACTTCCAAAATAACTTGGTATGAAATTGTAAACGACATGAGTCAACTCGCGCTTGCCAGACGATATAGACCGCACACCTTCCAAGAAATGGTGGGGCAGGACGTTACTGTGCGTGCGTTGAGTAATGCGCTCGATCTTAAACGTCTACATCATGCCTATCTCTTTACCGGTACGCGTGGCGTGGGTAAAACCAGTGTTGCCCGTATTTTGGCCAAATGCCTTAATTGCGAACAGGGAATTTCATCTACGCCGTGTGGAACTTGTTTTGCATGTGAAGCCATTGATCAAGGTCGCTTTGTTGATTTAATCGAAGTCGATGCGGCTTCACGCACCAAAGTCGAAGACACCCGAGAATTATTAGATAATGTTCAATATTTACCGACACGTGGCCGCTTTAAAATCTATTTGATTGATGAAGTGCATATGTTATCGGGACACAGTTTTAACGCTTTATTAAAGACCCTAGAAGAACCGCCGCTGCATGTGAAATTTTTATTAGCCACGACAGATCCGCAAAAATTACCCGCCACGATTTTGTCGAGATGCCTACAGTTTCAGTTATGGCGATTCCCCATTAACAAAATAGTGCCTTATTTGGCGGAAATATTGCAGCGAGAAAAAGTGCTTTTTGAAGAAGAAGCGTTGCAAGAATTGGCGCGTGCCGCCGATGGTAGTTTAAGAGATGCGATGAGTTTATTAGATCAGGCTTTAAATTATTGCGAGGGCACTGTCGAAGTGTGCTCCGTGCGTTTAATGTTGGGATTATCTGAGAAAGCGCGTTTATTGGCGCTATTGAATAGTTTAGCAAATGGGGATGCAAAAAGTATTCTTAACGAAATTAATGCGCTTCAAGACAGTGCGCCAGATTTTTCGGGTTTGTTAACCGAATTTTTAGAGCTGATCCACCAAGTTGCAATCGCTCAAAGTGTACCAGAAGCATTAGAGGAAAATAGACGAGATCGTGAAGCAATCTTGGCATTCGCAAAAACCATATTACCAGAAGAGATTCAATTATATTACCAGATTGGTTTACAGGGACAACGTGACTTGCCTTATGCGCCTAATCCTAAAATGGGTTTTGAAATGATATTACTTCGAATGCTGGCTTTTCAACCGGTAAAAGTATCTAATTTTGTGGCTAAATCCAAAGCGCAAGTTGAAACAGCTGTTGAAACAAAAAAGGTGACTCCTGAACCAGAAGTGAGAGAGCAAAAAGCAGAACAAACAAAACAGCGAGAGAGCCAAAAATCGGAGGTGATTTTAGAACGACAGGACTGGAGTAACCTTGTTAATGAGCTAAAACTAAAAGGTTTAGAAAACGTATTGGCCATTAATTGCACTGTCGTTACATGGGAAGATAATTTAATATCACTCAATTTAGATGAATCACAAAAGCCCTTGTTAGGGAATAAGCGTTATGAGGACAGACTGCAAGAAGCCTTATCCCAGCATTTAGGTAAACCGATTCACTTGAAAATTACATGCGGCGGAGTTGTCGGAGAGACGCCGGCGCTCCAAACTAAACGCCTGTTGACCGCAGTCCAAGAAGCGGCGAGCACTCAAGCAGAAGCAGATCCGGAAATCCAAAAGCTGATGAAAGCCTTCGATGCAAAAATTGAGCATATTGATTTAAAAGAAGAGCAATAGAGAGGATATAGACGTGAGTTTTAGCCCACTCATTAATCAATTAATCAATGCACTACGGTGTTTACCGGGCGTTGGACCGAAATCGGCACAGCGCATGGTTTTTCATTTGCTGGAGCGCGATCGTAACGGTGGGCAACTTTTAGCGCGAATATTGGAAGAGGCGATTGTTAAAGTCGGGCGCTGTCAAGAATGTCGAACGTTATGTGAAGATCCTTTGTGTCGGTTTTGCGATAATCCACTGCGCGATCGGTCGATTATTTGTGTTGTCGAAACCCCTGCTGATGTATTGGCAGTAGAACACACGGCTGGATATAGGGGCGTTTATTTTGTGTTAATGGGACATTTGTCGCCTTTAGATGGCATTGGCCCAGAAAATTTGGGCATGGATTTGTTTAAGCAGCGCTTAAAGCAAGGCGAAATAAGAGAAGTGATTGTTGCAACCAATCCCACCGTAGAAGGCGAAGCCACTGCCCACTATTTGGCAGAATTGGTTAAAAAACACGATATTCAGGTTACACGAATTGCCCATGGGGTTCCCTTTGGGGGCGAGTTAGAATATATCGATGGCGGTACGATAGCGCGAGCATTGTTGGCGCGAGCACCGCTATAAACTAGGAGGAAATAAATATGTCAGAGTCAGCCGTCAAAAAAGAAACTTTTGGTTTTCAGGCCGAGGTCAAACAGCTATTACACCTCATGATCCATTCTTTATATAGCAATAAAGAAATCTTTTTACGTGAGCTAATTTCCAATGCATCGGATGCAGCAGATAAACTGCGATTTGAATCTTTACGCGATCCAATGTTGTTGGTGGATGAACCCGACTTAAAAGTATGGGTTTTATTGGATAAAGAAGCCAAAACTATTACCATTCGAGACAATGGCATTGGCATGACACGAGAAGAAGTGATCCAAAATTTGGGCACTATTGCAAAATCCGGTACACGGGAATTTTTAAGTACATTAACGGGTGACAGAGCAAAAGATGCACAATTGATTGGTCAATTTGGCGTTGGGTTTTATTCTTCGTTTATTGTTGCCGATAAAGTCGTCGTTACAACCCGGAAGGCCGGTGCGCCCGTTACAGAAGGCGTTCGGTGGAGTTCTGCAGGTGAGGGAGACTATGAACTGGAAACCGTGTCTAAAGACACAAGAGGCACTGAAGTTGTATTACATTTAAAACCGGATGAAGACGAGTTTTTGAATGATTGGCGTTTAAAACATATTATTATGAAGTATTCAGATCATTTGACGCTGCCTGTTTTAATTAAAAATGAAAAAAATGAAGATGAAGTTGTAAATCGCGCGACAGCATTATGGACTTTATCAAAAAGTGAAATTACTGATGAGCAATACAAAGAATTGTATAAGCATGTTTCCCATGATTTTCAAGATCCTTTAGTTTGGACGCATAACAAGGTCGAAGGGAAGCTTGAATACGTTACCTTATTGTATATTCCAGAGCACGCGCCATTTGACTTGTGGCATGTTGGTAAAACACGTGGGCTAAAACTGTATGTGCGGCGTGTCTTTATTATGGATGATGCAGAGCAATTTTTGCCACATTATTTAAGATTCGTGCGCGGTATTATCGATTCCAATGATTTACCCTTAAATATTTCTAGAGAAATTCTGCAAAGTAATCGGATAATCGATACGATAAAAACAGCGGTTATAAAGCGCGTATTGAGTATGTTAGAACAGTTGGCAACAGATGATAAACCAAAATATCAAATTTTTTGGAATGCATTTGGTCAAGTTTTAAAAGAAGGTCCCGCAGAAGATTTTGCGAATAAAGAACAAATTGCCAAATTATTAAGGTTTGCCAGCACGCATTCGGACACTGCAGATCAAACCGTTTCATTAGAAGACTACATTGCGAGAATGCCAGCGGGTCAAACAAAAATCTTTTATGTGACAGCAGATACATTTAATGCAGCGAGCCATAGTCCACATTTAGAGATTTTTCGCAAAAAAGGCATCGAGGTATTATTATTAACTGATCGCGTGGATGAGTGGCTAATGACGCATCTCACAGAATTTCAAGGTAAGCCTGTACAAGCCGTTACACGCGGTGGCTTAGATCTCGGTGATTTGGCCGATAAAACAGCAGAAGAACACCATAAGCAAGCAGAAACGGATTTTGAAGAGACAGTCAAAAAAGTGAAAGAGCTGTTGCAGTCCTCTGTAAAAGATGTGCGGTTGAGTCAGCGTTTAACCGATTCGCCTGCTTGTATTGTATTAGATGAGCAAGATATGAGCGGCCAAATGGAGCGGATGTTACGCGCTTCAGGACAACAAGTTCCCAAGCAAAAACCCATTTTAGAATTAAATCCCGATCACAGCATGATTAAGCACCTGAAAGGAGAACAAGATTCTGTACGGTTCGAAGACTGGTCGCGGATCTTATTGGATCAGGCCATTTTGTCAGAGGGTGGTCAGCTGGAAGACCCAGCCAGTTTTGTGCAACGATTTAACAAATTATTATTAGCACTGACGGAAAGATAGCATCCGGCTGTTAGGAAACGTGCATGAATTAACTTTCTCTTTTGAGTGAGCCAATGTCTGAGCCCAGCGCGAGTTGGGCGAGCAAAAAAGAGAAAGTTATTTTGTGTACGTTCCTAGCGTTTGCGATTTCGTTTTTTATGTGTCCACACAAATAAGACGGGTGGTAAACAGCAAACGACAATGCCGCTGAGTAATAAAAAGGCATATTGTACTGCTGTGTGCTGAAATACGATATCGGCAGGTTTTGCGAAGCCAATGAGTAGTGCTGTTACACAGGTAATGGCCCCGAGTCCACCCACAAACCAAACCCCGAATTTGCCCCCGGGAATTTTATAGGCTCTGGGGGTGTTCGGTTGGCTATAACGTAATTTAATCACAGCCAAAAATAAAATAAAATACATAATCAAATAGAGCTGTGCTGCCAGTGTATTAATAATCCAATACGCTGCATGAATACTCTCGTTAAAAACAAAAAGAGAAATCAATACGGTGCCGCAAAGTCCTTGCAGACATAAAAGCGCAACGGGTGATTCATTGGCATTGGTTCGCATAAAGAGTTTTGGCATATAGCCGTCTTTCGTGCTGCTTAATAAACCTTTGCTGGGCCCAATAATCCACGTATTTAAAATTGCAAAGCTGCCAATTAAAGTCAGTGCGGCAAGCAATGGCGCTGTCCAGTTGAGCCCAAACGCATTAAAAAATAAATGAAAAGCTTGCATAGGGCCGGCAATCAGGCTCATTTTCTCTTTGGGGATGACTGCTGCAATAGAGAGCGAGCCTAAGATATAGATAAATAAGATAATCAGCGTTGCCAAAAACATAGCCGCTGGGTAATTTTTTTTAGGATTTTGCACGCTTTTAACATGGTAAGCGGGTATTTCCATGCCACAAAGTCCTAATAAAATGGCTGTAAAAGTCACTAGCGTGCTGAGATCCGTTCCAGGATTTAAAGCTTCTAAAGAAAACTGCAAATAGCCGGATGCTTTGGCATGTGCTAATTGGCTACATCCCAGTACAATGAGCACAATGCCTGGAATGAGGGTACCGAGCATCACGCCGATGGCACTTAAAGAGCTGGATGTTTTTATGCTTTTAAAGTTAAGGAAAGTTGTTCCCCACAACACACTCAGCATCACGCCCACCAAGAAGAGTCTATTGCTTTCTAATTCGGGTTTAAACAAGTAAGCCGCCGTTGCCGCAATAAACGATAAAATGGTTGGTAGCCAAACCACACTTTCCATCCATTGTAACCAAACGGCTAAAAATCCCCAATTTGGTCCAAAAGCTTCTTCAACCCAGAGATATACGCCGCCTTCTTTGGGCCATCCTGAGGAAAGCTCCGCGCAAGCCAGTGCAACGGGTATAAAAAAGCAGATAGCAGCAGCCAGAAAGAAAGTGATGGCTTGAGTGCCTAATAACGCAGTTGTGGGCAAATTTCGAAGGCTCACAATTGCGGAAACGCTGAGGAGTGAGAGCGTAAACATTCCCAAGAACTTAACGGGAGTTTTAGCTATAAGTTTTTTCACTAACTATCTCTTTAATCATATAAAAACAGGAGTTTATCATAATTATCTTATTTGTGAGGGGTTGAAGCTCTTTTTAGCAAGGCAGATGCAACATATCAAAAATACACCTACTATACTGAACAAAGGGGGGCATATATGGAAAAAATATGGCTAAAAAGCTATCAGCCTGGCGTGCCAACAGAGATAAACCCTGATAAATACGCCTCAATTAACGAAATGTTCGAAGAAGCCTGTAAATTGTATACTAATCGTCCTGCATTCGCGAATATGGGCACTCTTTTAACCTATCAAGAAATCGAAGAAAAAAGTCGTGCCTTTGCAGCGTATTTGCAAACTACCCTAAAATTAAAAAAAGGCGATAGCGTTACACTAATGATGCCCAATATTTTGCAATATCCGATTGCATTATTTGGTGTGTTAGGCGCTGGACTAACCGTTGTCAATGTGAATCCTTTATATACGCCACGAGAATTAGAACGTCAATTAACAGATTCAGAAAGTGCGACGATTGTGATACTCTCTAATTTTGCAAGCACGCTTCAAAGTGTTCTCGATCAAACATCAAAAAAAACCAAAATAAAAAACATTATCATTACAGAGATAGGTGACGTATTTTCATTTCCAAAATCTCTTTTAGTAAACTGGGTTGTAAAATATGTTAAAAAAGTAATCCCAAAATGGAATATTAAAAATATTATTCTTTTTACAACAGTATTAAAAATAGGCGCCAAACAAACATTTATAAAGCCTGAAGTGCTGGGTAAAGATATTGCTTTTTTACAATATACCGGCGGTACCACCGGTGTTGCGAAAGGTGCTATGTTAACGCATCGTAATATGGTTGCGAATGTGGAACAAGCCACTGCTTGGATAAGCCCTTTGATCAAACCCGGCAAAGAAATAATCATTACCGCTTTGCCGCTGTATCATATTTTTTCTTTAATGGCCAATTGTTTAACATTTATGAAAATGGGCGCACTTAATGTACTGGTGACTAATCCCAGAGATATGCGCGGATTTATTAAGATATTAAGACAGTATCCATTCACAACAATTACAGGTGTGAATACTTTATTCAACGCCTTATTAAATCAACCAACCTTCAGCTCAGTTAATTTTAGCCATTTAAAATTGTCGCTAGGAGGTGGTATGAGCGTACAGCATACGGTAGCGATGCGGTGGCAGAAGGTGACTAACGTACCTTTAATAGAAGCCTATGGATTAACCGAAACTTCGCCAGCAGCGTGTATTAACCCTTTAAATCTGACTGAACATAATGGTAGTATTGGTTTGGCTATACCCTCTACAGAGGTATCGATACGAGACGAACAGGGGATGGCGCTTTCCTGTAATAGCGTCGGTGAACTTTGGGTGAAAGGTCCACAAGTTATGCAGGGGTATTGGAAACAACCAGAGGAAACAAAACTGGTATTAAAGGATGGTTGGGTGAGAACCGGTGATATCGCAACAATCGATGAACAGGGTTTTGTTCGGATTGTCGATCGTAAAAAAGACATGATTTTGGTTTCGGGATTTAATGTTTATCCTAACGAAGTGGAAGAAGTGATTGCCATGATGCCGGAAGTGGCGGAGGTCGCTGTGGTTGGCGTGCCTTTTGAGGCGGGTGAAATCGTCAAGGCTTATATTGTTAAAAAGGATCCCGTGTTAACAATCGATGCAGTATTAGCCCATTGTCATCGGGAATTAACGGGGTATAAGATCCCTACAGAAGTTGAATTTAAAACAGAATTGCCTAAGTCGAACGTGGGAAAAATTTTACGCCGCGTCTTAAGAGAAGAATAGTCATAATGTAATAACAGGCAACAATAATAGACAGAGTACTTGGAAATAAATTGAGATGAAAAACATAACAAAAGCGAGCCAGCTGCTAAAAGCGGGTTTAATTGATCCTGAAAAGCTAAAAGCAATAGAAAAAGTCGCGGAGAAGTTCTCGATTTCTTTAACGCCTCAGGTGCTTCAAATGATGCAAACGGGATCTGAGGGTGATAAAGCCGCAATTGCACAACAATTTGTGCCCTCCGAACAAGAATTATCTATCACGACATCAGAGTCAAAAGATCCGATTGGGGATGATGTTTATATGCAAGTTAAGGGCATTGTTCATCGTAATTCAGATCGTTGTTTGTTGATGCCTCTGTTAGCTTGCCCCGTTTATTGTCGATTTTGTTTTAGGCGCGAGAAAGTGGGCTCAAATAGTAAAGCATTATCAGAAGCAGAATTGCAAAGTGCGCTTACTTATATTGCAGAACATAAAGAGCTCTGGGAAGTTATTTTAACGGGTGGCGATCCCTTGATGCTTAATCCCAAAAAATTGAGCCAAATTCTTCAAGCTTTAGATAATATAGCACATGTAGAAGTGATTAGAATTCATACGAGAGTGCCCATTTTTGATTCAAACAGAATTACAGATCAAATGATGCAGGCTTTAAAAATCAATAAAGCCGTTTATGTTGCGTTGCATGCTAATCATCCCAGTGAATTAACAGAACGTGCACAAAAAGCCTGCGCACGGTTTGTAGACGCTGGGATTCCCATGTTATCTCAGACGGTTCTATTAAAAGGAATCAATGATACGCCAGAAATTATGGGTGAATTAATGCGCGCACTGGTTAAAAATCGAATAAAGCCGTATTATTTGCATCAGGGTGATTTGGCAGAAGGAACAGCACATTTTCGGACGACAGTTAAAGAAGGGCAAGCACTGATGAAGTCGCTTCGAAGTCGACATTCTGGGTTGTGCCAACCCACGTATGTACTCGATATCCCGGGCGGATTTGGCAAAGTACCGATTGGACACACTCATTTTAAAGAGGGAACGGTAGAAGATTACCAAGGAAATTTTCATTCGTATGGTTAGACCTTTTTTAAAATGGCCCGGTGGAAAATACCGATTGGTCGATCGCATTCATAGTGTATTACCGCAAGGTAAGCAGTTGATTGAGCCATTCGTGGGTGGTGGCGCTGTTTTTTTGAATACGGCTTTCGAACATTATCTTTTAAACGATGCAAATCCCGACTTGATTACGTTGTATCAAACATTACAAAAAAAAGGCAGCGCATTTATAGAAGTATGCCGTTCGTTTTTTATCAAAAAAAATAATACTGAAAAACATTATTATAAGTTTCGAACACAGTTTAACACCAGTGCTGATCCGGTATTACGTTCGGCCTTGTTTTTGTATTTAAACCGTCACGGCTACAATGGATTGTGCCGTTATAATGCGGGCAAGGGCGAATTCAATGTGCCATTTGGTTCTTATACGAAGCCCTATTTTCCCGAAAAAGAAATGCTTCACTTTTATGAAGTCGCAAAACGCGCTGTTTTTGTATGTGAGGATTTTACTGAAACGCTTAAAAAAGCTAAAAAAGGAAGTGTCATTTACTGTGATCCGCCTTATGTTCCACTCACGGCGACGGCAAATTTTACACGTTATCAATCTCAAGGATTTAGTTTAGCGGAGCAACAGGTGTTGGCAGATTGGGCAAAAAAATGTGCGAAGCGCGGTATCCCCGTTTTGTTATCTAATCACAGTAACGATTTTACACGAGATATTTACGCAGGGGCAATGATTGAGGAATTCAATGTGCGCCGATTAATTAGTTGTAAAATTGCCTTAAGGCGCCCTGTCTTGGAGCTTTTGGCGCTGTATCGTTGACCCCTTTACTTTCCTTCTTCGGATGATTTTGTTTTCGCTAAGTTTCGCGCAATTCGCGCAATTTTAACGGTGTTCTCTTTCAATTGTACGACTTCAATGGGATGTCCCGCGATCAGCAAACACGTCCCTTCAGGCGGGATGAATTCTAATCTTTCGATAATCAAGCCATTCAATGTGGTAGGGCCGTCGGTTGGCAATTCCCATTGTTGCATGCGATTAAGATCGCGAACGCTTATTCCGCCATCGATTAAAAAGCTGCCGTCTTCTTGCGGTTGCACGTCGGGTATTTCGGTATCAGCTTCTGTGGTAAATTGTCCAACAATTTCTTCTAAGATATCTTCCAGGGTAACAAGCCCTAAAACATCGCCGTATTCATCAACGACCAATGCCATTCGACGTTTATTTTTTTGGAAATTTAACAGCTGAGTATGCAAGGAAGTCCCTTCGGGTACGAAGTAGGGTTCTTCCATCACGCTTAATAACCCTTGTTCGTTTAATTCCCGTTGTGCTAGAATTTTTACAATATTTCGGGTATGTAAGATCCCTTGAACGTTATCTAAGTCAGAACGGTAGACGGGTAACAGGGTATGTTGAAGATCTTTTAGTCTGGAAATAATTTCATTTTTATCATCATCCAAATCGATTCCGACAACTTCATTGCGAGGGATCATAATATGTTCAACGCGAACATTTTCAAGATCTAAAATACTGAGTAACATGCTTTGGTGATTGCTCGGAATAAAGCTACCCGCTTCACTGACAATCGTTCGGAGCTCATCGGCTGTGACAGCATCCGCCGGTTTTGTGGAAGTTTTAAGCCCAAATAAACCCAATAAAGTACTAGAGATAGCGGCGGCTGCACAAACCAGCGGGTACAACAACCATTGCATCACTTGTAGCGGTAGAGATACAAAACGCGAGGTTTGTTCAGGTCTTAATGCCGCGAATGTTTTTGGCATGACTTCTGCGAAAACCAATAAAAAAAGCGTAACAATAATAGGCGAAATAATAACACCCAGTTCGCCCCAGAAGTGTTCGGCAATTTGATTGGCAATTGAAGCAGAGATGGCTGTTGCAAAAGTGCTTCCAATGAGAATAACACCGAGCAATCGATCGGGGTGTTGTAGTAATCTGCTAATGCGGCGTGCGTAGGGTTCTGTCTTCTCTAAATGTTTTAACCTAAAACGGTTGAGTGATAAAATACCGGTTTCGCTAGCCGCGCAAAAGGCGCAAAGTAAGACGGCAAATACCAAAAGTGAAAATAAAAGTTCATCAGATAAGTCAATGCTATTCAAGGTTATTTACATCCTTTTTCATTTACAGTGGATCTCCGAGTCTATCAAACAACAGGTGATTGTCACTCATCATTTGAGTATAATCTTCGCATGAAGAACCGTGTAAGACAACTACACTCGATACAGACGATCGATTATAGAGGATAAAACACAGATGTTTGAAAGTTTAGCTGAACGCCTGACGCGTGCCTTTAAGCACTTAAGTGGTGGAGCACGCCTAAAAGAAGAGCATATTACCGCTACTTTGAAAGAGGTTAGAAAAGCATTATTAGAAGCGGATGTTGCTTTAAGTGTTGTGAAAGACTTTATCCACGCAGTACAAACAAAAGCCGTTGGTCAGGCAGTCAACACACAGCTTTCGCCTCAGCAACACTTTTTAAAGCTGGTGAATGATGAGCTAGTACACGTCATGGGTGAGGCTAATGTGGGGCTTCAACTGAATGCGGTTCCGCCCGTTGTTATTTTAATGGCAGGGTTACAAGGGTCGGGGAAAACTACGACTATTGCTAAATTGGCCAAACATCTGAAAGAAAGCCAGCGTAAATCTGTGGCGGTGGTGAGTGCTGATATTTATCGTCCTGCTGCGATCGATCAATTAAGAACTTTAGCAGCTGAACTCGACACGCTGTTTATCGAGAGCGACCCTAGCGAAAAACCCGTTGATATTGTGGAAAGGGCTATTTTACAGGCTAAAAAACAGCAACAAGATGTTTTAATGATTGATACCGCCGGTCGTTTGCATATTGATACAGCAATGATGGATGAGATCAAAATGCTTGCTAAAGTTGCCAATCCTACCGAAATTTTATTTGTGGTTGATAGCATGACGGGTCAAGATGCCGTGAATACTGCACGCGTTTTTAATGAGGCCTTACCCTTAACTGGCGTTATTTTAACAAAAACCGATGGGGATGCCAGAGGCGGCGCTGCGTTATCGATTCGCCAAGTCACCGGAAAACCCATTAAATTTATAGGGGTGGGTGAAAAAATCTCTGCTTTAGAACCTTTTCATCCGGAAAGGATGGCTTCTCGTATTTTGGGTATGGGAGATGTTTTATCGTTAATTGAAGATCTCGAAGCGAAAGTTGATAAAGAAAAAGCCGAAAAACTCGCCAAAAAGCTCCAAAAAGGACATGGATTTGATCTAAATGATTTGCGTGATCAAATAAAGCAAATGTTAGCAATGGGCGGTATGGCGAGTATTATGGATAAACTACCTGGCATGGGTGCTTTACCCCAAAACATTAAAGCGAAAGTCAATGATAAGGAAATTATCCGTTCTTTGGCTATTTTGGATTCCATGACAGCGCATGAACGCCGCCGTCCAACGGTGATTGGGAATTCAGCCTCACGCATACGCCGCGTGGCCGCAGGTTCAGGTAGCGATGTTCAAGCGGTTAGGCGCGTTTTAAAGCAGCATGAAGAAATGGAAAAAATGATGAGCAAAATGTCTGCCAAAGGGGGCATAGCGCGGATGATGCAGGGCCTGCAGGGTCGCCTGCCGCCGGGAATGATGCCGCGGTAATGAATGCTATCTCATTAAAGCCTTGTTCTCAGCCTACGCAAAATGCACTAAAATCCGCGTCTTTCACCGTTGATTCACTAATAGTTAGTCAAATCTATCAATTTAAAGTAGAGAAGCAAGATCTGACCCCACATTTCTCTTCCATCAAGCCTAAAGCTGTGTTATCTTATCCGCTCTTGCCATAAAGGCAATGGTAAAAACAACGGGTTGCATATATATACGGCGTAACCCTAAAGGATTAGTCAAAACCTTATTGACATGAGGTTTTTGTACTTGTAAGATCCCGGCTCCTGAATAAAGGAAGTGGCTGGGGATTTTATTTTGTTTTATTAGTAGGGGCGGATCTCTGTGTCAGCCCACAAGTGGAGCAGTCAGAATTTATGTCAACAGTTAATCAGTTGGTACGCAAAGGGCGATATCGCGCTAAAGAAAGAACAAAGGTACCTGCTTTAGCAGGGTGTCCACAACGTCGTGGTGTTTGTTCTCGGGTATATACACAAACCCCTAAAAAACCTAACTCGGCGCTGCGTAAAGTGTGTCGCGTACGCTTAACCAATGGTGCTGAAGTGACGTGTTACATTATTGGGGAAGGTCATAATTTACAAGAACACTCGGTTGTTTTGATTCGGGGAGGCCGCGTAAAGGATCTTCCCGGTGTACGCTATAAGGTTGTCCGCGGACACCTCGATACGAGCGGTGTTAAAGATAGGAAGCAGAGTCGTTCTAAATACGGTGCAAAACGCGCTAAAGGGTAGAGAAAAATGCCAAGAAAATCAGTTGTTACAAGACGCCGCATTATTGCAGACCCCGTTTATGGGAGTCAGCTATTAGCTAAATTTATTAATCATATTATGACGCGCGGAAAAAAATCTATTGCGGAACAGATTGTCTATGGGGCAATGAATATGATTGAGTCTCGGTTGCATCGCGACCCGTTAGCCGTATTAGAAAAAGCATTGGATCACATTCAACCGATGGTCGAAGTAAAATCGCGTCGGGTGGGTGGTGCTACTTATCAAGTGCCTATCGAGGTTAATGCAGAACGCGCTATGGCTTTGGCTATGCGTTGGTTAGTGAAATTTTCAAGAGAGCGTGGCGAAAAAGGGATGATGCACAGACTCGCTGGCGAAATTATGGATGCTGCTGATGAAGAAGGTGGCGGTCATGGAAAAGGGGGAGCTGTTAAGAAGCGTGAAGACACGCATCGAATGGCAGAAGCAAACAAAGCATTTTCACATTATCGTTGGTAGTTTAAGAGTATGTTGAAACGCACTATACCTATTGAACAATATCGTAATATTGGCATTATCGCGCATATCGATGCTGGCAAAACGACGACCACAGAACGTATTTTATATTATACCGGTGCTTCTCATAAGATTGGTGAAGTACATGATGGCGCTGCCGTTACGGATTGGATGGTTCAAGAGCGTGAGCGAGGTATCACGATTACTTCTGCTGCAATTACCTGCTATTGGAAAGGGATGGCTGCTCAATATCCTCAACATCGCATTAATATTATCGATACACCGGGACACGTTGATTTTACCATTGAAGTAGAACGTTCACTGCGGGTACTCGATGGGGCGTGTGTCGTGTTTTCAGCTGTAGATGGTGTAGAGCCCCAATCTGAAACCGTTTGGCGTCAAGCAAATAAATACTCAGTGCCTCGTATTGCCTTTATTAATAAAATGGATCGTGTCGGCGCGGATGTATTTCGTGTGTTGGAACAAATGAAAAAGCGTCTCGGTGCAAATCCCGTCTTAATGCAAATTCCGATCGGCGCTGAAGAACATTTCGAAGGCGTTGTCGATCTTGTGCGCATGAAGAGTATTTATTGGGATGAAAGTTCTCAAGGAATGACGTTTGAACTTCGCGACATCGCGCCTGAGATGTTGGCTGAATGTGAAGCGTGGCGTGAGAAATTAGTAGAAGCGGCAAGCGATGCTTCTGAAGAATTGACGGATAAGTATATTGGTGGTGAGCAATTAACGGAAGAAGAAATCCGATCTGCACTTCGTACACGTACGTTGAAATCAGAAATTGTACCTGTTTTATGCGGATCTGCCTTTAAAAATAAGGGCGTGCAAGCGATGTTAGATGCTGTCATCGATTATCTACCGGCGCCAATTGATGTTCCACCCATTCAAGGTATCTTGCATGACAAAGACAATACGCCAGGATTTCGTGCGCCTTCCGATACGGAACCTTTTTCTGCATTAGCCTTTAAAGTAATGACGGATCCACATGTGGGCACTTTAACATTTTTCCGGGTTTATTCGGGCGTACTGAAATCAGGTGATACCGTATTAAATACGATCCGAGATAAGCGTGAACGCATTGGTCGAATTTTATTAATGCGTGCCAACGATCGCGAAGAAATTAAAGAAGTGCGAGCAGGGGAAATCGCTGCAGCAGTAGGCTTAAAGAATACTTCTACCGGCGATACCTTGAGTGATCCCGATCAGTTAATCACTTTAGAGCGTATGGAATTTCCGGAGCCTGTTATATCTGTAGCGGTTGAGCCAAAAACCAAAGCTGACCAAGAGAAAATGGGCATAGCGTTAAGTAAATTAGCCCAGGAAGATCCTTCTTTTCGTGTTCGTACCGATGAAGAGACCGTACAGACGATTATTTCCGGAATGGGCGAGTTGCATCTTGATATTATTGTGGATCGGATGCGTCGTGAATTTAAAGTCGAAGCTAATATTGGTAAACCGCAAGTTTCTTATCGTGAAACCATTCGCAAAGCGGTTGAGCAAGAAGGAAAATATATTCGCCAAACCGGTGGCCGTGGACAATATGGTCATGTTTGGTTAAAAATTGAACCGGGCGCTTTAGGTTCGGGTGTTCAATTTGTGAATGAAATTGTGGGTGGTACTGTACCTAAAGAATATATTCCAGCCATTGAGAAAGGTGTTCGTGAACAAGCAGAAAATGGCGCATTAGCCGGTTATCCTGTTGTAGACGTAAAGATTGTTTTGTTTGATGGTTCTTATCATGATGTCGATTCAAATGAAATGGCGTTTAAAATTGCGGGTTCGCAAGGTTTTAAAGCGGGTGCATTGAAAGCATCTCCTGTTTTATTAGAGCCCATTATGAAAGTTGAAGTGATTACGCCTGAAGAATATATGGGTGATGTTGTTGGTGATCTGAGCCGACGACGCGGCACTATTCTGGGGATGGATGAAAGCGTATCGGGGAAACATATTAGTTCCGAAGTGCCTTTATCTGAAATGTTCGGATATGTAACCGATTTGCGCTCGATGTCTCAGGGGCGTGCAACATCTACGATGGAATTTTTGAAATATGCAGAAACACCCGCGAGCATTGCGCAAGCAATTGTTGAAAAACGGGCAGGTTAATTTTAGGAGGATATGGCAGTGGCAAAAGGTAAGTTTGAGCGAGATCTACCGCATATTAATGTAGGAACGATTGGTCACGTTGATCATGGCAAGACGACATTAACAGCAGCGATAACGAAAGTATCAGCAGCGAAGTTTGGCGGTGAATTTAAAGACTATG
>DATLWY010000025.1:0-33513 GCA_035576045.1 Gammaproteobacteria bacterium | reverse complement strand
TTTCTAACCCCTTATTTCATCCTCAACAGGAAATGCGATGTCTACGCTACCGCACACTTTGCCAAGCTTCTTTTGGCGCTTTATTAAACCGCAGCGTAGCCGTTTTCTATTTTTGATATACGGAAATCTCGGATGGGCTGTGCAAGAAGCTTCTTTTCCCTATTTTGTTAAACTTATCATCGACAAAATTACTTTATTCTCGCATGACAAGGCGCTTATTTTTTCGGCGCTCAGCACCACATTAATTGCTTGGGTTTGCCTTTGGTTATTGATAGAATTTGGGTTTCGACTGTATGATTTTCTTTCTGCTCGCGTTTACCCGCGATTCCAAGCCGATGTTCGAAAAGCGATGTTTGAATATAGTCTTTCGCATTCCCACCAATTTTTTTCTGATCAATTCTCTGGCAGCATTAGCAGTAAAATTTCGCGCATGTCTGATTCAATCTTAAATGTATTAACAATTTTTTTCACTATTTTTTTTCCGGTTGTTTTAGCCTTTTGTATTAATATTGTTTTTTTATATCAAGCTAAGCCGCTCTTTTCTTATATTATGGCGGGATGGTTTGCGCTACATTTATTGATCACCTATTTCTTTACGAAAAAATGCGCTCTTAAATCTGCCATTCATTCTGCAACCGTCACAAAGCTAAATGGCAAATTGGTAGATGCTTTTTCCAATATCGCGAATATTCGGTTGTTTGCAAGAAAACGTTATGAGACGCGTTACCTTTCGACTTATCAAAATGAAGAAATCAAGACGTCCTATGACTTATTACACTATAACGCGATTATGAAATTGTTTTTAGGTGCTCTCAGCCAAGGTTTTGTTTTTGTCATGATTGGTTTAGGCCTTTATGCCTGGCAACAAGACTTAATAACAAACGGTGAACTGGCTTTAATATTGACTTCCCTTAGCTTAATCGGCTTGGCATGGTACATGGGCATGCATTTAATTAAAGTATATGAAGATATGGGCACTTGTAAAGAAGCGCTTACATTAATACAAGCACCACATGATATTGCTGATGTTCCCCATGCCAAACCTATCCATATCTCAGATGGGGAAATCGTATTTGACAATGTTTCTTTCCACTACACCCGAAATCATAACCTTTTTAGAGATAAAACGATTACGCTGTATGCAGGTCAAAAAGTCGGTTTAGTAGGATATTCCGGGTCAGGAAAAACCACTTTTGTCAATCTTATTTTAAGATTATTTGATATAGAAAGCGGGCGTATTTTAATTGATGGCCAAGATATTAAACAGGTAACACAAGATTCGCTGCGTGATCAGATCGCTTTAATTCCACAGGATACCACGCTTTTTCATCGCTCTTTGATAGAGAACATCCGATATGGTCGTCTAGATGCTTCAGATGAAGCGGTAATGGCAGCCTCTAAAAAAGCGCATTGCGATGAATTTATTCAGCATATGGAACATGGATACGCTACTTTAGTCGGGGAACGTGGCATTAAACTGTCGGGTGGTCAGCGTCAACGCATCGCAATTGCACGTGCGATATTAAAAGACGCGCCGATTTTAATTTTAGATGAGGCAACTTCTTCATTGGATTCGATTACAGAAAAGTTTATTCAAAAAAGCCTTAAGTATTTAATGCACAACCGCACTACGATTGTGGTGGCACATCGTCTTTCAACACTCGCGGATATGGATCGCATTTTAGTATTCAAGCGCGGTCAAATCATTGAAGATGGTACACATCAGCAATTGCTTGCCGCAAAGCATCATTACGCGCAACTATGGGATATGCAGGCGGGTGGATTTTTACCAGAAGCACCCTAAGCACCCTCTACAGCTCAACCACAGAATTTCGAAGATCCGTTACGAACTGAGAGAGTTTTCCAATTAATTCAACGGTTGTCATTGATCCTGTCGCCGTTTTCTGTGCAATCGCTTCAATATTATTCATAATGTGTGAGATTTTACTCGATACTGCTACCTGATCATTCGTTGACAAAGAAATATTCTGAATTAAATCAGATAAATGTCTAGAGACGGTTTCTATCTGTTCTAGCGTAGCGCCCGCAGCCGTCGCTGCGGTCACCCCTTCTAACACCTGCGCCTTCGTTTGATCCATGGCAACAATCACTTGTGTCGTATCCGTTTGAATAGAACGAACAAGCGAACTGATTTCTTTTGTAGCATAACTCACCTTTTCTGCCAAGCGCTGCACTTCATCTGCAACCACTGCAAAACCACGACCCGCTTCACCCGCCATGGCGGCTTGAATAGAGGCATTTAATGATAAAATGTTGGTTTGATCTGCTATACCATCAATTAAAGAAACAATTTCACCAATTTCTTGTGAGCTATCGCTTAGCCTTCGCATAAAATTTGAGGTTTCTTGAATTTGGGTTTGAATACGTTCCATTCCACTAATGGTGCTACGGACAACCTTACCGCCCTCTCCTGCAATTTTTACCGATGCTAAAGCAACTGAAGCTGATTCTGTCGCATTTGCTGAAACCTGCTCTATCGTATTTGCCATAGCGCTCACCGATGCTGTGACCTCACTGATTTCTTGTGCTTGATTGCCACTGGAAATGGCAAGTTCTTCCGTAATTTTTTGCGCATCTCCGGCGGCTAGCGATACATTTTTTCCCATTTTCCCAATGTTAAAAACTAATTTTCTGATCGTGCTCAGTGCATAGGTAAAGGATTCTGCCAACTGCGTAGGATGCGCCGCAATATTTAAGCTGACCAACGCACTGAGTGATGAATTCCCGCTGGCAATTTCAGGTAATTCCTTTAATAATTTTTCGACTTCCGTTTGCATTAATTTATTTTTTTCTTCTATCATCTTTAAATTTCTTTCGCTTTCTTTATGGAATAGCTGAACCGATAAAATTAAAACTAGAAACGACAAAAGACCTAAACCATAGGCATACAGCTCAGTCGTCGTATTTGTTTTTGGATAATTAATGTAAGCCATTTGTAGATTCTTAGAGAGATTCATTAACAAAGGGCCTTGATTTAAAATATCAAATATTGCTGAATTCCCTTTCTCAGTAATGCTGCCAATTTTATTGGTAGATTCTACATCCGTATGTACCAATTTCAAATACTTTTCAATCTCAGACATATTAGAATCAAGCTCATCATTTTTGATTTCTTCACCGATTGCTTCTGCATTTTTAAAAAATGTGATTGTGTTTGCAGAAAAAGTTTTCAACAGTCCAGGTGTGTTGGCAACAGTTAAAACAACTTGCATTTCGTCAACAATTCTCTCTATTAAATTAATCTGGCGCGCTATTTTGATTATTATCTGATTATTGTCTGTTTTCTCCTTTCCTAACGCATCAATAACACCCCAATAGAGATCTTGAACTTTCTCGATATTATCAATCAATCTATTGCTGGTTTTGCTTAAATTTAATGTCAGCTCTTGATTATCAAGAATAATATTTACTTTGGGCTTTATAGCTTCCCAAGCACTCGAAAGCGCATTTAACTCTGCAAATTTAATTTTTTCATTAGTCGGCGGAAGAAGCTCTTTCTGATCTAAGGTAATACCTTTAAATAAAATCCTCAGTTCTTCATCCATTTCTTTTGCAGATTTTTTTAAGTTTCTAAAAGCGTCCTCTCGATCCGGGCCTATTAATGCTTCCCTCGAATATTTTGGTATTGCTTGTGCCAAAACTCGTAATTCGGTTGAATGATTTATATATTGTTGATAAAAATCACGCAGCTGGTTCAAATTCCAAAAAATAGTTATTGTGAAAAATATAAGAACAACTAAAAGCACTCTAATAAAGTCTCTAAAAAAATTAAATGTTTTCCTAGATATTTTTTGCATTTTCAACCTCCGTTTCTTTGAACAATTTTGCCCAGCCATTGTAAGCGTGCTGGCAACGTATCTATTATTTTCCAAACACTGTCTAAATTGGGTACAAACGCTACATGCTCTTCAACCTTAACTTCCATGATTAATCGAGGGTCGGCCAATTTAGCTGTATCACTTATACTTAAAGATTTATGAGAAACCCGGATGAGTTTAGGCGTCCCTTGTACAATAATTGAAAAAAATGGGTATTGACGAAATTTTTGAACGACTATATTGCTATTTATTTTTGTAACTCGGTTAATAACCGCTATATAACACTGTTTATGTAATTCCGACTGCTGTCCTACAATGCCATCCCAAGATAAATAGGGCTCCATTTTCTCTAAAATTGCTATCGGCATTTGGATGCCACGCCAACTTAGCATCCCTAGAAACCACGCTGGAACATCTGACAAGATTTCCACATCAGATTCTTTATAGGGAATAATTTCTGCAACGCTAGATGTTGGTACCAACAATGTTTGTGCCAAAACAGGCAGTAACAAACAAGGCAATCTCACATTTTTTTCTGTTATCATGTTTTTCCTAACAAAGCATTAATTGTTTCTAACAATTCTAATTCTTGGTAAGGTTTACCCATAAACTTTTTTATACCCAGAGCTTCGGCGTGTCTTTTTTGCTCATCTCCAGCACAAAATGTAATCATTACAATCGGAATATTTGCATATTGAGCATCACTGCGAACTTTTTCTGCAAACTGAAAGCCATCCATTCTTGGCATTTCTACATCGAGCAAAATAATGTCGGGGCGCATTTGTTCTAATTTTTCCAATGCTTCTAAACCATCTTTAGCGGTAACAACCATGAATTTATGGCGTTCTAAAAAATTTTTAGTCACGGTACGAATGGTTACTGAATCGTCGACAACCAAAACAACAGCCGGTTTTTTAGTTATCACAGGCACCTCCATTTTTTCATTGCCATTTTTTATGGCTCGTGCCGCAATTGTATACACATCTAAAATAATAACAACACTGCCATCCGACAACAACGTTCCGCCACTAAATATATCCATTAATTTAAATTGAGGACCTAAGGTTTGCACAACAATTTCCTGACTACCTGCTAAAGAATCGACCAATAAAGCTGCATTAAAATCTAGAAAATTAAAGAGTAAAACGGGCATATTTTCTTGCATATCGACAAAAATGGGTTTCTCTTGGACGCTCAACGCATCCCCTAGATATTTTAGCTGATACACTTTATCATTATGTGTAATAACAGGTGTTGTTAAATTCAAGACTTCTTTAATCTCTTGAACATTCATTAAAATAATGCTTTCTATGTTCGACAATAAAATGCCGTAATTTTGGCCTTGTACAACCACTAATAGTGCTCGATTAACTGACATTGTAAAAGGTAGCCGAATCGTAAATTTTGTGCCTTGGCCGAGCTGAGATTCTATTGCAAGATTTCCCCCCAATCCTTTTACAACGGTATTGACGACATCCATTCCAACACCACGACCCGATATTTCGCTTATAACCTCGCTTGTCGAAAAACCAGGTTCCATAATATAACGAATCATTTCATCTGTAGTGAGGCGAGTTTCTTCCGAAACTAATCCGAGCTTAATCGCTTTTTTGCGTATAACTTCTGGATCTATACCAGCACCATTGTCGCTAATTTCGATACAGGCTTCATTCCCCATTCTAAAAAAACGTAATTGAATGTTTCCAATTTCTGGCTTATTCGACAGTAGTCGTTTTTCTGGTAACTCAATACCATGATCTAATGCATTTCGCAGCAGATGTTCTAAAGAAGGCACAAGATGCTCTAGAACAGTTCTATCTATTTCTCCTTCCACGTCTAATACTGTAAAATCTACTTTTTTATGTAACTCCGCGGCAATTTGCCGCGTAATTCGACTTAAGCGTGGTACAACACTGCTAAAAGCCACCATGCGCGTATCAACCAATCTATCTTGCAATTCCATTTCAACACGCGACTGTTGAGACAATAATGCATCAATATTACCATGCACCTGTACCAAATTTTTATTTAGATTAATGAGCCCTACTATTTCTGAATTCACATGCAAATCAACACTTTTCGGAATTAAACGACATTTTTCTTGGAGCGACTTGGTCAGCCTTGCAATTTCACCAATGTGCGTATTAAAATTATCGACATAATGCCCCATATTAACGCGAGTAATATTGCTTTCTATAGAAAGATTATTGAGTTTTTCTAATAAATCCGATCTTATCCGAATCATATCGTTTACTGTATCGGGACTAGATTCGGGTTTTACAGAATCTTCCGTTGACGCGACAGGTTTTGGTGGAAGTAACCCTTCTAAAATATGTACCATCTGATCTTGATTAGCACATACTTTTTCATACGCTTGTCTATCTGCAGGAATACCGCCCGCTAAAAGAGATTCACAAAAAGATTCTGTCTCGTGCGCAAGTGAGCTTAACGCAGGTTGATTAACCATGCGCGCGCCCCCTTTCAAAGTATGTAGATCACGCTTTAGATCGGCAAAACAGGATTTATTATTGAGATCCTTTGACCACACCTGTAAAGTTGCAGAAACAGCATCTAATAAATCTTTGGCTTCTTCCAAAAATATTTTCAGTAGCGTTTCGTTTTCATCATTCGTATTCATATTATATTATCCGTTTGCCGTTCCCATTCTTGCAGAAAGTATATGGTAAAATTCTGATGTTTTGGTAATTAATTCGAAATTTAAAATAAACCAAGGTTGATGATCTCGCTCGAAAGCACCTTGTAAATAAGGCAAGTATTCTTTAATGTTTAAAATACTATTTGCAGGTTTTATCTCTTCTCCAAAAAACCGTTCTATACCCAACACGTGTTCTACGGCAAAACCAAAAACCACTTTTTCAGATGAGATAACAAGAATACGGCTTAAGGGTTTTGCCGCGTGAGAAGCGCCGGTCACAAACCCTTGCAAATCAGTGACGGGCAACAATCGACCCCGTAAATTGGTCATCCCTCTAAACCAGGATTGCCCTGCGGGTACAGGGGTTATCTCGGACCAACGTAAAACTTCAGAAACAAACCCCATTGGACAAACAAAATTAAGGTTATTTGACCTAAAGCCAATACCGAACCAATCTTTTTCTGTTATGATTTGTCGTGGAATACTGGCGGCATTCGACCTACAATTCTGTTCTATATTTAACAGCGTCTCGAAAGAACCCATGACTTTGATTTTCCTTTACTGGATTTTGAGATATCATCAGAAGTATAGCTTAGGTTCATGCCTTTAATCTTAAGGATTATTAATGCTCGAAAGACCCCAACTCGGCGTAATTATGGATCCCCTCGAGACCATTCACCCTGAAAAGGACACAACATTAGCCCTTTTAGCGGAGGCTGACCGTAGAGGGTTTGCGCTTTATTATATGGAACTCAACGCTCTTTTTTTACAATACGGCATTGCATGGGGAAATTGCCGTGCTTTACAGCTACATTTTGATAAAAGCCCTTGGTACTCGCTCGAAGCACCTGTCAGTAGACCGCTAGATCAATTCGACATATTGTTAATGCGCAAAGATCCGCCCGTCAATCTACAGTACCTCTATTCGACTTATATCTTAGAGCATGCTGAATCTAACGGTGTCTTAATCGTTAACAAACCACAAAGTTTAAGAGATGCGAATGAAAAGCTTTTTGCAACGTGGTTTCCGCAATGCATGCCACCAACACTTGTCAGTTCTTCTAAATCCCTCTTAAAAGATTTTGTTGAAACGCATGAATGCGTTGTTTTTAAACCTTTAGACAGCATGGGTGGACACAATATTTTTAAATGCCAATGGGGCGATCCAAACCTAACTATGATTATCGATTTTCTCACACAGAAAGAATCGCTTTATGTGATGGCACAACGATTTGTGCCAGAAATAACTGAGGGTGATAAGCGAATACTCTTAATCGACGGAGAACCCATTCCTTATGCGCTTGCAAGAATTCCTGCTGCAAACGAGTTTCGAGGAAATTTAGCCGCAGGGGGCCGCGGAGAAGGCCGAGAATTAACTGAGCGCGACTGGTGGATTTGTTCTCAAATTGGCCCATTATTGCGCGAAAAAGGACTTACCTTTGTGGGAATTGATGTGATTGGTGAATATTTGACCGAAATCAATGTCACAAGCCCAACCTGTGTTAAAGAATTGGAAAAGGAATTTGAGATCGATATCGCAGGAAAAATTATAGACTGTCTCATGGAAAAATTAAAAGGATAATTAATATATGTTCACTTCACTTAAAAATCATTTGTTAATTGCGATGCCTTCTTTAATGGATCCCCATTTTTTTCGATCGGTAACCTATCTTTGTGAGCATACTGAAGGGGGTGCTATCGGCATTGTCATTAACCAACCACTCTTAAACTTAAGGTTAGGCGACGTTTTAGAGCAAATGGGTTTAAGAACAGATCACCCGGAAATTGCGGGTCGTTTGGTATTTAATGGCGGCCCCCTACAAAAAGAGCGAGGATTTATTTTACATGGGCATGATACCGAATGGGAATCTACCTTAAAGATTAGCGACACAATATCGCTAACAACTTCTCCTGACATTTTGAAAGCGATTTCAGCCAATCAAGGACCAACACATACATTAATTGCCCTCGGATTTGCGCATTGGGAAGCACAGCAATTAGAAAAAGAAATGTCTCAAAATGCATGGTTATATGGATGTGCTAATTTTGATATTTTATTTCATATGGCAATTGAACATCGATGGCGCGCCGCCGCAGCGTTAATGGGGGTTGATGTGGATCGGCTTTCGAGTGATATTGGACATGCCTGAAACCCCTAAGAAATCCGAAAAAATTATTATTGGCTTTGATTTTGGCTTACGACATATTGGCGTTGCCATTGGACAATCGGTTACTCAAACGGCGACACCGCTTGCAACACTGACAGCGCGTGATGGCGTTCCTAACTGGAGCGAGATTCAAGGAATTTTGGAAAAATGGCAGCCGGACAATCTTGTTGTGGGCATTCCACTACATTTAGATGGCACTACGCAGCCTATGACGTTTTGCGCAAGGCGTTTTATGAATAAGCTGCGTACACGATTTAAAATTCCAACACACGCTGTAGATGAGCGTTTAAGTACTTGGGAAGCAAAAACCCGCGCACCCGTTAAAGTTATGCACCACCCTTCAAAAGTGAAAGCGTATGCAAATGAGGTGCATGCTTATGCAGCGGTTGTCTTAATTGAGCAATGGATGACGGATACACAACTTTGATTAATTTCATGGCAGAAATGGTTACTGAGTTATTTCTTTTTGATAAATAACGCGATCGTTACCTTTAAAGATTCCAAAGGTGCCACGACCTCTGGGATTAGCCCTAAAGTCTATACCCGCAGAGCCTGCATAAGGCCAGTTATATTGTAACCAGGGCAGATTTGCGCCTGTATTAGCTTGGAGTGTCGCTTCGATGTCAGCATAACCTGTCGTTGTACCTGTCGGCGGAGATAACGAAACATTAAGCGTGCCCCCTGAAAAATAATAAGGCGGTGAACCTGCGAGCGTTGCCGTAGTAGACAACCCTGAAGAAGTCGTGAGATTAAGATTTTTAGCATTCTCTGTATAAGGATAAGCTGTGCAATTTCCACTGCTACCCGTGTCTATTGTATTTAAAATAAAACCACCCGCCGTGATATAAAACTGGGTTTGCATCGGCACCAACAGTGGAAACGTCTCTGGGCCACTCGCATCGATTAACACTAACCTGCCATGATAAAATTGCTTTCCGCCCCCGCCACCTGAAAACACAATACCATTCCCTAAGGTCGTCTCACCAAATGAAAGCCCACCGGCGCTACAACCGGTTCCCGTACAAAGAACATTATCTGCATCCTTAATGGTTTCAACGCGAAGTTGAATTTCTACTGTAAAAGGCGGCACAAGCGTTCCACTTAATCTTTGAATTTTTAAACCACCCCCATCTGAAAAGGTAAACGTGCCCGTCCCTGCGCCTGTCGCAATTGCAACCCCACCACCCACATCAATAAAAGTGGGCGGTGGCGGCGTTAAAGGTGATAAAATCAAACTCGGTATCGTGTCTTCAAGATTCACAGGAAAATACGCTTTATTATAAACCGAAGCAAATCCATTGCTGGAGAGCTTCCAAAAACTACCTGTATAATTTTGTGTTATCGTACCCCCTAACGCCCGTGCTG
Source organism: Gammaproteobacteria bacterium (assembly GCA_035576045.1). Lineage (GTDB taxonomy): Bacteria > Pseudomonadota > Gammaproteobacteria > UBA6186 > Azoamicaceae > CADEGZ01. The sequence goes on along the minus strand of DATLWY010000025.1, from coordinate 23,485 downwards.
TAACTGTTAAAACAGGTTGTCTTGCATACAAAAATGGCTGATCTAAATACGTAAAACCACTGCTTTCATTGCTACAAGCCGTTTTAAATTGTGGGGGGCTGTTAGAGGAATCAAGGCCAGAAGCATCAAAATGATCGGGCGTAAATCGCCCAATGACAAGATTCCCCGTAGCGCTACTAGGGACATCCAAATAACTACCGCCCAATACACTTGCTGTTAAGTTAATACACCCGACTTCATCAAATGAAAAGGTTGTACCCTGAAAATACGGTAAAGGCCAACCTGAGTTTGCAGGTGCCCCTCCTGATATTATTTTTGTAAATGCCTCAATAACATCGCCATTTCTAATAGCGCCGACGCCGGTGCTGCCATTCCTGGCATTCGTTGGACCATAGATTGCGCCTGAAGTTAACATGATCCCTTGCTTAGGCGTTTCGTTACCGTAGTTGGGCGTAACGCCTTGGCTTGAATTTCGTGCTTGAACATTTACTGTAAAATTATTACCGGCTTTTTTAAATATATTATTGGCTAAACACGCAGTTGCGGTTTGCGTTTGAGATGCTGCATTGTTTGGTACATTCAAGGTAAAACTCGCCGGTTTAACGACAAAATCCCCACTTGCGCCAGAGGGACCTGCAGGATTAGTTGCGGTATCAATAACATTTAACTGTAATTTTCCGACATCATCATAACTACAATTTGTAATCGTTGCCATGCCATTTGTAAAAGTAATAGGTTGTGTGGTTGCGACAGCGTCAACGCTATTTGCAATAGTCGCGCCATTAATTTTTGCATTGATTGTTCCAGTTGTTGGATTTACATACGTTGTATAGAATCGAATATTTTTAGTCCCCGAATAGCTTGTTACAACGCCACAATTGCCAGGATTATAAGCAGTTAAATGCAAAGTAAAATTTGTTCCAGCTGTTTGAGGTGTTGCAAAAGCAGGTGGTGGATCAGAAAAATTAGATACCGGCGTATCGGTAACCAACAAGCTTGCAGGCACAAAATTTATTGAATTTGATAATCCAAAAATACCGGCATTATTTGTTTGGGATGCTTTAATCGTTACGGGTGCAGAACCTGAAGCCGGATAATTTAATTGAAAGCTTGCGCTGCCATTATCACCCGCTACAAAAGTATAAGTTGCAAGCCCATTATTTGCATTGTCGCTAAATGCGCCACCCCCTGAAGTGGAAACCCACATCCCGGCTCCCGTTTGGGTATTTAATGTAATAGAATCGGTATAATTCGTGATGGTTTGTGCATTTGCATTTTGAGCAGCGACTGTTATTGCCATGCCTTGACAATGAGTGCCTGTTGCAGGTGCGCTTACTGCAAGTTGAGAAGTGGGAGAGCAAACAAAACCAAAATCCAAATTATTAACAGCAGCGGCATCATAAGCAACGGTTGAATTATTATTTAATGTGATGTTTTGAGCAGTGACTGCCCCTGTGAGCGTTGTAGACCCCAATGTAACATTTTTTTGCGAATAAATAATCGCACGAATGGTAGAAGGAGCGGTAATGTTAAAATTACCGTATGCGTAAATAAAAAATTTATCGGCAGTATTCATCGTATTCCAAGTCAAACCCGTCGAAAAACCCACATCACTACCAATAAACAAACGCGTTGTCCCTGTTGTCGTAATGTTTTTTGCCTGACCGCCCGATATTGTTAAAGTGCCGATCCAATAGTCTCCCCCTTGAAAGTTAACGGTTGAATTATTGTTAAGATCCAAACTGTTAATTCGATAAATTGTGCTACCGCTTGGTTTGGTCGAAAAATTAAGTGTCGCGTGAGGGCTAACCGAAATCGCATTGTAATCGGTGGTTGTGTTATCGCTACCGCCAATGGTTTGCGTATTATTTGTGCTGACTGTAACATTACCGCCCGCACCACTTGAGGCTTGAAATGCCCCAGGGCTAATTGTACCGACGGTTGCCCCTGTCGCCGTACAGTTAGCGTTGGGACAAGTATTCGTGACACAACCGACGGGATTAGTGAGTGTTGGCGTTGGCAATGAATCAGTGGGTGTTGAGTTAGAGGTAACACGAGAGCCGCACGTAAACGTAACTTTTCCTGTTGCGGGCAGCGTGCTTTGTATAGCTGCCGGAAATGCCGATGTACATTGCGTTGCGGCTGCGCGCGTATTTAAAAATAGTAATATGAAAACCATTAATGTCCATGCTATTTTTTTCATCTAATTTCCTACACCCCTGGTTCGATAAGCGTCATATATAATTGCCGCGAAACATGATCTGGGTTATTAGATTCCCCGTATTGACCGGTCGCATTAATCTGAAAAATTCTGTAGGTTGCTCCATGCTCCGTAAAGGAATTAGAAGTACAGGTTACAGTTGCTAATAATCCAGATAATCCGCCTTGTGTAAAGGTTAGCGTGGTTGAACTCATCGCTGGACTCAATGGGCAGTTAACCGGTGTGGCTGTATAAGCGCCCCATTCTAATCCACTTTTGGCGGCATAGTAGGCTTTAACGCCTAGGCCTGAGAGATTGGTACTGGCATTCGTTAACGCACTGAGACCGACAATATAGCTACCAATGAGCGATAAGATCACAATAATAAATATGGCGCTAACGAGCGAAAATCCCTTTTGTTTTTTCATGGCACGTTGTTGACCCCCACTTGCCGCATTAAGGTAATCGTCTCTCCACCACTTGTTAAGGTAATAGACATTGTAATAACACCATTGCGTGTGGGCGTGCCTGGATTATACATAAAACTGCAAGCTGTCACATGACTGGTTAACTGTGCTGCCGTCGTCACGTCGGGATCCTTTAAAGGAAAGATCGTTGGATCTATCGGTTGCACAGGCGTAATGGTATAATTTGCATACCGCGTAATTTGTTGTTGATTGCTACTCAGATCACAAAGATAGGTGACAGGCGTGTCTACAATCTCAATGCGCTGTCTTGGCGACGGCAGCGCAAATTGAACAGCCGGACTCATTGAAATATTACCTTCGTTGCCAGGATTCGTTAATGTAACCGTCGTGCTTACGGGCGTTATCGTAACGGAGTTTGGCGGAGGATTACATCCTGAGGCAGGCGCCAAACATGCAGGTGCCATAACAGTGCTATACACGTTTGCTCCCGGCGCAGGATTATCTGTACCCCCAATATTTGCTCCCGTGTTATAAACAACCAATCTACACTTATTAGCAGCACAACTAGGGTTGGCTAGCGCATACTGAAATCGCCCAAGGACATGAAAATTTGTAATAGGTTGTATAAAATCCAAATAAGCACCCGCAACGGATCCACGGTAACGCATCCCTTCAACAATATTCAACATTTCTACTGCTGATCGATCCCCAACCTTTTTAACACGCACGCTATTGGGTACTGCACTTTGAATATCGCGGGACATGCGACGAAGCGTCATCTCTGCTGCGTCGACAAGCGATGCACGACGTGCAACACTGGCGTATGCACTAATAGGCTGTGCAATAAAAACAGAAACTACGACAGATAAAATACCGGCAAGCACCATTACAATGACAAGCTCGATAAGCGTTACGCCTTTTTGTTTTTGCTTGTCATTAATAATTCGTTCTATAAACACTGAATGTCATCCCTGTCATTGAAGTATGAGACACGGTTACATCAATTCGGACAACTTGTGTTCCCGATACTAAAGCACCTAACGCCGCAGTTTGCCTATCCACCGCTACTTGTACTGTGTAACCGCTTAACTCTGGAATCGCGTTGCCATTTTGATCTGTTGGTGCCTGGTTTAATCCATTATAATTACAAATGTCGTTAAAATTTGCACGTGTTAATACGGTTGAGGGACATGCAGCGGCCGCTGCGGGTACTGTTGGCGATTGAAAATTTTTTCCCAAGATTTCTTCTATGTAACTTTCTGCAATGGCAATAGCTTGTGTTGAAATTAAGGGATCGCCGCTAAACCTGGTTGCTGTATTAATAGCAAGTAGCGTTCCTAGAATGGCAATACTAATAATGGTCATGGAAATAACGAGTTCGACCAGTGTAAAACCGCTATTTTTATCTAAAAAATTTATGTTCATTGCACAAATCCTGTTTCACCGCTTACCGTTACTGTATTACCGTTAACAATCGTCACGGTACCAGTAGCAACAACAGTACAATCGCTAACACTTATCGCTTGCCCTAAACCATTGAAATAAATGGGCCAATTAGTTGAAAAGATAAGTGTGACAGAACCTGGTGCGGTTTTAACATAACCACTGGTTCTCGTTGCCGGATCTGTAATCGGACTGAAAGTCGTTCCTGTTGTGCAGTTACTGCCTTCGGTTCGACGTCGCAAAGTAATGTTCGTAGAAGTTAAATTGACTTGGATATGCGCATTCGTTGCTATTGCAAGCTTTCGTGCATAACGGATGCTGTTTAACACTTCGTCGTAGTATACACGCCGATCATAATCAACGGTTGAAAAGAATTTAGGTCCTGCAACGATCGCCATGATCCCCACGATAACGAGAACCATGACAAGTTCGGTAATGGTAAAGCCTACGTCATAACGGTAAGTCCTATTCATTACCTACTAATGCTTTAGGGCCGACCGCACCTGTTTTAAGATTGTAAGTAATCTTCTCAGATGGTGTATCCACAGTTGTATAGATACAAACATTACCGTCAGTACTGACTGTATAAACTGTGCCAAGCGCGGGTGGGTTATTTAAGACAGCGGTCCAAACGGTCGTACAACCGATGTCTGACGCGTCAAGCCCAGCACCCCCATCAGGCCAACCATTTGCATTTACACTAACATCATTTAATTCGCCTCCCGCGCCAGTGTCGGTTATTGTTGATTTATTCGCACCCTGCGCAATCCAAGCCGCATGTGCAATGCTCACTGCAGCACCCAACCCTCCAGCAACCCCTTGATTAGCGGCCGTACGCGCTTGCGTTGTTAAATTTGCAAATTTCGGCAGCGCCGTTGCGGCTAAAATACCAATTAAGACAATCACGATGACTAATTCTATCAACGTGAATCCGCGTTTATTTCCTAAAGCGATGGTGTGCACAATGGTTCCCCTCATGACATTACATTGAATCTACAAAAAGTATAGCCACCCTCCGTCTATTTTCCAAGGGAGACCTTCCAAATATCCCACATCGGCAAAAATATGCCAAGCGCTAATAACAAAACCATTCCGCTAATCATGACAATCAAGATAGGTTCTATGGCATCTCCCAACTTCTTCACATCGTAATCGACCTCTTGTTCATAATAGTCGGCTACTTCGTCTAAAAGCTTATCGATTTCGCCTGTTTCTTCGCCTATGCCTAGCATTTGCAATATTAAAGGCGTAAACATCTCACTTTTACCCGCAGATAGCGTCAAAGACTCGCCGTGTTCAATATAAGTACGCATTAATAAAATCTGCTCAGAAACATAAACATTATCGGTTGCACGTGCTATCATGCCGATGGACTCCAGCAGCGGCACGCCTGTACGCATTGATAATGCAAAACTCCGTGCGAACCGCGCCAACATTGCTCGCTTCATAATGTCCCCTATCATAGGGATTTTGAGTTTTAAGATATCCCATTGTCGTCGACCCTTGGTGGAACGAATATAGGCGTTTACTCCACAGATAATGCCCAGCAATACCCCCAACATTAATCCCCAGTAGTTCACAAAAAAATCGGAAACACCAATTAATATTCGTGTGGGTAACGGCAAGGTTGCTTTAAATTGACCAAAAAATTTAGCAAAAGCGGGGATGACGAATATATTAATGACGACAATGGCAAGCGAGATGACAATAATGACAATAACCGGATAACGGATTGCCGCTTTTATCTGATTGCGCGTTCGAATATCACGTTCGAAATGAACGGAGAGTTGACCAAAAACTTCTTCTAAACTCCCGGTGTTTTCACCCACATTTACCAACGCTGTCATTAATGTGGGAAAAATATTAGGATGTTTTCGTAACGCTGAACCGAAAGATTGCCCTGCCTCTAAAGTTGCCAATACATCGGCCAAAGCAACCTTTAATTTAAAATTTTTACAGCTTTCTTGTACAACATGCACCGCACGAACGATAGGCACTCCGGCTTTTACAAGTGAATGCATTTGCCGTGTTAAAAAACTGAGGTCTTGAGCGCTGGGCGCATCCAAGTTAAAAAAAAGCGTTAATTTTGAAAAAGTAGGTGTTTTTTCTACATAGGGCACAATTGAAATGGGCGTAGTGCCGCCTCTGATTAATTCTATTGCGACAGCAGATTCATTGACGCCATCGATAACACCCATGGCTGCTTTGCCAGTTTTGCTTCTACCCTGATATTCGAATCTGGGCATTTAAACAAATCCGCCCGAAATTCTAAATACTTCCGCTAATGTTGTGGTGCCTTTAATCGCTTCATCAAATGCGCAATGCGCAAGCGATTTAAACCCCGATTGTCCTTTTGCAATACGCATAAACGCAGTGGTATCATTGGCCCGCAAGGCATCGGCCAAAGACAAATCGATTTCTAAATACTCATAAATACCCGTGCGGCCACGATAGCCGCTTTGGCTACATCGCGAACAACCTACGCCATGCTTAAACGAAAATGCGTGATCAGTCTTGCCTAAAAATCCGTTAATCCAGACTTTCTCGTGTTCGTTGGGTGTGTAGGATTCTATACACGCATCGCAAATTTTGCGAACCAACCGTTGCGCTAAAACACCTAGCAATGCCCCTGCAACCAGAAATCCTTCAGCGCCCATATCAATTAATCGAATGGTGCTGCTAATCGCATCGTTTGTATGCACGGTTGAAAACACCAAATGACCTGTCATAGCGGCGCGCAATCCAATATGAACGGTTTCTTCGTCTCGCATTTCTCCGACCATAATGACATCGGGATCGTGCCGAACTGCAGCTCTTAATACATCTGCAAAAGTTAAATGGATAAGCGGATTGACCTGCACTTGATTAATACGAGGTAAGACATATTCCACAGGATCTTCAATCGTAATAATTTTTTTATGGGGATCATTTAACTCAGCTAAAATGGCATAAAGCGTGGTGGTTTTGCCGCTCCCAGTGGGTCCCGTTACCAATATCATGCCATTCGGTCTATGGATTAAATGCCGCACTTTATCCATCATGCTGAGTTCCATACCCAATTGCTCAAGTTGAAGGATACCTTTGGCTTGATCCAATAATCGTAAGACCACGGCTTCGCCATAATGCACGGGCATAACCGCTACACGAACATCAATATTATGACCCTTAACCTGAATATTAAAACGGCCATCTTGTGGCAAGCGTTTTTCAGAAATGTTCATATTGGCAATTAATTTAATTCTGAGCACTAATGCTGCAACAATTTCTTTCCCAGGAATAATATGTTCTTGTAAAACACCGTCAATTCGTTGCCGAATACGCAGTTGTTTTTCGTCGGGTTCTATATGAATATCTGAAGCGCCTGTTTGTACGGCATCTTCAAAAATAGAATCTAGTAATTTTACAACGGGTGCCGCTTGCGCACTAATCACTTCGACTTCTTCGTACTTTTCTTCCTCGTGTACTAATTCTTCTTTTAAAGCTTCTGCAAAAGAGCTAATTTCTTCTGTTTTACGATAAACAATATCGAAGACTCTTAACAAATCAGCTTCACTGACAATCGATATTTTAAAAGGCTTATTTAAAATGCGCACCAGCTCATCATAAGCCACTAAGTCTGTGGGATCTGCCATCCCTACCACATAGTTATCTTCCAGCATATCTAATAAGGCAATGCGATAACGACGCGCTATTCTTTCAGGTAATCTTTGAATTATCTCCGGCTTAATGGGATAATGTTTTAAATCAATAATAGAAAGATTAAGTTGTTGAGAAAGCGCCTTCATTAACAGCGCTTCGGTAATGAAACTCTGCTCTATTAAAATATCACCCAATTTCCCGGATTGCTGTTCTCTTTGAATAATTAATGCCTTTTGAAGCTGCTCTTCTGTAATATAGCCTTCGTTAACCAGCATATCGCCGAGCTTTATTTTTCTTAATGCAGATTGGCTTAACATTTTTCTACCCTTTAAGCGCCTTGATTCGCTCTTGTACATATTGCAGCACATGGGGATCCATGCTGCCATCTGAAGTAATTTTTCTATAACCCTCTAATGCCGATTCTTTTTGTCCTTCTGCATCTAAGGCGAGCGACACGCCTAACAACCACAGGGGGTTTTCAGGCTCTTCTTGTAATAAGCGATAATATTGCTGTCGCGCTAATGCAAAACGACCTGTTTGTTGATAAATATGCCCCAAAAATGCCACATAATTTTTATCTTTACGGCTATCTTTTATCTTAACGAGTAAAGCCAAGGCTTTATCGGGCTCTTCCCGCTTATCGTAGATGACTGCCATGAGCCTTAAAAAATCAGGATTGTTTTCATCTAATCTGAATCCTTCAGATAAAAGCATTTCGGTTTCGTCTAATTGATTTCTTTTTATATATAAAGTGGCGAGTTCTGCCCTAGCGGCATGATGTGCTGGCATTTGCGCCAACGCCGTTTTCAAAAGCTTTTCTGCTTGTAAAAATTCGCCATTGTCTCGGTGTTTTAAAGCTTGTCTATAATCTTCTGAAGCTTCTTCATCTGTTGTTAATGTCGTTTCTCGCTTTTCAAATTGTGCTGTGTTGTGTTGTGGAGGCAATGATAATATTTTGGCCTCTGGCGCTTTTATAGGCGCAATAGATAAATCAAACGGTTGTGATGTTGACGCCGAAATTTGATCGCTTTGTTTATCTTGAGGTGAATCCACTACCCATTCTGAAACTGTCCAAGCCTCCGTCGAACCAGTCAATAAAACAAGGCTAACGACAAGGCTCTTTACAATCGAATTTTTTATCATCGGTTGCAATCTTCCGGCAATGGGGTCCTTTACAATGGAATCTATTATCATCTTTTTCAATCTCCTCGTTAATCTTTTGGAAGCGATCTAAGGTATTATCTACCGCTTCAGACCACGTATCACTACGCACTACCGTAGGTTTTAATAAAATGACAAGCTCACTTTTTTTGGCGACTTGGACAGTATGCCTGAAAAGATGACCAAATACGGGTAGATCTTTTAAAAGCGGAATGCCTTCTTTTTTCTCGGAATTTTGATTTTGCATTAAACCGCCAATAACGACCATCTCGCCACTTTTGGCTTTTACCATGCTATCAGACTCCCGAACACTGCTTTTCGCTAATGGGTATGATTGTGTTTCTTTACCTAAAGTAAAAGATTTCAGATCGTCTTGTACATCACTGATGGTTGGATGAATATGCAATGTGATTTCATCCTCGTTCGTGATATTGGGAGTCACATCTAATGCAATTCCCGAAAAAAAGGAGTCGAATGTTACAGATGGAGAAACTTGTACATTGGTTCCTATGCTGGTTGTTGTTGAAGAAACATTGGTTATAAAAAATTTATCGGATCCCACTTTAATCAACGCCTTTTGATTATTGAGTGTAGAAACGCGTGGACTTGATAATACATGGACTTTTCCTTGTGCGCCTAAGACTTCTATAAAACTGCTTAGATTTTTAAAATTCATGGATAACGCAAAAGCGCCACCAAATACACCTGCACTAGAAGCAGGTACCGTTTGTGTCACTTGTCCTGGGATAATATTCATACCACCACTCAAATTAGAATTTAAGCTTGGAAAAGTATCCCCCGCATTCAGCGGTTTAGCGATAACATTACCCCCAAATTGCGTGGAATTTATACGTCCGCTCACCAACGACCAGTTAATCCCTGCTTGAAAACTATCATTCAATTCCACTTCTAATATTTTGGCTTCTAAAATAACCTGTCGATTTAAAGCAAGATCGGCACTTTTTAGATAAGCTTCCACCCGTTTTAATTCATTGGGCATCGCTTGTACCACAATCAAGCTGGATAACGGGCTGATGGCAACTTGTCTGCCGTCGCCATTGCCTATAATTGTTTGAACAGCTATTTTTAATTCTTCCCAAAAATTGGTTGTTGAAGAGGTTGTGATCTTGCTATTGACAGTAAGGGAAGAACCGCTCGAACCCGTTGAGCTTGTAGTCGTTCCCCCCGATGTTGTGCTGCCGTTCGATGCGCCACCTGCGCCTGACGACTTCAAGGTGCCTGCAGTGACTTGGGTTTCTGATTTTCCACCACGATTGACATCTAAATAATTGACAGAAAAAGCACGCGTTTGAAGCGTGGCTGGCAGCACTTCTATGCCTTGCGGTGTTTGCTTAAAATCATACCCATAAACATTTCTAATGGTATCTAATACTTCGGGAATGGTTACTCTTTTGAGTTGTAAGGAAATTTTTCCATCAACATCTGGATGAATGGTAATGTTATAGCCTGTATTTTCAACCAAACTTAAAAAAAACGTTCTGGCGGGCACTTGTTCTGCAAATAAATCAAATTGTTTTTCGGGGGCTCGTAATCTTATCCGTTGGCTAGACTGTAAACTGGGCCTTAACGCCATTTTAACATTTTCGGGTAACGATCGCGTTCCACCTTTTTTATTGACTGCTGCATTGTCAATGTAACCTTCTTCTAAGGCGACAATCATGGCTTTGCCTGTCGCAGTTTGTTTATCACGCGGCAATTGGCACCCTGCTAAAAGCAGGACGCCTACAAATGGCGCTATGGCTTTGGTATATTTCATTTTGCCGGTTCCTTAACCCGACCTTTAACGGGTTTTTTAATCGGAGGTCCAAATAACGCTAGCACGGTTTCTCCTGTTTCCCCCACCAAAGTCACATGATAAGAATCGATTTTTTTTACCTTGCTGGCGCCTACCGTATCACCCACTTTAACGAGCTTGTTATTAATAATAGCAAACTTGTCGGCGCCTGATATAAGTATGGCTTCCAACACATACCCTGCTATCGCCTTCTTTTCCTTTTCCTTACCATCCGCGCTCGTTGCTTCGCTGAAGCTACTAACAGGTTCTGTCGGATCTCTCGCAATAACATCGCCATAAAGCGCAGCGCCATACAAGCACAGGCATGTGCACGAAATAACTTTAACTTTTGAGCAAGCCAATGTTTGAGCGTAGCGAGTTGGGCGAGCGAAAAAAGTTAAAGTTATCTCGTACACATTCCACAATAACGGACAGAAATTTTTATACACCGATCCATCCTTCCTCTAAACTAAGGGTATTCAACTCGAGTGTAATTTTGGCTTTAGGATATTTCGTTACCTCATAGCTAAAACTATCCCAAATCACATTCATTTTTTGTTGTTCTAACACTTTTAAAAAGCGAAGCGTGTCAAAATAAGTGCCTTGTAACTGAAATTTAATGCCATGGTTAAACACTTGAAATCCAGCATTCTTGCCATTTATGTTAATATCCTTCGTTTCAAACAAGGGTTTGGCTTCTAGATTTTCAACACCGAGAACCGTCATGCCAGCAGCTTTTTGAATAATATTATTTAACATTTCATCCATTTCGGTGGGTGGAACCATCTTTTTTACATGGTCGCGAATTTTTTGATTTAACACTTCATTGTCTGCTTTTAGATTTTTAGATTGTGCCATTAAGGCCGCTGTTGGATTTCGTCCGACCACTGCTGAAATCGTATCTATTTGCCCTTCTATCTGACTGATTTGTGACTTGATGCTTCGAAGATTCTTAGACACTTCTTCATCTGGCACTAGTAAATAGCTATACAGGATATTATACCAAAAAAAATAAACAACAGAAAAAATAGCACCTGCAATTAAAATACGCTCTCGTAATGAACGCGCATTGTATTTTTCTTCTAACGCTTTGATCTTTGCATTCATGGTTGTTTTACCGATTTGGTTTCTAATACAAAATCAATCTGTTCTGTTTTTTCGTTTAGCGATGCTTTAAACAATTGAAAATTTTTACCCGAAAATGCAGAGTCATTACTTAATCCCGTAATTAAATTTGGCACATATTCTGGCTTGGTAGCACTACCTTCTAACAAAATGACATTGCTATTTTCTTTAAAGCTCAATTTGGTAAACCATAACCCCGGCAACGTTTTGGCAGATAACGCTTCCAGATAACTTGAAAACCCTTTATCGCGGCCACTCTTTGCTGCTAATAAATTTAGGATTTCCTGCTTTACCTGTTTTTCGCTTTCGTATTTTTTAATTTCGTTAACCAATTGTTCGCGCGTACGCTCTTCGGGTATCTGACCTGCAATCATTTGTAATGCTTTAGATTTCCCCATTTGCTCTTTTTGCAATTGCGTTAATTCTCTTTTAACTGAAAAATTCTTAAAAGTAGCATTCGCTGTGATGATTAATAATATCCCCAGAAATGCTAGTCCCCCCCAAACCAAATATTGAAAGGTTAAATCTAGAACCCATTTACGTTTTTCTACTTGGTACAAATTGATTTGCTGCTTCATGCCGCTTTCTCTTCTGTTCGCAACACAGCGCCTAAAGCGAATAAATAATTTACCGCTTCGTTTATCTCTAGCGGCTTATCAAACTTAAAGATTTCGGAAAGTTTAAGTTCAACAATCTCAGCGCCCAAATTCGCTTTCAGTGACCCTGCAACGATATCTGTATCTACCGGTGTTGGCGATAAAACAATCATATTTTGAATGCTTTGTCGGAAAACACTGTTCATATAATCAAAAGATCGCTGGAACTCCAATGCCAACGATTCGAGCGTTTTGGCGTCTTTCTCTGGATTTTGTCCTAGCTCATCGAGTTTTAGATCAAAAACACGCGCGATGCAAAGTTGCTCATCTCGACATAAAATTAATTTACTGCCTTTATTGCTCAACTGTACTAAAGCACAACTCTTAAATTTCTGTGGATGCCGAATCAATATATTTTTTAAAGTCATTTCAGGAATATCAATAAATTTTAAAACCAGTCCTGTAGATTTAATGAGGTTTTCAATTTTTTGAACCTGTTGTTTTCGAATAGCGGCTGCGTAAATCATTTTGACATTGTCTTTCGCACGCGAAAAAGGCACATCAAACGTATCAATAATCGCTTCTTCAATGGGAAAATTAATGAGATCTCTTAACACCCACCGCATCGCCATCGGAATCTCCAAAGCGGCGACTTCTGGCGCTTCCACTAAATTCAAACTATATTCGCCAACGTCTAGTACATAAGAACAATGAACCCCTTGCAAGGCGTGATCTGTTACAAATTTTTTGATAACCGCTTGTTGTGCATCCGCGTCTGCTGCTGCTTCAAAAATATGCGCTTTAATAAGGGGTTGTGGATCGGTGAGAACCCCGTAAACAATAGCTACCCCCATTGGAGATAAGTAGATACCCACCATCCCTTCTTTTTGAGTTTTCTGTGTTTTCCAACTGAAATTCCATTTCAAGATGGTTTCCTCTTCCTTTTCTACTCTATTCATTGTAGTATCACTGCTAACTAGCGCAAGGTAAATGATAAAGCGATCTCAAGGGTCAGATTTTGGTTGCTATAATCAAGACCCTACTCTTTTAGGCCGATACCTAAACTAAGCGCGGAAAAAACTGGATAAAAACCGATGGTAAAAAAAGTCAAAATATTTCAATTAATAGCCTTATTGTTAGGCCTAGGCAGCTTTAATACCGCTGTAGGTTTAACATTTGACTTGCCAGATGACGGCGATATTGTGGGCGAAATGCAAACTACAACCGTTCGCAGAGGAGAATCTCTAGGAGATATAGGTCGACGTTTTGATGTTGGGGTCTATGAAATGATAGAAGCCAACCCACGGCTCGATCCATGGGGACCGACCGTTGGCGCGATTGTACTCGTACCTACGCAGTTTATCTTACCCAATGTGCCGCGCGTTGGTTTGGTTTTGAACCTCGCTGAAATGCGTCTGTATTATTTTCACCTGGACAAGCGTCAGGTAACAACCCACCCCTTGGGGATCGGGAAGAAAGGGTGGACTACCCCCTTGGGCACAACCTCCATCACCAATAAGCGAAAAGATCCGCCTTGGCACCCGCCTGCATCTATTCGCCAAGAACACATTGAAAATAACGATCCGCTTCCGCCTATTGTAGCGGGGGGCACGCCTGAAAACCCGTTAGGCCGCTATGCGCTTTATCTCGGTAGGGGGTTAGGCTCAGGCGCCTTTTTAATTCATGGCACAAACCGCCCCTCTGGGATCGGCGTGCGTGGAACGCATGGTTGTGTCCGCTTATTGCCAGAAGATATTGAAGACCTTTTCTACAAAGTGCCCATTGGCACTGCTGTGCGGATTATTCACGAACCCTTTAAAGTGGGTTGGCACGAAGGCCATTTGTACTTAGAAGCCCATGAACCTTGCTCGGAACCAAAGTTTGCGGGCTCGGACAGTTTATTGCGCTTAGAAAAGATGATACAAAGTGCTATTGAGGGTAGCCATATGGTAAATTGGGCTAGCGCAACAATGGGTGCTAAACAGGCAAATGGGTACCCGGTAAGGATTGATTGACTTTTTTTGACAAGGGTAGATACATAGGTCCGCCCCTACAGATATTGGCATGCCAAACATTGTCAGAAATATCAAAACCTATACTACCGCACATCCTATTCCAGGTATTTGCAACAATCGTTCGTGAATATTGATCAAATAGCCCTATCGTATTTGCACGAAAATAATGTGAATGATTTTGAAATTTGATGACCTTGTTTATGCAACATCTATAGAGGCGGATCGCTATGTCTGCCTTAGTATCGAAATGCAATTATCTCGTTAAAACTATTTTAACCAACCACCAAATGTAAAATAAGAACAAAAAAAACCCCCCAATAATGGGGGGTTTCCTTATGCAAAAGTTCTATCGTAGAAATAACTTATTTTCCACAATATTCCTTTTCCATTTTGTGACATACTGTCTTTTTATGGCACTTTGGTTCACATTTTCTGTGGCAGCCACAGCCGACCAACCCTAACATTACCAAACTTACCATGACAACTTTAGCTACATTTTTCATCTTTACGACTCCCCTTCAGTTTTAATTAAACCTGTAAGATTAGGTTAGACAACTTCTTACTCATTTGTCAAACTTTCTCTTTCAGGTGCCTTTTGAAATAACACCTTCAACGCTTCCTTTGGTGGAACGCTGTGCTTCATAATACGAAACACCTGTTCCACTATAGGTAACTCAACCTGTTCCCGCTTCGCTAAATTACAAAGCTGACCCACATTGTACACAGCTTCCACGACTTGACCAATCTGCGTTAACGCTTCAGCTTCTGTTAACCCTTCTGCTAACGCTAATCCAAAACGTCGATTGCGTGATTGATTGTCCGTGCAGGTTAAAATAACATCACCACACCCTGCAAGTCCCATCAATGTCTCACGACGTGCGCCTAAAACTTCGCCTAAGCGCATCATTTCATTGAGACCGCGTGTTATTAACGCCGCTCTTGCATTAGCACCAAACTGTACGCCATCTGAAATGCCCACTGCAACTGCTAATACATTTTTGACCACGCCACCCAATTGAACACCTATTATGTCATCGGTCGTGTAAACACCAAAACTGTCTTGACTAAAACGTACAGCTAATTCATCGGCAAAAATTTGATTTCTTGAAGCGACCGTTACTGCGGTGGGTAATCCGATAGCCACTTCTTTTGCAAAGCTCGGCCCAGAAAGAACCGCGTAAGATCGATCACCACCCAACTCACGCTCTGCTACCTGATGTAAAAAATGACCTGTTTCTAGCTCAAGCCCCTTGGTCGCCCAGGCAATACGATGCGCAGGCGTTAAAAAGGATTTAAGGCCTTGCAAAGCCTCTGTAAACCCATGACTGGGAACAACCAACAAAATATCATTTACCTGCTCTAAGACTAACGCAAGTGTCGTACAGATAACAATGTTATCTGGCAATGGCGCATCGGGTAGATATCGGACATTACGGCGCGCGGTTGATATTTCTGTCAATAACGGCTGATCGCGATCCCATAAGCGCACAGCTTGCCCGTTTTTTGCCAAGGTAATGGCAAGCGCAGTGCCCCAAGAACCCGCACCTAATACAGCAATGGGCGAATCTTTAATCGAACTATTTTTGACTGTCATTAATGACTCTCTGCCACAGATGGCTCCGCCGACGTATCGCGTGTTTTAAGATGATGCTCATACATTGCATCAAAATTGATGGGTGGTAACACAAGTTGGGGAAAACCGCCGCGTGTGACGAGATTTGAAACGGTCTCGCGGGCGTATGGAAACAAAACTGTTGCACAAGTTGTCGCCAATAATTGTTGCGTAGCCTCTGGTGTAAAGTTCTGAACGCTAAACGCACCAGCCTGCTGGATATCGATTAAAAACGCCGGTTTTTCTTCTGCGGCTTCGCCTAACTTGATGGTTACCGTGACATGTAACACCACTTCATAAATCGATTCAGGTTCGGATAAAATCTGAGAACCCATTTGCAAATCAAAATCAATTTTAGGCTTCCATTCTGTGTTAAAGATCTGGGGGCTGTGAGGCGCTTCAAAAGAGAGATCTTTGACATAAATACTATGCACATTAAACAGAGGAGCGGTTGTTTCTGTTGGGTTATGTAGATCTTGTCCATTGGCTTCTTTATTAACGGGGGGTTGTGCATTTTTTGACATATGGATGCTTCCTCTTTATATTTTGAAAAAATAAATTACCGAAGCGAATCATGCAATTCGCCCCGTTCGTACAAGGCTTTTAAATCCGAAAAACCACCGACATGCTGATCACCTATAAAAATTTGTGGCACCGTTCGTTGTCCACTGATACGTTTCATTTCTTCGAAGCGGGTTACATCCAAATCGACGCGAATTTCTTCAAACGGAATACCTTCGCTTTCCAATAATTCTTTTGCATGAATGCAATAGGGACAGATTGCTGTGCTGTAAATAATGACTTTTTTCATAGTTGCATCCATTGCTTTACTTTGCTGTTCATGATTTTATCACTGGCATCCCGGCCGATTTCCAAGCTTGCATGCCGCCGCTTAAAATAAAGGTGTGAAGGAATCCTTTTTCTTGCAATAAAGTCATCATTTTTGTAGTGTCTTGCCCCGTTGCTGTCGCGATAATGATCGGCTTCTTCAGATATTTCTGTAATTGACTCATTTTTTTATCGATCGCGGTTTCTGTTAATGGCTCTGCGCCAACAATATGTCCTGCCGAAAATTCTGCTTCCGTTCGAGCATCAAACACAACTGCTTCTTGATGATTCATCATTTGCACAGCATGCTCTGTTGAAACGGTTTGTTTTGATCCGAAATGACCACCGATGATTTCATTGATAATAAATGCAGCCAGAACAACCCCAAGCAGGGAGGCCAAAATCCAATGATTAGTTATAAAGACAACCCATTCTTCCATATTCAACCAACTCTTAATTTAAATCTAATAATCACGACACACGCTCCAAAAGAGGGAGTATACTCGAAATAGGTGTTTGTGACACTAAATGATATAAAGCCCTATAAAAACGATGCGTAACTCCCTAGAATACTCAGAGTACATTTTTAACCCCACACTGATAGAGAGACCCCATGACAGCACACCCCATCGCATTAATTATCTTAGACGGGTTTGGATGCAATGCATCACCCAAATTTAATGCCATAAAAGCAGCAAAAACCCCCATTTGGGATAGACTACAGCAAGAATACCCGCAGACTACCCTCGACGCATCGGGGTCGACGGTCGGACTGCCTGATGATCAAATGGGCAACTCCGAAGTCGGGCATTTAACGATAGGCGCCGGGCGGGTACTGATGTCTGAACTCATGCGAATTTCAACGGCAATTGAAAATGGCTGTTTTAATCAAAATCCCGTATTAATAGAGGCTATAGAAAAAGCAAAAAAGCCCGGTCGCACATTACACATTTTGGGATTATTGTCGCCTGGCGGTGTGCACAGCCATGAGTCGCATATTCATGCGCTCATCCAGCTCGCCAAAGAAAAAGGGGCCTTAAACATTGTGATGCATGCATTTTTGGATGGTCGAGATACCCCCCCTAAAAGCGCAGCAGCTTCTTTAGTCGCGTTACAAAAAGTCTGCCGTATCGGATCTCTCAGTGGACGTTACTACGCAATGGATAGAGATAAGCGCTGGGAGCGTACAAAAACGGTTTACGAACTGCTAACCGAAAACAAAGCTGCTTTTACCTTTAATTCTGCGCTCGAGGCATTAGAAGCAGCTTACAACCGCAATGAAACCGATGAGTTTGTACAACCCACCGTGATTACACCCCATGCGCTTGTTTTAGATAACGATGTTGTTATTTTTATGAATTTTAGAAGCGATCGCGCAAGACAATTAAGTATTGCGTTAACAGAACCGGATTTTTCTAGATTTAAACGCGGGGTTTTGCCAAAACTTTCCGAATTCGTTACGCTGACAGAATACGCCAGTACCATCCCCGCAAAAATTGTTTTTCCACCACAACCGCTTAACAATACGCTGGGGGAATATTTGCAAAATCACCATTATCGACAACTCCGCATCGCAGAAACCGAAAAATATGCGCATGTTACTTTCTTTTTTAATGGCGGACGTGAAATGCCTTTTGAAGGTGAAGATCGGATTTTAGTGCCATCCAAAAAAGTCGCGACTTATGATCTTGCACCTGAAATGAGTGCATTTGAGTTAACAGAAAAATTGATCACTGTCATGCATGAAAAAAAATATGACGTAATCATTTGTAATTATGCCAATGCAGACATGGTCGGCCATACTGGGAATTTTGATGCGACAGTCAGTGCCATTGAAGCGTTGGACGTCTGCTTAGGCCAAATTCTTGAAGCCCTAAAGGCAACAGGCTTCGAGGCGATTATCACGTCAGATCATGGAAATGCAGAAATGATGTTCGATGAAATCAACCATCAGCCCCACACAGCCCACACCCTGGCACGAGTACCTTTCCTTTATATCGGCCGCCCTGCCAGGATTAACCTTGAACAAGGCACCTTATCGGATATAGCCCCGACGATTATCAGCCTATTAGGGCAACTGAAACCCATAGAGATGACGGGAAGCGTGATAATGACGCTCGACTTGCCAGGGAGAAAATAGTAAGATCCTGTTATTATTAAGATTCAAAGACAGCAGTTTCTAAGAAAGCAGATTATACTTTCTTCAAAGTTCAGCTGAAGCCCGGAAAGGATGAAGAAACCTATTCAACAAACTTATTTAACAAGCGCGTCCTGATCCCAAATGGAGAAATTGGTTATGCAATTCAGACCAGAAAAAACGATGACATTTCTAAAAGCAAGTCTGATCGGATCCGCTTTGATCCTGATGCCGCTAACTGTATGCGGAGAAGAGTCCCGCAAAGACGAAAAACTGCCTATTGCCGATCTCCAACGATTTACCAAAGTCATAGAATATATTAAAGAATATTACGTTAAGCCCGTCTCTGATGAAGTCTTATTTGAAAACGCCATGCGTGGCATGTTGGCAGGACTTGATCCCCATTCTAATTATTTTAGCATGGATGAATTTTCCGATTTAAAAGCGAGCACTAGCGGCAAATTTGGGGGATTAGGTGTTGAAGTTCTTCCGGAAGATGGATTTATCCGCGTCATTAGCCCGATTGATGATACGCCAGCACAACGCGCAGGGATCCAATCGGGTGATCTGATTATTAAACTGGATGACACGGCAGTTAAAGGGTTAACGGCTCAAGAAGCCATTGAAAAAATGCGCGGCGAAAAAGGCAGTAAAATTGTTTTAACCATTCTTCGACAAGGTGAAAATAAACCCCTTGTCATCACCGTTGTGCGAGACACTATCAGCGTACAAAGTGTGCGCACCAAAATGTTAGATGATAACCTTGGATATGTACGTGTTTCACAGTTTCAAAGTAATTCTGGTGATGAATTAACGCGTTCGCTGCAAGCACTCAAAAAGAATAATGGCGGAAAATTAAAAGGCATTATACTGGATCTCCGTAATAATCCAGGGGGCGTGTTAGACACGGCTGTACAAATTGCAGATACTTTTCTCGATCGCGATAAATTAAAACAATATGATAATGTTATCGTTTATGCAAAAGGGCGTATTCCGGGTTCGCAAATAAAAGAAAAAGCACATGCAGGAGATCTCTTGAATGGCGCTCCAATCGTTGTGCTGGTTAATCGAGGTTCTGCTTCTGCTGCTGAAATTGTTGCAGGCGCCTTACAAGATTATCATCGCGCCGTCATCGTTGGCGACCAAACTTGGGGCAAAGGCACGGTACAAACCGTATTGCCACTAAAAGACAATCGCGGCCTTAAATTAACAACCGCTTTATATTACACGCCTGCAGGGCGTTCTATACAAGCAACTGGCATTGTGCCCGATATATTAGTACAAAATTTGAAAATCCCCGCGCCAGAAAAAAATGATCTCAACACATTACTGTTTCGCGAAGCGGACTTACAAAGGCATCTTGAAAATGGCAATGCAAAAGAGGATGAAAAAAGCATTGATCAAAAGATAGATCAGAAGATAGATCAAAAAATAGAACAAAAAATTAAGGTAGAAACTAAAGATAAGAACAAAGATACCAACAAGAACAAAGAAAATTTGAGCGAGAAAACATCGTCAGCCAAAGAGCCTGCAGCAACTGATCTGTTGTATACCGATTATCAACTACATGAGGCATTGAATATATTAAAAGGACTGACTTTAACAAGTGTCAATCAGCTTAAAGATCAGCCTAAAGCAATAGAAGCTTCTTAAACTTGAGCAGCAACGGCAACCATTCACTGCTTCAGTTTTTTAAGTGCACTACTTTCTATTGACCAGCAGGCGGGGGAGGGTTTATTTTTTCGGCTTGGGGTGCTTCAAATCATCTTCAGCTTTCTTTAAGTTTTCGACCATTTTTCCTTCTTTGCTGAATATTTTCCCTCTCGCCTTTTTATCTGACTCTTGTTGGCTTTTTAACAAAAGTAGAATAGTCGTTTCATCTACTTTAGGCTTAGCAATCTCTATTTTTAAAAGTTCATTCAATGCTTTTGCATTCTCATATTTTTGTTTCGTATTTGCGGTGAAACCACGAACACCCCCTGTCGCCTTTTTCGTTCCCCCTTTTCCATGCTTAGCATATGTGTTTAGGTATTTTTTATTGTCCTTTTTTAGAGTGATTAACGTATCCAAAAGCCTTTGTTCTATCACTGATAGTTGTACTGGCGGCTCTATTGGTGCTACAGGTAGCTTTATTGGTGGTTTTACTAATGGCTCTGGCGATGCTTGCACTGGCGGCTCTATTGGTAATTGTGCTGGTGTTGGTATTTTGGGCGGCTGTATTGGCGGCGTTTCTCCTAATGCTTCCACGTCCGCATTGTGTTTTTCTGCTGGCTTAACCTCTTCTGGTGCTTGCGCTACAGGCTCAGATCCTTTGCTAGAATATTGCGCTAGTTTTTCTTGCATAGCTGCTTTTTGTGCTAACCTTTCTTCTTCCGCTTTTTCTGGTTCTAACCTTTCTTCTTCCGCTTTTTCTGGTTCTAGCCTTTCTTCTTCCACTCTTTCTGGTTCTAGCCTTTCTTCTTCCACTCCTTCTGGTTCTAGCCTTTCTTCTTCCTTACGTTGTTGCATATCTTGTGGCATATCTAATTTTTTTTGTTTCTGTATCGCTTCTATCGCTTTGTCCATGATTGTTTGGCCATAAAAGTCAAAATTATCAGGCATGTTAACGCGTGCACTTATCCTTGCTTTGTGTTCTCTTAGAAGCGGTAATAGCTTGAATTTCTCAAAAAAAGAAAGTCTGCCATTTGCTTTTCTAGTTTCTAAGAGATTTGTAGCCTTCGTGAGATTTTTATAGAAATCCATCGCTCTCATATAACCTGTGACGGCATCATTTATTGGTTTTCCATTGGGGTTGATCTTATCAATTAATTTTTTATAATTTGCTTCGCTCATAGGATCTTTTAAAAAATTATCGAAATCCTCTTTAAAGTCGATGCATTCCATGGTTTTTGGCAAATACCAGAGTAATGCCGTCGCTTCGTAACGTGCCTCTGGAGTATCAACTGCGTGAAGAATTGGGTTTAATTCTATATTTTCCTTTTCTTCTTGTTCTTTTATTTTTTCATTTATTTTGATTGCTTCTTCTATCGTTGTATTAAGCACGCTTAATAAAGTAAAACCCGAATCTGTTTCTGCTTCAAGGCTATCACAAGCATAACTCTGAACTGTTTTTTGTACTTCTTCGAGATTTTTTAAAGTTATTTTTTCTTCGTTGGATAGTTCTTCTTGAGCACGTAATCCGTTAATGATAGAGACGAGTTCTTTATAATAATTTATTGCTTTTTCATAGACAAACTCTTGATCGGGGGCATTTGATTTTATTAGCGTTCTTATAATTTCAACAGATTCCTCACTCATCGGATCAATCCAGAATCTGTCAAAAGCTCTTTGCGTATCAAGGTCACGCTGCGCGGTTTTATGAAGGTTACAAAGCAATGCATATATCGGTTCAATTTCTTTTGGTTTATTAGCAACATCTAAAATTTTGAGATTTTTTTCAGCGTCATTTATTGCATCCTTTGCTATGATACCAAGGGACTGATAACCCTCCGGCGGTCGATAACTAAGGCCAAACCGGTTTTCTATGTTATACAAAAAATCCCTCGTATCTGCCAGCATCTCTAAATCTGCTCTACTTTTCGATTTTTGTTGAGCCGTTCTTATCTCTTTATAAAAATCCATAGCTTCTATATAGGCTGTATAACCAGGAAGCCGTTGCCCTTCGATGGGATTTAGTTTTTTGAGCATACTATTATAGTAATCTTGGTTTGTTGGATCCTCCCAAAAATTATTAACCTCGTCAGAAAAACCGTTAATTATAGCGTTTGTTTTTAAATGACACAGTAGCGCGGCTGACCGGTATTGCTTGTCCGGATCCTTCACGTTTTTCATAATACGATCTAACGCATTTTTTTCTTCTTTTTCTAACCTTGCCTTTTCTCCTTCTTCTTTTTCGCGCTTTATTCTTTCTCCTCTTTCTTGTTTAGTTTCTTTTTTTTGTTGCGCTTCTTGCTCTTTATTTGCTTCTTGTTGTTCCTTTCTTTTCGCTTCACGACTCTCTGCGTCTGCTTGTGCTACTTCCCGAGCCTCTGCACGTTGATCTTCACTAAGCGCTATTTCGCTAACAGCTAATGCCAAAAATGTTGGATCGTTTAGGTCAAGTGTTTGAATAATTTCAACATAGTCCGCAGGAGTTTCTTTAGTGATCAAATTTTGCATTGCCGCTTGAACTATTTTTTGTTTATCCGGTTCTAAAGTGTTATATGCACTTGCACTCTTAAAATAGGCCTCCGCGCCAAAAAATTCAGCTTTATCGGGATGCAGCTCAAATAATGCTTTTCTAGAATTTGCGGCCGTCGGATCTTGCAAAAAAGCATCAAAAAATTTCAGTCTTCTTTCATTTGATGCCACTGTCTCTACAAAATACTCTCGGCAACTATGTAATACCGCGCATATCTTGCGGAGCTCTTCGATCTCGCTTTCATTTAAAAAATTATACATCACTTCCCCCAGTATGTTCGTCTTGAGCGACTACGCCCAATAATTGAGACTCAACTCAAACTATAA
>DATLWY010000024.1:0-13209 GCA_035576045.1 Gammaproteobacteria bacterium | reverse complement strand
AACCAGACGCGCCAGCAAAGTCTTCCAAAACGTAAAGGTTTTTTTGGAAGTTGTACCCGCTATCTTAAAGCGGAAGCGACTCCTCAAGAAATTGAACATGCAGCGGAAGAGATTGCGTTTTCTGCGGTTGCTTGGCAAAAGAGACATATGAGCGGTGTTTCTGCAAAGAATACAAAACTCGGCGTTGAGCTAGGGAACTTCAGCAATATAGGATTTTCAATTGAAGCAGCCAATGAAGAGATTCCTCCAGAGAAGCAATTCACGTGGATGCAGAATCACATGAAAGCGATGGAAGAGCGGCAGCGGCAGGAGTGCAAACAGTTGGAAGAACGTTTAGCTAAGCAGGAGTCGGAACTCGCAACTTTTAGGCGTCAAGGGGCTATAACTTTACAAAGTTAAAAATTCAGGTATCTTCTGTTAGGCCCTATTTATCAGGCAGTTTTGCCAAGAGAGATCGAAGGCTGTATAAACGTTTCGTAAGATTTACGTGTTTTCATGCGGCATGGCTAGACAGAACGCACCAATTGTAGTGGCCAAAACGCGGCAAAAAATTAAATGAAATCAACGCACTATAGTTTGACAAGCCGGACTCATCATCATAGACTCGCTTAATAGTATTTACAAAAATAACTGTGTTCGTAAGTTCCCTTGTTCTGACTTTTCAGACACCTTGCTAAGGTATTCATATCTACATTTTAACTAACTCATAAAAACTAGGCGATTTAAATGGTGCATTCAGCATTGAATTCTTGTAGCATATCCATCTCAAGGCTCAAGCCGGTTAGATTTTTGCCGGGCTGGGTGGGTGGCGTGCTATAGTTGAGAAAAATTTTTTCAACAGGGGGCAACTTTGGGGGCAACAAGTAAATTTATAAAAAATAAATTACTTGAAATTCAAAGAGTTGTCATCACTATATGGCTCCCGTCCGCTCCGCCATCCTTTATAAGGTGAGGGATTTATGCTACAAATACTACGTGCAAAAGCACAGGGCACCATTGCTTGGATAATTGTATTATTCGTTGGCGTAGCATTTGCTTTCTTTGGATTAGGCGATTATTTTTTGCAAAGAGGGGATAATACTACCGCTGCAAAGATCGGTGATCAAAAAATTTCCTGGCAATCTGTGGATAATATTTACAAAAGGGTTTCGGCACAGTATGGCAATCAAGTTGAGCCAAAAATCTTAAAAAATCAAATCCTAACACAGTTGATACGACGGCTTGCCCTTATAAAAGAAGTCAAAACACTCGGGTTTCGTGTAGGAGATGAACAGGTTGCAGAACTTTTAGTGAGCATTCCGGCTTTTCAAGTAGATGGCCAGTTTTCTAAAGAACAGTATTTAAAAACTTTAGCGGAAGCAAATTACACAGAAGTTGGTTTTA
Source organism: Gammaproteobacteria bacterium (assembly GCA_035576045.1). Lineage (GTDB taxonomy): Bacteria > Pseudomonadota > Gammaproteobacteria > UBA6186 > Azoamicaceae > CADEGZ01. Next base: position 11,826 of record DATLWY010000024.1, on the reverse strand, counting down.
GACAGGAATTAGGACAAGATTTTCTACTTGGCCAATTAGAACAAGGCATTAATCAGTCAAGTTTTATAACGCCGATGGAATTAAAAAATATAGTGGGCTTGGTTGATCAAAAACGTGATTTTGGGTATATGATTCTTTCAGCAAATCAATACAAAAAAGATATTACAATTTCGGATGATCAAATTAAATCGTATTATGATCAACATAAAGCGAGTTTGGTTAAGCCAGAACAAGTTGTTTTAGAATACGTTGAACTTTCCCTTTCAAAATTGGCTGAAAATGTGAAACTTTCAGAAGAAGAGATATTAGCTTTTTATGAAGCGCACCAAACGGCTTTTACTTCTCCTGAACGTGTGCATGCGAGACATATATTAATTTCGGCGCCTAAAGGGGACGCTGCTCTAGACGCAAAAGCCAAGGCTAAAATTGAAGCAATTTTAGTAGAATTAAAGCAGGGTGCTGATTTTTCTAAAATAGCGACAATGGCATCGAATGATCTGGGATCAGCCAAAAATGGCGGAGATTTGGGCTGGTTTGTGCGCGGACAAATGGTGCCAGAATTTGAAAAAGTTGCTTTTGAATTAACAAAAGCTGGTAGCATTGGCGGTCCTGTTCAGACACAATTCGGGTACCATTTGATCCAATTAATTGAACATAAAAATACAGAAGTTCGGCCTTTAAAGGCAGTAAAAACGCTGGCGGAAGCGCAGTTGAAACGCGAAAGAGCCGAAGCTTTGTTTGCAGAAAAAGCAGAAATATTGGTCAAATCGGGATTTGAACAATCTACATTAGATCCGATTGCGAAACAATTGGGTTTAAAGAAAGAAGTGAGTGTTCCTTTTGGTCGTGAGGGGGGCGCTGGCATTGCCAGCAACCCAGAAGTCGTTAAAGTGGCTTTTAGTGAAACGTTTTTAAAAGAAAAACATAATAGTGAACCGATTAAAATATCAGATGATGCAACTGTAATTATTCGTGTAAAAGAGCATCAACCATCTGTTCAAGAAACACTTGTTGAGGCTCGAGCAAAGATCGCGGATCGTTTAATCGGTGAAGGCACAAGGGAACAGGCAAAATCGATTGGTGAAGGGATTTTAAAAAAAATCCAAAAGGGTGAAAATCCTCTTGATCTCGCACGGCAACAAAAACTCAATTGGACGGTCAAATCGAAAGTTATTCGCTCAGCGGCAGATCCGAATCGCGAGGTTGTTGTGGCTGCTTTTCAAATCCCCGACAATACCCAGTCTGAAAAACCTCCCCTGAACGGATTTTCTTTGCCAAATGGTGATTATTTGGTTTTGGCTTTAAATAAAGTCGTCGATGGTGATTGGTCTGCATTAGCTCCAGATGTACAGGCTTCGTATAAACAAGGTCTGGCAGAATTTTCAAGCCAATTGGAATATGCGCTTTATGCAAGCCAAGTATCACAAGCGGCAAAAGTTAAGTTATTTAAAGATCCATTATAACGGCTTTGAACACAAATATTATTGAATTAAAGGGTGTCTCAAAATATTACCAAGATCATCCTGTGTTGCAAGATATTCAACTTGATGTAAAAAATAGCGAATTTTTAAGTATTTTGGGACCCTCGGGATGCGGTAAAACAACATTATTGCGCCTTATTTCTGGCTTTGAAACCCCCAGTAATGGTTCCATTTTAATGAATGGAAAAGATGTTTCAAATCTTCCGCCCCATCTTCGCCATGTTAACACTGTATTTCAGAGTTACGCACTTTTTCCACACTTGAATGTTTTTGATAATGTCGCCTTTGGTTTACGTTGTAAACATTTACCTAAAGAAGAAATCCAGCATCGGGTAACAGAAGCTTTACGAATGGTAAAGTTGACGCATTTAGTAACACGTAAACCACATCAATTAAGTGGTGGCCAACAGCAGCGTATTGCCATCGCACGAGCGGTTGTTAATCAACCGATGGTACTGTTACTCGATGAGCCCTTAAGTTCTTTAGATTATCGTTTACGAAAAACGATGCAAATGGAATTAAAGCAGTTGCAAGCGCAATTAGGGATCACCTTTATTTTAGTCACGCATGATCAAGAAGAAGCCCTTTCAACGGCCGATCGGGTTGTTGTGATGAATCATGGGCTGATAGAACAAGTGGGAACACCCCGCGAAGTGTATGAAGAACCTCGAAATTTGCATGTTGCGCAATTTGTCGGTGAAGTGAATATTTTTAAAACCACTGTTCATCGAGCGGATTCAGAATTCATTGAAGTTGAGATTGAAGAAAAACAGTTTAAGCTCAAAAATACGAAAAATTTTACAGCTAATCAAACCCTCTATACGTTATTGCGACCTGAAGATCTCGAAGTGTGGGGATTAACTGAAGTTCAAGATCCTAAGAACATGTATTCGGCTTTAGTACAGCAAGTGATTTATAAAGGTTCTACGGTAGATTTAATATTAAAATTAAAGACGGGCACTCAGATACTGACCACACAATTTTTTAATGAGGATGATGAAAAATTGGATTTTAGACCTGGAGAGTCCGTTTGGGTCTATTGGCATACCGGCTGGGAAGTTATATTAGCGGATGAAGCATAATACGCGCTTTAGAACATTTTCCACGACCTTAGTGTGGATGTGGTTGGGCATTTTTGTTTTAATACCCAGCTTTCTTTTGTTTGCTACCAGTCTATTAGTGCAAGGAGACAGTGAGCTGGTGCGTCTACAGCCTACCTTGCATAATTATTTTCGCTTGTTGGATCTGAATTATCTGCGAGTTTTTTTGCGTTCGGGATTACTTGCCGGGACGTGTACGTTAGGTTGTCTAATACTGGGTTACCCCTTTAGCTATTTATTGGCACGGATGCCCGATCGATACAAAGGTTTCTTATTATTATTAGTCATTATTCCTTTTTGGACAAGCTCGCTTATCCGCAGTTATGCAATTGTAATGATCTTAAAAACGCATGGTATTTTGAATAGTTTTTTAATATGGGTAGGAATGATTAAAGTGCCGATGCAATTTTTATATACGCAGTCAGCAACTTTAATTGGCCTGATTTATACATTATTACCTTTAATGATTTTGCCATTATATGCCAGTATTGAAAAATTAGATTTTCGTTTGATTGATGCAGCGCGTGATTTAGGCGCGAGAAAATATCAGATTTTTTTTAGAGTGCTATTGCCTTTAACACTACCAGGTATTTTAGCGGGGTGTATTTTAGTTTTGTTACCCGCCATGACTTTATTCTACATTCCTGATCTGCTGGGAGGGGCTAAGACCATATTGATTGGGAATATTATTCAAAATCAATTTTTAGGGGCTCGCGATTGGCCAATGGGGGCGACGATTAGCGTTGCGCTTACCCTGTTAATGGGAATGGTTTTATTTGTCTATTGGCGTTTTTACCATCAGCATCGTCATGAATACGCATATGAACAGAATTAGCAAAGTAGCTTATTTGTTAGCCATTTACCTCTTTTTATATATGCCTATTCTGGTGTTAATTGTCTACTCATTTAATGATTCTTCTTTTTCATTACTTTGGCAGGGATTTACTTTTCGTTGGTATGAAAGCTTAATGCAGAATACTGATCTGCAAATTGTTGCGCTGCATTCTTTATTAGTGGGTTTTTTAGCGGCAACGGGTGCGACGGGTATTGGCACTTTAGCAGCCGTTAGTCTGTATCGATACCAATTTTTTGGCAAAAAATTAATCCATGGTCTTATTTTTATCTTAATTATTTCGCCGGACATTGTGACGGGAATTTCATTATTGATTCTTTTTTCGACCTTAAAAATGTCTCTCGGATTTTGGACACTGTTACTATCGCACATTACCTTCTGTATCCCGTTTGTAACAGTGACGGTTTATTCACGGTTAACAGGACAAGACAAAAACTTATTTGAGGCCGCTAAAGATCTGGGCGCAACGGAAGGCACTATTTTTAGACGCATTCTAATACCGTTATTGTGGCCTGCTATTTGTGCAGGTTGGCTATTGAGTTTTACACTGTCAATGGATGATGTCATTATCAGTTTTTTTGTGACGGGGCCAGAATTTGATATTTTACCACTCAAAATTTTCTCAATGGTTCGCGTGGGCATAAAACCTGAAATTAACGCCTTATGTTCGGTTATGTTTGGCTTAACATTAGTGATTGTTTTAGTTTATCAATTAACTTTGGGAAAAAACAACGATGCTATTTAAGAATCTTATATCGTTAGTTTTGCTTTCCGTTTTATTATGTCCATTCAACACAACATTCGCAGCTGATAATGTATTAAATATCTATACGTGGGCGGGTTATTTGTCAGACGCGGTGATTAGCCAGTTTGAGACAGAAACCGGCATTCACGTAAATGTTGCAACCTATGTAAACAACGAAGTTTTATACGCGAAATTAAAGGCAAATCCAGATTCCGGATACGACATTATTATGCCTTCAAGTTATTTTATTAGCCGTATGCGTAAGCAGGCATTAATTCAAAAAATCGATCATTCGAAACTCGCACATTATCGGAACATTAACCCTGCTTTTTTAAGTAAAGAACACGATCCCGACAATGAATATAGTATTCCTTATTTATGGAACGGAACAGGCATTGCATATAATATACGATATCAGGCAGAGAAGAGCGTCAATACTTGGCAGGATTTCTGGTTACCACGCTATAAAAATCAATTGCTTTTGATCGACGATACCCGAGAGTGCTTTTCGATGGCCTTAATCGCCTTGGGTTATTCGGTAAATGATCAAGATCCCGATCATATTAAAGCGGCGTTTGAAAAATTAAAAGCTTTAATGCCCAATGTTAAACTGTTTAATATGGATGCTCAACGATCAATCTATTTAGACGAAGATATTACAATAGGGATGGGGTTAAATGGCGATATTTTTTTAGCTTCAGCACAAAATTCATACTTGCGGTTTATTTATCCGAAGGAAGGCTTTGTTATTACCTTAGACAGTATCGCGATTCCTGTCGAGGCTAAACATGTGGCAAATGCACATCTTTTTATTGATTTCGTTTTACGTCCTGAAATAGCAAAAAAGATTGCGTTAGAGAGCGGTTTTTCTACGCCTAACCGTGCCGCCAAAGAACTGTTACCTCTGAAGGTTAGAACAAATCCCATTTTATATCCCGATGCGGAAACTTTAAAGAAAGGACAATTTCAAACGGATGTTGGTGAGGCAGCGCCGCTTTATGAAAAGTATTTCGAGCGATTGAAATTAGAAGAGTAGGGGCGGACTCCTGTCTCCGCCCTTCAACCTGTATATTTTATGGCTTTAGCGTATTAAAGAATTCCATTTCTGATTGCAAATGGCAAGGCGGAATCATAGTGCCTTTATGAATGCCGTCTGAATTTGCGAAAGAGAGTCCTTGCTTGATTTCGTTTATTAACGTTCCTGGTGATTTAGCCTTTGAGTCGTTGGCCAAAACCAAGGCTTCATCAAACCACTGTTTGGCCTCTGTGGCACTGGGATCTATCCCTTTTCCGCATAAATACATTTGACCAATTTTGAATTTAATGCCTGCTTGTTGTTCGCTTGGGGTTGTAGGGAGCTGCTCTTTATATTTTTTCATGGAGCTTGTGTAAAAGCTTTTAGCCAATTCATTATTTAATTGAGCGCTATTTTGGTAATAATCACCGAGTAACTGCTCTGCTTTTGGATTATGAGTGGTTGCGACATACAAACGAATACCGGTTACAAAGAGCTCCGTATGAAACATATAAACGAGTCCCAGCAATACAATAAAGTAAAGTACAAAGGAAACTGAGAATGGTTTAGTGTTTGTGGACATATTACACTCCAATGCGTTAGAAAACTAAAAACCTGTTTAACCCATAGCCAAGCAGCCATGAAACCGAATAGCTTATATTGAGTGTAAGAAAGAATTTACTACTTGACAATTATTGCGGGTTAGCGGTGCTAGCAGTAGCAAGCGCCATACGAGTTGTGGTAATGTCTTATTTTGCGATGCATCTAAACAATGCGCTATGTATAAGTTAGGTTAAGCCAACGATTAGGAGGCAGGATTAAATGAAGCGGAAGTACTCTAGGATAACGAAGACGTTAGCAAGCGGGTTGGTCGTATTAGGTATTGCTACGAGCAGCAGTGTTTTTGCGGACTCGGCTCTCACAAATAATGGAGAAGGCTTCGAGTTAGGAAAAGGGTGGCTTCTTAATTCTACCGGTGGTCTTTCTTATATTAATGAAAATTGTGCCGATTATTGGTTTAAATTAAGCGGCTTACTTCGATTTGACGAAACGCTTTTTATGGGCAGTTATCGTGATAAAGGAAATAATTATCCGAGTGGCGGTTACATTCGTACAGCAGATTTGTATTTTGAAGGTGGGCTTGCTCAGGATTGGACATACAATATATCGTTGGGATTAAACGCTAACAATCGCAATATGTTTGGGGATACATGGATTTCTTATTCGGGACTTGCAGAGAATAACCAGATTTATTTTGGACGCCTGTCGGGTAACTGGTTTGGTCTAGATAACGCTAATAGCGGTACATGGAATCCTTTTCTGGAAAGAAGTTTAGTGGCTACTACTTTCTACCCAGGTGACGGTATCGGTTTTATGACCGATTTCTGGTCGGATTCTGCAGGGATTACCTTTACCGCGATGAAATCCGATCAAAGCGCAACCAATGAAGTTCCGAGTATGCGTGATCGTTGGAAAGGAACGGTTCGTGCAACAGTCGCGCCGGTACATGAAGAAGGCGATGTTTGGCATTTTGGTGTTTCGGGCGCATATCGTAAACTCGTAGATGCGGTACCTACAAATAAGGAGAGCGCTGGTGTTGCGTTCTTTGCATCCCCTGGCGCCAAAATTAGAAATGCAACGGCTATGAATAGCGTGGTTAATACAAACTCCGGAAATCCACAGAGTGTTATCTCCGGGACCGAAGTACCCATTCAAACAAATAATGTTCGCATGTTTAACATTGATGCAGCACGGCAAATTGGTCCCTTCATGCTAGAGGGTGAGTATACGACCGCTTTTGTGAATCGTAAGGGTACGCAGCAATTTAGACAAGCTGATGGTAGTATTGTTAACGTGTCGCAAGGTAATCTACAGTTTAACGGTTGGAATATCCAAACGCGATACATGTTAACGGGCGAGTATCATGAATATGATGTTCGTGATGGCCAATTTGGTTCGGTTAAGCCATGCTCTGAATATGGGGCAATTGAAGCCGCTGCGCGATACGATTATGTTGATCTAAACGACAAAAACGTACGTGGTGGATCTCAGCATGATGTAACGCTCGGATTAAACTGGTTCTTGAATCAGAATGTTCGGTTGTCTATGAATTACATTCGCGCCTCAATTCATCCAGCAAACGATCAAGCGCATCGTAATCTAGATATTATCGGGCTACGGGCTCAGATCCGGTTTAAATAACAGTATAAGGGCGGACACAATGATCCGCCCCGACAGATGCTGCATGAACCAAGCTATCAGATTTCCCTCTCCTGTTGATAGGAGAGGGATTTATGAAACTTCCGCTTTCAAAATTCCATCTTGTAATTTAATCTGCACCTTATCTCCATGTTTCACTTCTCGAATCGATCGCACAACATGATTACTATCTGCCAAAGAAAGAATTGCATATCCTCGATTGAGCGTTGCCAGTGGGCTCACCGTTTCTAATGCGCGCATAGCATTTTTAAGGGCAAGATCTTTAGTTTTAAGAACTTGCTGCATCGTGTTCTTTAATCGAGCAATCAGCACAGAAAGTGTTTGCAATTGATTTGCAACCTGTTGACCCGGATGTCGAATTTGTTTGATTAACCAATCCAAATGCTGTGCTAAGCGCTGACAATATTTTGTGATTTCGTTTATTAGACGATTTTCTAAGGCGGTTAGCTGTTGTAAAAAAGCATATTGATCCGGCACCACCAATTCGGCAGCAGCAGAAGGGGTGGGCGCTCTTTGATCGGCAACAAAATCGGCAATGGTGAAATCAATTTCGTGACCGATTCCGGTAACGATGGGAATTTGGCTGTCAAAGATGGCTCTTGCAACTTTTTCTTCATTAAAAGGCCACAGATCTTCTAGGCTTCCGCCGCCTCTTGCCAAAATTAATACGTTAGCGGCTTGATGTTGATTCGCAAGCGTAATTGCCCGAACAATTTCCAGCATTGCCTCAGCACCTTGTACTTTTGTTGGGTAAATAATAACCGGGATACGCGGAAAACGTCGTTTCAATACAGACAGAATATCCCGAATGGCAGCACCGGTTGGAGAGGTAATCACACCAATTTGTTGGGGGATTAGGGGGAGGGGTTTTTTCCAGCGTTCTTCAAAAAGCCCCTCTTTGGTTAATTTTACCACCAGTTCTTCGTAGGTTTTTTTGAGTAACCCATCGCCTGCCATTTCGATACGATCGACAATCAGTTGGTAATCACCGCGATCGGGATACAGACTGACTTTGGCAAGCACTTGTATCAAGAGGCCATTTCGGAGTTCAAAGTCCACGCGCTGGGATTTTAGCCTAAACATGGCGCATCGGATCTGCGCTTTAGGATCTTTCAAACTAAAATAAATATGACCCGAAGTCGGTCTTACTAGGTTAGATATTTCCCCTTCAACCCAAATAGCGGGAAAGCATTCCTCTAGCAGCCGTTGTGTCGATTGGTTTAATTCAGAGACTGTTAATACGGTTTTTGTGGGTGTTAGCATAAGTGTTATTATTCTACACCTTCACCCGCCCTTATGGAGAGATAATTTTGAATCATACAGAGGAGCATTGGATGGCATATGCCTTGTCTCTTGCTGAGAAAGCAGAGGCAGTTGGCGAAGTGCCTGTAGGTGCCATATTAGTCTTGGACAATGAAATTATCGGTGAAGGTTGGAATCAACCCATTGGTACTTCAGATCCCACCGCACACGCAGAAATGTTGGCGTTGCGCCAAGGTGCTGCGCGTATCAATAACTATCGCCTTTTGAACACCACGCTTTATGTCACTTTAGAGCCGTGTGCTATGTGCGCAGGGGCAATGGTACATGCGCGTATTAAGCGATTGGTATTTGGCGCACCTGATCCCAAAACGGGCGCAGCAGGCAGTGTGCTAAATTTATTGCAAGATGGACGTCTGAATCATCGGGTGATTTCTGAAAGCAACGTGTTAGGTGAAGCATGCGGTGAATTGTTACGTTGCTTTTTTAAAGAGCGGCGCTAATACTTATCCACGGTTGTTTGGGATAGGCTGTGGATAACCAGGTGGAAAAAGTGTTATAGGGTTGAGATTTCGGGGTGAAATAGCAATTGTACAATTTTTATACAAATTATCAGGGTGGACACGTAGGCTCGTCCTTACAGATGATTCGTCAGCTAACATTTTCAAAAAACCTCATAACATCTTTCTCAAAAATCGCATTTTTCAGGATTTGACTATGGGTAGGGGTGGTTTTCAGGTAGGGGCGGGCCTATCTATGTGGTTCGCCCTTACTCGCAATTAATTCTCGATGCGAGAAAAGCGATTATTGAGTGATTTTAAAACCCATCTCTAAAGGCTGATTCGAATTTGGCAAAGCAATATTCAATTCTAATACAGAGCAATTTTCGGTACGTTGCAATTGAACATTCACTTGTTCGGGGTCGATTTTCACATATTTGCAAATAACACTCAGCAATTCATTACGCAGGCGGGGAAGAAAGTCTACATCGCCGCCACCTTCTTCTGCCCGTTGATGAGATACAACGATTTGTAATCGTTCTCGCGCTGTTTTGGCCGAATGCCGACCCAGCCCAATTTGATTTAACAATTTTCTGAAGAGGCTAATCATGCTGGACTCCTAAATAGGCGTAAGCCCCCTAAGAGTTTTGACTTCCAGCCTTTTGCAGGTTGGCTCACTTCACCCAAAAGACATGCGACTGCCTTTTGATAAGCAACCTTAGCATCACTGGGGGATCCTAATGTAACAGGTACCCCATTGTTCGATGCATTAAGCACCGCTTTGGATTCTGGAATAATACCGAGCAAAGGGATAGCTAAGATTTCTTGCACATCCTGTACGCTCAACATCTCGCCTTTTTGGACGCGGCTTTCTGCGTATCGTGTTAACAATAAATGTTTCTTAACTTCCAAACCTTGCTCTGCGCGTAGTGTTCGACTGTTAAGGACGCCGATAATACGGTCAGAGTCGCGTACAGAAGAAACCTCAGGGTTGGTGACTACGACGGCCTCGTCTGCAAAGTACAATGCCATTAAAGCGCCGCGCTCTATGCCTGCAGGAGAATCACAAATAATAAAATCAAATTCTTGACGTAAAAGCGATAATATTTGCTCAACGCCTTCTTTGGTGAGTGCGTCTTTATCACGGGTTTGTGAAGCGGGCAGGGTATATAAGTTATCGGAACGTTTATCTTTAATAAGCGCTTGATTAAGATTAGCATCTCCCTGGATAACATTTACAAAATCAAAAATAACCCGTCTTTCGCATCCCATAATCAGATCTAAATTTCGAAGCCCGATATCAAAGTCGATAACAACCGTTTTAAACCCTCTGTTGGCTAATTCTGCAGCGATAGCCGCGCTGGTAGTTGTTTTACCAACCCCCCCTTTCCCGGAAGTAACTACGATTACTTTTCCAGACTTTTGTAAGCGGGTTTCATTTGTCAGCATAAAATCCTTCCGAAGATATTTTTTAATTTCTGTAAAGACTCTATATATATTAAAGTGGCCGAATGTGCAAGCGATCCTCTTTTAAAGAGATGTAGGTTGCCATACGCCAAACTGATTGTTCGATATCTTCGCTGATTTTATATTGTCCTGCGATAGAAATAAGCTCAGCTTCTAGATATTGGCAAAATATGCGCGCTGTTTCATCGCCTGTAACGCCAGCTAATGCACGACCTCGAAGTGGGCCATAAATGTGAATATGACCATCTGCCAGCAATTCTGCGCCATGACTTACGGGTGCCAATACGATTAAATCACCCCCTCGTGCATAAATTTGTTGCCCGGATCGTACGGGTTCGGTAATCAGCTTTGTATTGCTACCGCGTATTTCAGCGTCTGTCTCTTGATCAGCGGCGGGCAGCGCTTCTGCGGATGTTGGCAATTTTCCTGCTAGGCTAGATGAAGGGTCCTCTGTCGTTTCTGTCTTAGCTGAATTTCTGCTCGAGTCCTGCAAGATAGGTAGTCCAACAAGTGTTGCCGCAGCTTGCTGTTCTGTGGTGCCACCTTTGATACCGATAGGGATCAATTTTTTACTGCGCAAAATGCCAACGAGCTGCTGATAATCGATGTGTGCATCGGGTTTAGTCAGTTTTTGGAGATCAATTACAACGGGAGCGTTGTAAAAAAATTTGGGAGCTTGCTCAATTTTAGCGATAAGTTGTTCTTCGAAAGCCAAAAGATTGGTGCCAATCAGTTGAAGGGCGGTTAAAGGGTAAAGTCCACCTTTCAGTTGAAACATCAGCGTAATTTCGGCAGGTACGTTTGTATAATTCGACATAATTACCTCACAATGAACGATATCCTATAGAGGGCTTGTCGGGTTTGTCAAGAGGCAATGGGGTCGGCCCAATTGGTTTTATCTCTTTGGTTTATGTTATAAAAACACCATGAAAATTGATACTAGCCAAACGCCACTTTTGAAAAAACAATCCGCTTTTTCGCTGATAGAAGTTTTAATTGCGCTGGTGATATTATCGTTTGGGATAATGGGAACGGGCAAATTGCTGATAGAAAGCAGTGCAGGGTATAGCGTTTTGCAGCAACAGGCGGAAGCGTTGGCGATCGCATCGGCAATTGTCGATTCGTTATCTGTGGATCAGTCGGGGGCTTTGATAGCGCAAACAATAGAATATTGGCAGAATAAGC
>DATLWY010000023.1:0-12101 GCA_035576045.1 Gammaproteobacteria bacterium | reverse complement strand
TATATCCAAAAAATGGACTATGCCAATTCAGAACTGGCATGGAGCGATGAATTGGTTTATTATTGAGTTTGGCGATAGAGTTGTTGATCGTGTTAGGTAATTTGGGTAATGATTATTTACACAAATTAATGGACAGACTCGGCATTATTGAATTTTTCATTTAAGCAATAAGTGATTTTATCTTTGGATTATCATTAAATAGAATTTTAAGTGGACTCTTGTTCATATCAAATTTATTTTTTGTAAATTCTTCTTTCAGTTTATTAAGTATATCTTTCAAATAAATTTTATCGGAATCTTTAATTTTTCTATCATCTGATTCTACAGTGTGTAGTGCTCTTTTAAACTCTTGCTCCACACCTGCCAAATCTTTGTTTTTAAGGATATTATTCAACGTTTTTGTAGAAAGACTCGATATCGCTCCTAATATCTGCCCTCCGCTATGGTAGGTTAAGCCATACTTCGAGAGAATATTATTAATTCTTTTTCTCTGATAATCGAGTGCATCTTGCTCTCACGGTTATCATACTCACAATCTATGTCCATGACATGTTCTAAGGCTTTACCGAGTATATTCAGCGGATCAATTTCTAAATTGGCATTACAACGTCTTAACCAAAAACATTACATCTGTCTCCTTTGCTACCGTATGGGATTTCTTCTGGTGCTCCATTTTTCAAGAATAGCATAGTTAACTGCTTATGAGTGTGAAAGATGGCTAGTATCTCGCTAACTACAGTGATCACAGGTATAGGAATTTTTGAAACACTCATAAATTTTAATAATTTGGCAAACTCGAGAAAAAACGCAACTTTCAATCAGACAGTTTTAAAATGCTGATGAGGTAAGGCGGATGGGCAAAAAATTGCGAAACCTTTCAGTAAAGTATGCTTAAATCCCCGAAAAACCTTGCGCGATTTTTGCGCGACTGGGCTGTGAATCGTTGTGCACGGTCAGGCATTTGTAACGGGCACCTGGCCACTAAAAATTGTTATAAATCAAGCACTTAATTTTAGAGATTTTGCATCTTAATCTGCGGGTCATTGGTTCGATCGCAACACGGTTCACCAGCTTTCGGGTTGCCTGTCTTAAGACTCATCCTACAGCCTCAGTTTTCATTCAAGCCTAAATCTGGTAGAATGCTTCGCTTACACGGGCGAAAGTGGCGGAATTGGTAGACGCCCTGGATTTAGGTTCCAGTGGGGAAACCCGTGAGAGTTCGAGTCTCTCCTTTCGCACCAAATCGACACCATTTTTAGTCACCAGCCGTTAGCGTAAACTTAGAGGGGTTGATGTATGCAGGTTTCTGTTGAAAATACGAGTTCTATAGGACGTCGGGTAACTGTTACGGTTCCTGCGGATCGTGTTCAGTTAGAAATAGTTAAACAGACTAAATCAGTGCAACAAAATGGAAAAATTGCGGGTTTCCGACAGGGAAAAATTCCTGCAAAAATGATCCAAGAGAAATTTGGTGCGCAAATTCGCAACGAAGCCATCAGTAAAATTATCGAAACCACATTGCCGAACGCGCTCCTCGAAAATGCGCTAGATCCTGCGGGTCGTCCAGAAATCGAAGAAGTTAAGAATATGGCGGAAGCGGATAAAGATATTACATACGTTGTGCGCTTTGAAGTATATCCAGAAATTAATTTACCTGATTTTAAAACAATTCAAGTTGAAAAATATGAGGTTGAAATTACCGAAGCCGATGTGGATAAAGCGATTTTAAATTTGCGTAATCAAATGGCAACGTGGACAGTTGTGACAAGAGCCGCACAGACGGGGGATAAATTATTGGTGGATTATACCAGTACATTACAGGGTAAACCGTATGAAAATAATGGCGGTAAAGATGTCTCTGTAGAATTGGGTAGGAACGTTTTTATTGAAGGCTTTGAATCTGGATTGCTAGGTGCAGTAACGGGTGAGACACGAGAATGCGAGCTTCATTTTCCAAAAGAATGGCGTATCGAAAAATTGGCAGGTCAGCCTGTGCACTTTAGCATTCAAGTGAAAGAGATTAGTGAACAGCACTTAGTCGATTTGGATGAAACATTTGCGAATAAAATTGGTGCCAGCGGATCTGATTTATCAGCCATTCGCGCGAAAATTCGCGAGAATCTCGAAAAACAAGTCGCGCACGCTGTTCAAGAGACCATAAAAAAAAGCGTTTTATCTCAAATATTAACGTTAGTTGACTTACCCTTGCCTAAAGTATTATTAGAAACAGAAATTTCCGCATTGCATGAAGATTTGCATCGAAGAAATGGCAACCAGGCACAAGAAAGCTGTCACCATCAGGGATTAGAGGATGAGGCTAAACGACGTCTTGCCTTAAGTCTCATTTTGCAAAAAATAATTAAGTTAGAAAAATTAACATTGGATAATGCAAAGGTTCGTCAGAAAATTTCTGAGGTGGCGGAGTCTTTTGGCAACGCAGAATTCATAGAAAAGATGTATTATGAATCTAAAGAGCTGCTTTCTGGAATTCAAAATTCTGTGTTAGTTGAACAAGCAGTAGATTTGATTTTAGGGCAGGCATCTTTGATTCCTAAACCTATCACGGTTGAGGCTTTATTTAATCTAGCGTAGGGGATTGCAAATGGCAGATATTAAGGCAACAGGATTGGTACCCATGGTCGTAGAACAGTCCGCTCGCGGAGAACGAGCCTATGATATCTATTCAAGATTGCTAAAAGAACGTGTCATTTTTTTAGTAGGCCCTGTAGAAGACTACTCAGCCAATTTGGTGATTGCCCAAATGCTCTTTCTAGAATCCGAAAACCCAGATAAAGACATTTACTTGTATATTAATTCACCGGGCGGAGCTGTAACTGCGGGGATGGCAATTTATGACACCATGCAGTTTGTGAAACCCGATATCAGCACGCTTTGCATAGGGCAAGCCTGTAGTATGGGTGCGCTGCTTTTAGCAAGCGGCGCAAAAACCAAGCGGCGATCTCTACCAAATTCGCGCATTATGATTCATCAGCCTTTGGGTGGATTTCAGGGGCAGGCAACTGATATAGAAATTCATACTAAAGAAATTTTAAGAGTAAGGCATACGCTGAATAAAATACTGGCTAAGCACACAGGTCAAAATTTGGAACGTCTCGAAAAAGATACTGACAGAGATAATTTTATGGGGCCCGAAGAGGCGAGTGAATACGGTCTTATTGATGCAGTGATTACAGAAAGATGATCCTGAAACATTAGCGCTTTTGGGGCTCATTTTATGATCCCTTGAAAAGTGTATTTGGCGCCCTTATCTTAGACAATAACGCTCTTTTAAGTGAGGTATCGCATGGGTGACAAGCAAAGTGGTCGAAATGATGGGAAATTACTCTATTGCTCATTTTGCGGCAAAAGCCAAAACGAAGTTAGAAAGCTTATTGCCGGCCCATCTGTTTTCATTTGCGATGAATGTGTGGAATTGTGTAATGACATTATTCGTGAAGAAATAGAAGAAAAACAAGGGCCGACGGTTACGACGAAACTTCCGACGCCTAAAGAAATTAATCGTATTCTGGATCAATATGTTATCGGACAAACTCATGCCAAAAAGGTACTTGCTGTTGCCGTTTATAATCACTATAAGCGGTTACAATCCGGATTAAAATTAAAAGAAGATGACGTGGAGTTGAATAAAAGTAATATTTTGTTAATAGGGCCAACGGGTAGCGGTAAAACGCTGTTAGCAGAGACGTTAGCGCGTCTTTTGGATGTGCCTTTTACGATAGCGGATGCGACTACATTAACAGAAGCTGGATATGTGGGTGAAGATGTTGAAAATATTATTCAAAAGTTACTGCAAAAATGTGAGTATAATGTTGAAAAAGCGCAAACAGGGATTGTCTATATTGACGAAATCGATAAAATTTCGCGCAAATCAGAAAATCCATCGATTACACGTGATGTTTCGGGTGAAGGTGTTCAACAAGCTTTATTAAAGCTAATAGAAGGCACGATTGCTTCTGTTCCACCACAAGGGGGGCGAAAGCACCCGCAGCAAGAATTTTTACAAGTTGACACCTCGGGCATTTTATTTATTTGTGGCGGCGCATTTTCGGGCCTTGAGAAAATTATTCGTCAACGATCGGAGAAAGGGGGTATTGGATTCTCTGCTGAGATTTTGAGTAAAGACGACCAAAAAACCTTAAGTGATAGCTTAAAGCAGGTAGAGCCTGAAGATTTAATTAAATATGGTCTTATTCCAGAATTTGTAGGTCGATTACCGATTGTCGCAACGCTGGAAGAATTAGATGAAAATGCATTAGTTAAAATTTTAACAGAGCCTAAGAATGCGTTAACAAAGCAGTATCATAAACTCTTCGAAATGGAAGGGATAGAAATTGAATTTAGAGAGGCCGCACTTAAAAAAGTGGCTCAAAAAGCGATGGAAAGGAAGACTGGCGCAAGAGGATTACGTTCTATTTTGGAACATGTTCTACTAGATACGATGTATGACCTGCCGTCTCTTGAAGATGTTTCAAAAGTGGTTATTGATGAATCCGTGGTGAATGGCGATTCAGAGCCATTGTTAATTTTTGAAAATACGAGTAAGCCGGTTCGACAAGCCAACGAATAGAGGGATATATGAGCGAGTTAACAGTCATGTCGGTATTGCCATTAAGAGATGTAGTTGTTTATCCACATATGGTTATTCCTTTGTTCGTGGGCAGAAAAAAATCCATTGAAGCGCTTGAAGCCGCCGTTGAAAAATCGCGACATATTTTATTAACTGCTCAAAAAGAAGCTGTTGATGATTCCCCAACCGAAAAGAGTTTATATGCTATTGGAACCATCGCGAATATATTGCAATTATTGAAATTACCTGATGGCACTATTAAGGTGTTAGTAGAAGGACTTGAGCGTGGGCGACTGGTTGAATTCGTACACACAGAACCTTTCTTTTTAGCCAATGTTGAATCAATTCCCGTTGTTTCTGTAGAAAATCAAGAAATAGAAGCCTTGATTCGTTCTTTGTTGTCTAACTTTGATCAATATGTCAAAGCCAGCAACAAGTTTTCATCAGAAGTTATCATGTCTCTGACGGGAATAGAAAACCCCGTGAGACTTGTGGATACAATAGCAGCACATCTGCCGCTTAAAATACAAGACAAACAAAAAATTCTCGAAATATTAAATTTTAAAGATCGCATTCTTGAGCTCATACAAATGATAGAGTCTGAAGTAGAGCTTATGCAGATGGAAAAAAAGATCAGTGGTACTGTAAAGCGTCAGATTGAAAAAAATCAACGTGAATATTATTTAAATGAAAAAAAGAAAGCGATTGAAAAAGAACTGGGCGATTTAGGTGACGAAAGCGGCGGGAAGAGTGATATTAAAGAATTGCTTGATAAAATTGAAGCTGCAGGGATGCCTAAAGAAGCCAAAGCGGAGGCTCTTAAGGAAGTTGAAAAATTGAAAATGATGTCTCCACTTGCAGCAGAAGCGAATGTTTCTCGAAATTATATCGATTGGATGCTTGCAGTTCCTTGGAAGCACCGGACTAAAATTCGGGGAAGTTTGTTGCGTGCAGAAGCCATTTTAAACAAAGATCATTATGGTCTAGAAAAAGTTAAAGAACGGTGTTTAGAATATTTGGCAGTGCAACTCCGTGTACCAAAAATGAAGGGGCCTTTGTTGTGTTTAGTCGGTCCCCCCGGGGTCGGTAAAACTTCTTTAGGACAATCGTTGGCACGCGCAACGGGACGAAAATTTGTTCGAATGTCTTTAGGTGGCGTTAGAGATGAGGCAGAGATCCGAGGACATCGACGCACCTATATTGGGGCATTACCGGGTAAAATTCTTCAAAAATTGGCAAAGGTTAAAGTTAAAAACCCTTTATTTTTATTGGATGAAATCGACAAAATGGCGATGGATTTTCGAGGCGATCCCGCCTCGGCGTTATTAGAAGTTTTAGATCCTGAACAAAACCACGCTTTTAATGATCACTATTTAGAAGTTGATTATGATTTATCTGATGTGATGTTCGTGGCAACCGCAAATTCACTGAATATTCCATTACCCCTTTTAGACCGTATGGAAGTGATACGATTGTCCGGCTATATCGAAGATGAAAAGCTTCATATTGCAGAACAATATCTGATCCCTAAAGAGATGATAGCTAATGGATTGAAGCCCAAGGAATTAAAGATAACAGATGAGGCTATCATTGATATTATTCGCTATTATACGCGTGAAGCAGGTGTTCGTAGTTTAGAGCGAGAAATCTCGAAGATTTGTCGTAAAGTTGTGAAAGATCTCTTATTATCAAAATCTGTAAAAGAAATGATAATCGATGTCGATCAATTAGAACATTACTTAGGGGTTAGGCGTTATCGTTTCGGACAAGCAGAAGTGGAAGATCAAATCGGACAAGTCACAGGCCTTGCATGGACAGAGGTAGGGGGAGAATTGCTTACCATTGAGGCGATGGCCGTTCCTGGAAAAGGGAAAGAAGTGGTACGCACCGGTAAGCTAGGTGATGTTATGAAAGAATCTATTCAAGCTGCAATAACGGTGGTGAGAAGCCGTGCTAGCGCATTGGGTATCCCTGATGATTTTTATGAAAACCATGATATTCATGTACACGTTCCCGAAGGCGCAACGCCCAAAGATGGGCCAAGTGCGGGGATTGCAATGTGTACCGCGTTAGTTTCGGTGTTCACCGGTATTCCGGTACGTAAAGATGTAGCCATGACAGGGGAAATTACGCTCCGCGGACAAGTCCTGCCCATTGGTGGGTTAAAAGAAAAGCTGTTAGCTGCCAGACGAGCTGGTATACAAAACGTGATTATTCCAGATGAAAATAAACCTGAATTAGCAGAAATAGCAAAGGAAGTTTATGAAGGGATGACGATTCACGCCGTTCATTGGATAGATGAAGTGTTAGATTTAGCATTGACGCGCTCGCCTACCTCCGGTAGTTTAAAATCAGCTATTCCTCCAAATAGTTTGCCCGTTATATCTGTTATTAAAGAGCAAGTGCCTCCCGGGGGAGATCCCGGTACGACTACTCACCACTAAAATTTAAATAAATTTGACGGTTAGGGCCTAAAGTTGGTATAAAACTTCCAGATTAATGTGATGGTAGTCCCACCGCATTCTATTTTTTAATGATGAAGGGGACATTTATGAACAAAGGCCAGTTAGTTGATGCTCTAAGCTCCGCCGAAGACTTGTCTAAGAGCAAAGCGGCATCTGTTGTAGATGCGTTTTTAAATGTAGTGGCAGAAACCATGGCTGCAGGCGAACAAGTTGCCATAGCAGGGTTTGGCATATTTACCGTTAAGAAGCGACCTGCGCGTGTAGGACGTAATCCGAGAACCGGTGGGGATTTACAGATACCTGAAGCCATGGTCGTTGGTTTTAAAGCAGGGAAAGCGTTAAAAGACGCTGTAAATGCGAAGAAGAAGGAAGCAGCTTAGGTTATTAGAGTGAATTAGGGTGCTTAGCTCAGTTGGTAGAGCGTCGCCCTTACAAGGCGAATGTCGGGGGTTCGAGCCCCTCAGCACCCACCAGTAAAATAAGGGATTTTTGTTATATCAAAGAATCTTGAATAGCAAAGATTCCGTTGTAAGTCCAGCATTGGCCTTACTGTAGGCTTATAGCAGTCTTCGTTCTCTGTCCATGGATGAGGCTTGTCTGGGGCTTTTCGTTTTGGCGTTACATCCTTGAGCTTGTCTGTCGACACCGGTTCTACAGCTGGAACTACCGGCATTGGTTCTTTAGGTACTACACTTTGTTTTAAACTCTCTTGTGGGAATTTTTGCGAAAATTTTCCTGTAAAGCGAAGGTAAGCCAAAGCTTGTTGGCTTTCTTTCTGGCTTGATTATTCGGTGTTGCCGGAAGATTGCGGTGCAGCGTTAGCAGCGTTCAAAGATGACTGAATAGCCTCGTTTTTCTGAATAATAATTTTTTTATTTTGATCTGGGGAAATGCGCATCGCTTTCCAATTAAAATAACCGTATATATTTACAGCTATGGAGAACACGCAGAATATGGATTGAGAATATAATCCAAGCCTAAAGTCTCTTATTGCCCAATAAATTGTACAAATCGTCCAAACAATAAAACTGATTTTGTACCCTCGTGCGTTGAGCCATCGGCCATATTGACCAGACAAGCTAAATATTGTATCGAAAATTTCTGCTATCCAATTAATATTCGTCATTATGACCTCTCTTAATAAATAAAAAGATGGGACCATAGACCTATTGTACTTCACATTAACCCTACCTGCAGCATTCTACGGACTCACTTCCAATCAAGGGTCATTAGAAAGACAAATTAATCAAAAGGTTAGGGCGGCATGCTTGTACAAGCTGTCGCATTACAGTACAATGCCATTCGGTGTTTGTTTGCTCTTTTACAGACGAACATTGAGGGTTTGAGCCCCTCAACATCCATCAAAGTTGTTTTGGAGCGGTAGTTCAGTTGGTTAGAATATCGGCCTGTCACGCCGAGGGTCGCGGGTTCGAGTCCCGTCCGCTCCGCCACTATTATGTTTCACAATATCCAATAAAGTATAAAAACTTAAAAAAATCAATATGATAAGAAATTTCTTTGTCCAGTAAGGTTTCTAAAAGCCCGTTGACATCCTAGCTGCTTGGGGGCAAGATTAGGGGCAACTACAACAATCTTTAGAGAGTTGCCCCCAATGACCTTAACAATGGTAGAAACTCGTAATGCAAAGCCTTCAAATAAAACCTATCGGTTATTTGATGAACGTGGTCTTTATCTCGAAGTTACCCCTACTGGCAGCAAGTGGTGGCGTTTAAAGTATCGTTTTAATGGAAAAGAAAAACGGCTGTCCTTGGGTGTTTTTCCTGAGACCGGGTTAAAAGAAGCTCGGGATCGTCGAGATGCCACACGGAAGCTATTGGCAGAGGGGGTTGATCCTGGCGAACACCGTAAGGTAATGAAAGCAGCTACCGTCAATCGTGTAGAAAACAGTTTTGAAATTGTTGCTCGGGAGTGGTTTGTTAAAAATACTTTGAAATGGGGTAAAAGCCATGGAGCAAGAATTATCCATCGTCTTGGGTGTGATATATTTCCATGGCTTGGGGGAAAAATAGTCTCTGAAATTACTCCCCCCCAGCTACTCGCAGTTATAAATCGTATTGAAGCCCGCGGGGCTTTTGAAACTGCGCATCGGGTAATGAATAATTGTGGTCAAATATTTCGTTATGCAGTTGCAACCGGACGTGCAGAGAGGGATCCAACGCAAGATTTGCGAGGGGCATTAACCTCGTTTAAAAGTAAACATCTTGCAGCTGAAACAGACCCTAAGCGTTTTGGAGCATTATTGAAGAGCATTGAGGGCTACGAGGGCACATTGACAGTGCAGTGTGCAATGAAGTTAGCACCCTTAGTATTTGTGCGACCAGGGGAGTTGCGTAAAGCAGAATGGGCAGATATTGATTTCGAGAAAGCTGAATGGCGTTATACGGTTACTAAAACAGATACACCTCATATCGTTCCTCTTTCTACGCAAGCATTAGCTATTCTTAGAGAAATCCATCCTTTAACCAGCAATAGTCGATATATATTCCCAAGTGCACGTAGCAATGATCGTCCCATGAGCGATAATGCAATTTTGGCTGCTATGCGACGTATGGGGATCAGAAAAGAAGACGCAAGTGGGCATGGTTTTAGAGCGTCTGCTAGGACTATACTTGATGAGGTTCTAGGGTTTCGTCCTGATTTTATAGAGCATCAATTGGCGCATGCTGTTCGTGATCCAAATGGAAGAGCTTATAACCGTACTGCGCATCTGCCTGAGCGCAAAGAGATGATGCAGAAATGGGCAGATTACTTGGATGAACTTAAGTCGTCATAAAAAGTGTTTTTTGAATGAATGTTTTACCCTATAGCAATTGACATACTGTATTAGAAAATTACGTTGTAAGTATCATAGATACTCATTCTTTTCAAAGTTTTCAACCTTCTCAAGATGATCATCTTCGGATTTTTGATCACCTTCAAGGTTAAACGCCGTCGAATGTTCCGTCTCTAAAAGTTTGGTGCATAACTGTTCATGCGCGAGTGGTATTTTGGTATTACACAATTGCAGATTTAGTATTTATTCTCTGCTGCTACAAGCAATTGTTAAGATGCTCATTCTTGGTCAAAAGTATTTGTCTTGAATTAATGAGCACTCTTGGATTTTTTTTTATTACCTTTTGGTTACCGGTTAATCGCTGACAAACACCACCCGTCAAATCTTCATGTAAAAGTCACTTATCGTTACTGTGATCTTAGTGATGCGCAGTAGTGCATAGTGAGACACAGTAGTACACAGTGAGACACAATGTAATAAATTAGTATTTGTTACTGTTTCTTTTTTTATTAGTTTTCTCGAGTATTTCTGTTTTTGAATTTTTTGATTACCTTTTGCTTAAAGGTCACTGATAAATATCGTCTTCCAAATTCTTCATGTGCAAGTTGGTTATTGCCACTGTAATTTCAGTGATGCACAGTAGTGCACAGTGAGACACAGTAGTACACAGTGAGGCACAGTGTAATAAATTAATATTTGTTGCTGTTTATTTTTTACTAGTTTTTTCGAGCATTTCTGATTTTTTTATTGAATTGTGTTATTCATTGACTTCGAATAAAATATATTTTAACTTGATAAGCATAGGGATTATTTGCGCGAGGGTTTTATGGGAAAGACAAATAAAATTGTAAAAGCCGGAATAGCTAGAGCAGAATTAGAATTAGCAAAACGCCAAGCTGACAGGTATTTTGCAGATTATACGCATTGGATAAAAATGTCATATTGGACATTAGATGAAGGTGTCGCATTACTGCTGGGTTTAAATCCAAAATATACTTCTTGGGATTTAATGAAACAGTTTTTAGATACGCCTGATACCGTTTCAAGCGATTATTTAGATCTAAGAGATATTGTTTTAAGAGCACAGGCTGCACAAAAAATAACTGATCCTGTTTTACCGCTTATTTTCATCGAATGGGCGGCAAGTGCGAACATTGAAATTCCGGCAGATCTACAAGAACAAGCAGCGATCATGAAAAATATAAAAATGCCTGCTGATGCAGAAAAGGATGACCTTTTAAAAGAGAGAGCTATGTTTCAAAATAAAATAAAGATATTGGAAGCTTCGGTTTGGCAAGGCTTTGATGAGACACAAAGCACTTATTCGAAAGAGCTAGCTATTGCGGTTAAAGCACATGACGCGGTTAGTAAAAACTGGAGAAAGGGCAGCAGCGTAAAACAACAGTTTTGGGTCTGGCTTGAAGAAAATTATCCTGGACTGTTAGATTCAGAAAAGACGCGTATCTCAGTGATTTGTAATTGGCAAAAAGAGGGCGGAGCGCCTGTTACACCTTCAAAATAACCTACCTACCCCCTCCCAAAATACCTCATTAATTTCACACCAAATAAAAAACCTACCCTACCCATTGCGCTCTATAATTATAGGGGTTTTCATTAACCTACCTACCCATTTTTTAGCTAACCTATATAACCCTTATGCCATTTTTTTTTCCAAAAATAAGGTTTTAAATAAAAGCATGTTTAACCAATTCCCAAATGGGGCTAGGAGCTTTATATGAATGCAATTTTAAGACTTTCAGCTGTCAAGAGTCGAACTGGCTTGTCTCGTTCAAGCATTTACTTGCGTATTTCACAGGGCACATTCCCCAAACAGATTTCATTAGGCGGCAGGGCTATTGGCTGGATAGAAGATGAAATTGAAGCTTGGTTATCGACTCAAATAGAACGCAGCCGGGCTGCAAAAAAATAGCGGCCGGAGGATCGAGGAGATTAATTAAACCATTAGCGTTGGAGTCCTTATCATGAATGACACGATTACACAATTTCGCGAGGCAATACGGTTGGCAGGCTTAAAGCCGCCAGAAACCATTTATATTGATGGTCAACTGCATCGTTTTGGAACTTCTGAGAAACCAGGGGACAAAGCAGGTTGGTATATCCTTTATGGGGATGGCATCACTGCTGGAAGCCTTGGCGATTGGCGAACCGGAGTGAACCCCATTTGGCATGCGGATATAGGGCGGGCATTCACTGAGAAAGAAAACTTAGAACACCAAAAAAAGCTTGGTACTAT
>DATLWY010000022.1:0-4932 GCA_035576045.1 Gammaproteobacteria bacterium | reverse complement strand
CAAGAAGCAGGTGAAAAAGCTTTCACCAATGGGGGTAAATCTAGGTTTCGTTCTTAAAAAATACTTTTTTTTATCTTTGTATTAATTTAAATTTTTTCACCAATGGTACTGAATAAGTTTGAAAAAATTTAACGAGAGGATAATGAGTCCGACAAGCAAAGCTGCAACCAGTTCATTTTACTGAATTTTTTTCTGCATCACGACCATTTGTTAACGGCGGAGTAAAAGCGCGTAAATATGGCGCAGAATTAAATGGATTAAATTTATCTTTTTTTCAATAAAATTTGAGAATATGGCCAGTCGGCTAACGCGCCGGATATCACATTAGTTTCACATGAGGTGGTCAGCGGCTTGTTGACCCCCTGAGGATAGCCGCTTACGGCTACCCTCAGGGGGTTCTATTGTTATTTCTCGAAGGATGATCTAAATGCTTCCATCCAACGTGATTGGTACTCTTTTTCTAACGCTTTACTATGGCGCTTAAGGTGATGCCAGTAATGGCTTTTAAGTTCCAGTGAAACATTTTTAAAAAATGCTGCTAATTCATAAGCTGCTTCGTCAGATAATTCAGGTAATGTAATCATTTCATATTCTCCTATCATTTTGTTTCTCCAATGACCGTCTTAGGTTTAGAACGAGCATCTTTCTTTTGCATAGCTTTTCCTTTTGCTTCTTCCAAGCGATATGAACTGGCCTTTATGTCTATAATTTCAGAGTGATGAACCAATCTATCAATAATAGAGACAACACAAGAAGCATTTGTGAAGATTTCACCCCATTCGGAAAATGCTTTATTCGTCGTAATCACCGTTGATTTTTTTTCATAACGTCGTGAAATGATTTCAAATAATAAATCAGCATGCCGATTCCCATAAGATAAATAGCCAACTTCATCAATAACAAGCAGCGCGGGATCTACATAGTACTTTATGCGTTTGCGTAATGCATTATCCCCATCCTGACCGGCTAAATTATTGAGCATAAGCGAAGCGGTTGTAAATAATACGGTATGCCCAGAGATAACTGCTTGATAAGCAATATTGGAAGCAATAGTTGTCTTTCCTGCAGAATTTGGACCACACAATATCACATTGATTGCTTTTTTAAGAAAGTCCAGTTGCATTAATTCTTCGATCGCTTCGCGGTCAATTTTTTCAGGCCAAGTCCAATCAAATTTTGATAAACATTTAAAAGGCTCAATATGCGCCATGCTCAATCGACGTTGAAGACTACGGTGTGAACGCTCAGTTTCTTCCCAACCAATTAAAGGTTCTATCCACGGGGTTCTCTCGACTTCTTCCCAGTGAGCAAGAATGCCATATAATTGCAATGCTTTTGTTCTGGTTAATAATAGGCTATTGTTTTCCATGATTTTCTCCTTCTGTTAGTGATTTCAATTGATCGTAGCTGCAAAGCTTATGTGTTTTTATAACAAGCTCACGCACACGTTTATCGTCTGGCAAATCTAAATTAATCGGTGGAAGTAGATCCCGTTCTTCTCGGCGCCTTTCCAAAACCATCCGAATCGCATTAGGATGTGGAACATTCCGTTTTAATGCCTCTGCCATGGCTATTTCAAGTTCGGCTGCACCATAACGTTCTAATAATTGTAAGAGGGTAGAAGTGATAGTGCGAAGGTTATAACCACGATCTGCAGCACGCACCAGCAAGAGTGTACCTGTTGGTACAGCATGCGTAAGGCGATTTTGACCGCTATGATGACGTGACTCTTTTTTACGTGCAATCAACGTTTTAATGTGTGACTCATCTTCGATCTGTTCTGCTTTATCATAACTGCGGGCATGTTCTGCAATAATGTCTGAACCATGCAAGATAAAAATCTTATGGGGTTCTGCCAATACTGTTAGAACACGGCGAACGTAGGTATGAGGAATAGAATAGTCATTAAAATCAAAACGCACATAAGGCGTTTTTCCAACCTTTACTTCTATACGTTCTTCAGTAGGAAAGAGATTATTCGGCAGTGACATCAATTTGGGTTGTTCTTCTTCAAAAACAGCACGTACGGTACGTTCTCTATCTTCAGGACAAGGTCTATTGGATGCCTGCTCATTACACCAACGCTCTGCTTGGCTGTTTAAATCATCCAGATTTTTCCATTGCCTTCCAGCAAAAAAATTATCACGTATATAACGAATTGACCGTTCAACTCTACCTTTTTCATTTCCTCTCGCTACGGCAACAGGACGTGGTTCAAAGCGATAATGAGCAGCAAACGCTAGCAATTTAGGGTTAAAACGAATAGCATCCCCTTGGCGTTCCAAAACCGCACTTTTGAGATTGTCGTATAATAAAACGCGAGGTAACCCATTCCAAGCTTGAAATGCTTCTTCGTGTCCTCGCAAAAAATTCGCCATTTGAGCATTAAGGTAAAATCTCAAAAAGATTTTTCTGGAAAAGCTTAACACCATCACAAACGCCATTAAAACACGCTTGGCTTTACCAATAGTGATATGATTGAAGTGGGCCCAATCCACCTGGGCTTGTTCTCCCGGTAAAGTTCTGAGGCGAAGGTAAGCTTCAGCAACAGGTCTTGGGCGATGTAACATCATTAAATGTCGAAAGTGATCGGGTCCGCCGGTGTATCCTCGTTCACAAATCATGTCATACAAACGACGAGAAGTAAGTGTAGGATATTTGGTCAGTGTTTCTAATATAAAAGAGAGATAGGGATCTAAAATAGATTTATTTAACGTTAAATTCGCCGGTTGTATCCCTGCTTCCGACAACACCCTTCTGACAACACTGTGATGTATATTAAATTGGCGAGAGATGGTTCCTACTCTCCATTTTTCTACATGATGATAACGCAATATTTTTGCTTCCAGTTCTGCTGAAATAGTCATAAGTTTTCTCCCTTCACATTCCGTTTATGGGGCTTGTGCAAAAAATGATGGGGTTTTACTCTCATCGTTTGTATGGTGACGTAAAAAACCAGAACGCATAAATGCTGAACAGCATTTGCCACAAAAATGGCAATGAATATCAACTAGCCCTAAGGCTTCTTCTGGGTTTTCTGTTTCATTCGTCACGATGGTTAGTAAATCATTAGGTGGCGAGTCGATGGAACCCTCATCAGTCACTTTCTTTTTTTTCTGTCGATAACGCTTTTGGCGTTCGGCATGATTACGCTTACCTCGTTGAGTGCTTTGGTACCGTTTGCATGCCTCACGATGCGATTCCACACCAGCCAATTCGGAACAGGGCGAGCAATAAATATTACTCCGATCACAGTCAGTACAAATCAGTACTTGGCAGTGGCATCGGGTACACTGAAATAAGCGAACAGACTTCTTCATCGGCCTTCTTACCGATGAAAACTAGACTTTTGTGCAGAAGAGCTAGATAATCAATTGGGGTCCTGCATGTGAGGGGAGCGCGGTTAAAGTTCAAAGTTCGATCGCACTACCCGTGTTTTCAGCGGCCCCTTATTCTTTCTGAATTTAATGAAACTTGCCACTCACTTACTTTTAGTTATTAAAATAGAAAATATTTTTTGAAGGTAGGACAAAGCTTACAAAAGCAAGTGAGTTATATTGATTTAATTTAAGTGTGCGCCATATTTAGGCGGCTTTTGATCGCCATCTACACCATTACAATTAGCACACATTGTCTAACAAAGTCGCGCTGAACCCCGTGAATTTTACGTGAGACTATATTGTACAAAGTTAGGTATTCAAGGCCTGTAGTTTTACAGGTTTATTTCAACAATAAAGAAAATCTATTATTAACTAACAACACGCATTGGTGGCTTTTCACGCTGATTTGCGCCTGATTGATGCCCTAATAATTCTTTTGAAGAAGGTTCGACCTTTGAAAAACGTGTCTCATACTTTACAGAGAGTGCTCCAACCTTTGCGGAAAGCTCTTCAATCCTTGCAAAATGCCCCTCTATTGCTGTCATGCGAGTTTCGATGGATGGTTGACTTATCAAATCTTGATTCGCTGCCTCTGAGGCAAATTTTTGTTCTAAACTTTGCAATTCAATTGCATTATCGCCTACCATAACAGGATAATCACTCGCTTCTTTGGGTCTTTCACCAACGGACTGCCTAATCCTATCTGCTACTTTCTCTTTTTTTACAGTCATTGCAACCACTTTAGCTATCGCAGAAGCAGCTGTTTTAAGTTTATCAGGCGTAAACGCTGGCTTCATAAAGCCGCAAATACCACTAGGCTTAACCAATTGCATTTTTATTTCGTCTACAATTGCAGTTAGCAAACGTATTCTTTCAGTAATAGAAAGCTTCGGAAAGTGTACCTCAACCCCATGTTTTTCTATCTCTAACAATAATAATTCACTACCTTGTACATAGGCTTTAGTGTTCGCTTCATTGCGATATCCAATGAATCCGGTTGTTTTAAAACGATTAAACACTTCTTTGGCAACAGGTGATAAAGTTTCTCGTTTCCATTCTTCCTGTTCTTGCTCTACCGTAGCATTTTCAACGACGAGTATGTTTCTTAAGGCACCATTCATACGTTTACCTAAATAGCATCTTAGTGCTAAAAAACCGAGGCTCATAATACCGCTGACAGTACCGCCAATAATGGCATTTCTTACTGTATTAGAGCTTTCAATCGTCGTAAAAGTATTAACAGGGAGTGCATTTAATCTGACAAGTGCTGCTTCCGACCCGTCCCACAATATCCCGTCGCTGACACTAACATTATAGGCGGGTAACAAAAAGTTATTGTCTGGCACAAAACGAATCGCGCCATTGAATACCATCTGCTGGGAAAACACAGTAATCGGTGCCCCAGGCAATGTTATAGTGTCAAAATATCCATGTTGAATGCCAGTTATTGTGAATCCTAAATCTACCAAAGGTGTTTCCTTATCGGTGGCACTTAACTCGGTACCCGTTAAAATAACGGGTTGCCCGTTTGTAATCGTTAATTGATTATTAG
>DATLWY010000021.1:0-19398 GCA_035576045.1 Gammaproteobacteria bacterium | reverse complement strand
TGTAATTTCCTAACTTCTACGTGTATGACTCTATCAATACTTTGTAAAAATGTTTTCAATGTAGTATGCTCAGGTACTAATTCGGGGAAGTAATTGGCAAGTTTTTCAAACAAGTATTCTCCATATGCCCGTACTAGGTCGTTTACAGGAATATTTGAAATTTTGGAAATACTACCGATAATTGAAAACAGCTCTGAATCAGAGTAGAAAGCGCCTGCCGTATAAACCCCTTCTGAGGGTGGTTTGGCATCTAAAAGCACGCTGTCCCAAAACTCCAACCCAAATTTTTCTTCAACCATTTCGTTCAGAGTAGTAAAGATAATCCCTTTCATAAAACACATCCCTTATAAAGCCACTTCAGTTAGTATAAACAATTTTACGTAACTATGGTTTGAGAAAAGTTAATCGGCTTGCTTTTTTCTAAAGATACAATTAATAATATATAATTTAAGCTAACCGCGATGTATAAAGGAAAGCTTAAGGTGGAAATATTTCCGGAAAAATTAAAGAAGGGAGATGAGGTACGAGTTGTCGCGCCCTCTCGCAGCCTCGGAGCTGTAACGAAAGACAATATTGATCATGCTATTAAAGTTCTTGAATCTTTAGGATTAAAAGTCACTTTTGGGAAACACGTTAATGAAAAAGATTCATTTTCATCGTCCTCTATACAATCAAGACTAGAGGATTTATATGAAGCCTTTCAGGATAAAAGCGTTAAAGCAATCTTGGCTGTCATTGGCGGAAGCAATGCGAATCAACTTATTCAAAATTTAGACTATTCCCTTATCAAAAACAATCCAAAAATATTTTGTGGATTTTCTGATATAACAGCTTTGCAAAATGCAATTTTTCATAAAACAGGATTAGTTACTTATTCTGGCCCTCAATTTAGCTCATTTGCCATGAAAAAAGGATTTGAATACACGTTAGAATATTTCAAAAGAATTTGCTTTGAAAATTCTTCAAAAGTTAATGTCGGAAAAAATCCGATACAGATATACCCATCTAAACAATGGTCTGACGATGCTTGGTATCGAGATCAAGAGAATCGTACTTTCTACGATAATAATGAAGGGTATTGGTTGATTCAACCGGGACAGGCGAAAGGCAGAATTATTGGTGGAAATTTAAGCACATTTCAATTGCTTCATGGCACTTCCTTTATTCCTTCGTTTGAAAACACCATCCTATTTTTAGAATCTGAATCCCTCATTGTAGAGGGTGAACGTATTGTAGAATTCGATCGAGATTTACAATCTGTTATTCATCAGCCTGAATTTGATAAAGTAAAAGCTTTGGTTTTTGGACGGTTTGAAAAGAAGTTTGGCATGAATATCGAAACACTTAAATTAATTATTTCTAAGAAATCTGAATTAAAAAATTTACCCATCATTGCTAACGTAGATTTTGGCCATACAATGCCGATGATAACATTTCCAATTGGAGGGAATTGCGAAATAAACGCGACTTTTTCAAATATAAATATCACAGTGGAAGCAAACTAAAAAAATTCAGACGGAGATTTAAAAGCCTACGACTCGTAGATCGATCTGAACACTTAGGCCAAAAAATTCAAAAACAATCACCTGAATTTATTCTATGTCATTCCGACCTCCATGGCGGCAATGTATTGATGGATAGGAATAGCACTATTTATATAGTGGATTGGGGTGAGCCTATCATGGCACCCAAAGAGCGTGATCTTATGTTTATTGGCGGCGGCGTCGCTAATGTCTGGAATAAACCCCACGAGGAAGAATTTTTTTATAAAGGCTACGGCAAGGCTGAAATCAATATGGCCATCATGGCATACTATCGGTATGTGCGAATCGTAGAAGATATTGCGCTCTACGGCCAACAATTACTTCTAACAACGATAGACGGCCAAGACAGGATAGCATCATATAAACAATTTGTAGATCAGTTTGAGCCACACGGTGTGGTTGATATCGCATTTAAAACAGTGGATTACTGGCGGAAAACCATTTCGTGGAAACGCACGATATGGTAGATATAGGTAAAGGAGCTAGCCGAAAAATTCCTAATGTGAAGCTGTCTAAATATGCTTGTTATTTGATTGTTCAAAATGGCGACTCCTCAAAGCCTGTAATCGCGATGGGTCAAACTTACTTCGCTATTCAGACCAGAAAACAAGAGCTTAGCGATAATAAGGAAGCTGAAAATCCTGCCGAAAATAGTCAGCGATTAATGTTAAGAGGAGAACTTGCTTCTCATAATAAATCTTTGATATCTGCTGCGAGAAAGGCCGGCGTAGAATCAACATTAGAATATGCTATTTTCCAAGATGAAGGATACAAGGGTTTATATGGTGGTTTAGGTGCGAAGGAAATACATAATAAAAAAAATCTTAAGAAGAGCCATAAGATTCTCGATCATATGGGCAGTACAGAACTTGCTGCTAATTTATTTAGAGCGACTCAAACTGAAGATAAATTACGCCGAGAGAATATAACGGGAAAAATACAAGCAAATCTCGCACATCATGAGGTGGGGGAAAAAATACGTCAAACTATTAAAGAACTTGGTGGAGTTATGCCAGAAAACTTGCCAGCGCCCAAACAAAGTATTCAACAATTGGAACGCGCCAGAAAAAAAGATAAAGAAATTGAGTAGCCATAAAATTTCAATAGCTTTATCATAGCTAGTATTTAGAACCGTGCACACCAATCAAAAGATATAGTCCCTGTGCGTCCGACAATTTATAGAGCTTCTCTTTAGCCTTTGCCGTGCGTATTGTGATATCAGCTAATGACATAGAAGATGCCACTAGGGGTATCAATAATCGGCAGGCCAGAAATACCCCCATTGGTACCCCCAAAACCTTCAGATTTTAGGGGAAAACTCAAAATCAATTCGGACAAGTATATAACAAAAATAAGCTTTAATACATGGGGTTTTCGGATGTTTTTAGACGTTGCGGGATGGTGTGTTGTGCGCGAGCGGGATCGAATTTAACCATTTAACAACCATTTAACACGTATTTTAACTGTGACCTTTTGTATGATACCCCCAAGAATGCCCCGGATAATTCACCTTGTCTTAAGAGCAGAAAAACCTCAAAAGTCTGCCTAGGGAAAAATTTATGATACGGAGTCTTAACTATTATAGAGGCTTCCAAGCTATTTCGCATGCCTCCCCTTACCTTATCAAATTTTATACACGGAAATTAAGACAGAAAAACAAGAAAAGGAAATTTCTTCCGTGTTTAATTGGTGCATACGTCCTTAAAGCTGATTAATTTTTTTGACTGACTGGTAGGCGCGAGTGGGATCGAACCACCGACCACCACCATGTCAAGGTGGTGCTCTACCACTGAGCTACGCGCCTAAGGTTTAATTGCTTAAGCGATAAAGCGTACCACGCCTTACAAACTTCCCGCAAGTTACTCTTTTCCCTCCCCCGCTTCTTGGCTACTCAATTCTAGTATGTTGGATATCTTGAATCTTAGCTATATAAACCTATATAATTTGCCGTGACATTTCAGGAGTTCTCATGAAAAAATATTTGGTTTTATTGACAGCATTATATAGCACCCTTTGTTTTGGCGCAGAGAAATTACAGCTGATCGTCCCGCCAGAAGCCATTGCAGAAAAACTTGATAAAACCGCAGCACTCTTGAATGAAACCTATCAAGGCAAACCCATTACTGTCCTTATGGTGATGAAAGGTGCCATCTGTTTAACCGCTGATCTTATCCGAAAACTTGATGGTCCTGTAACACTTGAGTATATACAAGCCAATACGTATGCTGAAGAACATGGATCAGACGGCGAAGTCAGACTCGTAGGCGTTGAAAATTTAAGTATCACCGGTAAAAACATATTGATTGTGGATGATGTCATAGATAGTGGTAATACAATGGCTGCGATTATCAAATTTGTAAAACAAAAGAATCCTAAAAGCCTTAAAACCCTTGTATTGCTTTCAAAAAAAGAACCTAAAAAAAGCGCTTATTCTTCCGATTATGCCTTGTTTTATATGAAACCCATTATGCGCAATTTTCCAGACGACCACAAACAACGCAACATCGTAGGTTATGGTATTGATTTTGACGAGCAATATCGTGAATTACCCGGACTTTATATTCATGAAGAAACCTAAAAGCATGTCAATGTTTTATAATCGCGCTACTTTGCACGATGTAACATCCACAACCCAACTGCACTAAACGCAATCACCGGTGATAAAACGGCAAGCATGGGTGGAAATTGGTAAACTACAGCTAGAGGTGCAAAGAGATTATTCACGGTATGAAATAAAAAAGCCACTAATATCCCCACCACCGCCCTACGACCTTGGCTACCTGTCCTTAACGGCCCAAAAACAAAAGGAACAGCTAAAAACACCATCATTAATATAACAATTGGCTGTACCATTTTTGACCAAAAAGCTAACTCATAACTTTGCGTATTTAATGCATTTTTAGAGCGATGTTGAATGGTTCGAAATAATGCGGGTAACGATAAGCGCTCGGGGTGCTTAACCATAGCCGTTTCTAAAATTTCCGGCTCTAATAACGCTTGAATTGTCTGTGTCTCGACTTTAAAACTGCGTGTTTTATCCAGGGAAAATTCTGTGCCACTTACCTTGTATAAGTGCCAAACATCGTCAATTAACACTGCACGCTCTGCAAAAAGTGCCTTTGTTAGCCTGCGATTCTCATCAAATTGATAGCGGGTTATAGCCAACAATTCACCATTTGAACGTGTAGTTTGAATATGAATAAACTCCCGCCCCTGGCGCACCCACAAACCAAAGTCTGTCTGAATCGTTTGGCCGCCACTCAGTGCTAATGTTCTTTTATCGCTTGCCAAACGATCAGTGGTTGGCGCTACGCCTTCTCCTAAAAATACAACGAAAACCATTAAAATAAAGGCTGCTTTTAAAACTGCCCAGGTAATTCTTGTCACCGAAATACTGGCCGTTCGCATCACAACTAATTCACTGTGATTTGCCAAACTCCCTAACCCAATCAATGCGCCAATCAGCGCAGACCATGGAAACATCACATAAAGACGAGAGGGAATCGTCAAAATCAAAAACATAAATGTCTTCGACAGCGTATATTGACCGCGTCCAATAAGCTTTAATTCATCCACCAATTTAAAGAAAAGATCAAATCCCAATAATGCGAAAGCAACAACCAGTATCGTTAAGATAATCTGTTTTGCAATATAGTTATCTAAAATTTTCATGTCAACATCTTAAAACGTAGGTGCCAGCCTGAATCTTTTGCAATTAATCCTAGCCCGAACAGAAAAAATAATCCATGCACCCACCAAACGCCTATAACCCCGGGCAATACACCGGCCGCTACCCAGCGTTTGGAAACGGTGAATAAATTATAATAAATAATATAAATAGCAATTGCAGGTAGAAATTTAGCAAACCGTCCATATCGTGGTCTAACACGCGCAAGCGGTACCGCGATCAAAGCTAAAATGAGTACCGATAAGGGTAAAGATAAACGCCATTGAAGTTCCGCCGTGTCGATCGCGTTGTGACTTTTTAATAAAAACGCTGTGCTTTTAAGCCGCAATGTATCGCTTTCTGTAAACTCTTTCGACTCTGAAATAGCTCGCCCATACTCTTTAAAACGAACAACTTTATAATCTGCCGCTCCTGGCAATCCTTGATAACGATAGCCATCCTTTAAAACAATATAAGATTGCTTGGTTTTTTTATCACGTTTGAAATGCGCGTCTTCTGCTGTAATTAAAGCCCAAGAATCAATCGCATTAGAGACATTCGTCGGCCGCTCTGCAATAAATACGCCTTTTAGATTATCTTCTTTGGTAGAGGTGTCTTCTAAATAAAAAACTAATTTCCCGCCAGCAAATGTTTGAAATCTCTGTGGCAGCATAGATTGTATGACCCCAAAGGATTCTCCTTCCGATATTGCCTGCTCTCTTAATGCTGTAATTTTGGGTACTAACCATAAAGTTAACAACATCGTGAGTAAAGCAACAAATAATGAAAATACTAATGTTAGTTGAATAATATATCGAAAACTGATCCCACAGGCAGATAGAACCGCCATCTCGCTATCTGCATACAAACGTCCAAACGCAAACAACAGGCTCATAAATAAACCTAGCGGAATAAGATAGCTTAACAACTCCGGCGTATAAAGCCCCACAATTTTAAAGACCAGCCCCAACGATAATTCGCCGGTAGCCGCCTTGGCCAAATATGCCGCAAACCGATTGCTGAGGATAATCAAAAATAAAATTGCCGTAATAACAATAAATGCCCAAAATATTTCTTTAGTTATATATCTGGCAATAATTCGCATAGACACTTATCCACAACAATAAAAATACAAAAATACGTTAGATTCAGGTACACTAACAGCTTTTTAGGACTTAAAAAATCCCCCATATAAGCCTTTTGATGAAAACTGGCTTATCTCTGCGCTTTTGGAGTATATATGGAATTTAATGTAAAAACCGGTCACCCTGAAAAACAACGCACAAATTGTATCGTTGTGGGTATATTTGAAAATCGTAAACTCAGCGCTATTGCCGAGAGACTGGATACAACGGCTGAAAATTTTATCAGTAATCTTCTGAAAAAAGGAGACTTAGAAGGCAATTTGGGTCAAACCCTATTATTACACCATGTCCCGAATGTGCTTTCTGAGCGCGTATTACTAGTGGGCTGTGGTCGTGAACGAGAATTAGGCGATAAAGAATTTCGAGACATTATTCGACGGGCTACCAATGCCATTCTGCAAACAGGAGCTACAGAGGTCGTTTCATTTTTAGCAGAACTCACCGTAAAGGGTCGAGATAATCGCTGGAAAATTCGACAAGCCGTTATGTTAACGCTTGAAACACTGTATAGGTTCGATAATTTTAAAAGTAAAAAAGATAAAGAGCGTAGAGCCCTTCGTCGTGTCATTTTAACTGTACCCACTCGACGCGATTTAGCACATGGCGAGCGTGCTGCATTAGAAGGTCAGGCGATTGCAAACGGTGTATCTTTCGCAAAAAATTTAGGAAACACACCACCCAATGTCTGTACACCGATCTTTCTGGCTAAATCCGCAGAAAAGCTTGCAGCTGAATTTTCCAGTATTAGTGCTGCTATACTGGATGAAAAGGATATGGCTTCACTGAAAATGGACGTGCTTTTGTCTGTTGGTAAAGGTAGTCAAAATCCACCACGATTAATCACCTTAGAATATCGCGGACGCAAAGATAAACAAAAACCCATTGTACTCGTCGGCAAAGGTATTACTTTCGACACTGGCGGTAATTCCCTTAAACCAGCTATGAGTATGATTGGCATGAAATACGATATGTGCGGTGCGGCTGCCGTGCTTGGTGCACTGCGCGCTGCCGCAGAATTAGAATTACCCCTTAATATTATCGGTGTCATTGCAGCTGCAGAAAATATGCCTGGTAGCAGAGGTACCCGCCCAGAAGATATTGTTACTAGCATGTCGGGCCTTACGGTTGAAATTTTAAATACAGATGCTGAAGGCCGACTGGTTTTATGCGATGCGCTTACCTATTCTGAGCGTTTCGACCCTGAAGTTGTTATTGATATTGCCACCCTCACCAGTGCATGCGGTATAACGTTTGGCCCACATACCAGCGCCCTTCTGGGTAACCATAATCCGCTGATTAATGATCTCTTAAGTGCGGGGTTAACCAGCGGTGATAAATGTTGGCAGCTACCCTTATGGGATGATTACCAAGATGCTTTAAATAGCCCATTTGCCGATATAGCCAATATCGGAACTCCCCCAGAAGCAGGCACGATTCTCGGCGCATGCTTCTTATCGCGTTTTACTAAAAAATACGATTGG
Organism: Gammaproteobacteria bacterium; assembly: GCA_035576045.1. Classification (GTDB taxonomy): domain Bacteria; phylum Pseudomonadota; class Gammaproteobacteria; order UBA6186; family Azoamicaceae; genus CADEGZ01. The sequence continues at coordinate 11,561 of DATLWY010000021.1, read as the reverse complement.
GCACATTTAGACATCGCCGGAACAGCCTGGCGTGGCGGAAAAGACCGCGCTGCAACCGGACGGCCGGTCCCTCTATTGGTTCAATACCTGCTCGATCGCTGTCAAAAAGCAAAAGAAACCTAAAGGCATTATTCGATGGATGACAATAAAATTTATAACCCCAGTATTTTAGAGAGTGAATGGTATCCATTCTGGGAGCGCTCTGGGTATTTTAGTCCAAGCGGCACGGGTACGCCCTATTGCATTATGCTGCCTCCACCCAATGTGACCGGTAGCTTACACATGGGCCATGCGTTTCAACAAACATTAATGGATATTTTAACCCGTTATCATCGCATGAAAGGCCGAAAAACTTTGTGGCAAGTAGGTACTGATCACGCTGGTATTGCAACGCAGATGGTGGTCGAAAGACAATTACTCGCCACAGGCCAAACAAAATACGCGTTAGGGCGGGATGAATTTGTTAATCGCGTCTGGCAGTGGAAAGCCGAGTCGGGTGGCAACATTAGCCGCCAATTACGCCGTATTGGTGCCTCTGGTGATTGGTCAGAAGAACGCTTTACTTTAGACGAAGGCATGTCTAAAGCGGTTAGCGATGTTTTTATTCAATTATACAAGGAAGGTTTAATTTATCGCGGCAAACGCTTAGTTAATTGGGATCCCGTTTTAAAAACCGCCGTTTCTGATTTAGAAGTGGAGAACCAAGAAGAACAAGGTTCACTCTGGACGATTCGTTATCCCTTTGCTAAAAACCCAGATGCAGATGCTGCTGTAACCCGCGAGGGCAGCGATTTTATCTGTGTCGCCACAACGCGGCCCGAAACATTATTAGGCGATGTCGCTGTAGCCGTTAATCCCAAAGATGCTCGTTTTACACATTTAATCGGTAAATACTTACAGCTACCCTTAACCGATCGCGTTATCCCCATTATTGCAGATGATATGGTCGATCCTGATTTTGGTACCGGTTGCGTGAAAATTACGCCCGCACACGATTTTAATGATAATGCGATGGGACAACGTCACAATTTACCTCTCATTAACATTTTCACGATAGATGCAACCCTCAACGAAAATGCACCTGTACAATACCAAGGATTAGATCGTTTTATTGCACGTGAAAAAATTATCGCAGATTTAGGTGCTCTGAATTTACTCGAAAAAATTGAGCCACACCTTTTAAAAATTCCCAGAGGCGATCGCAGCAATGCTGTTTTAGAGCCTTTGTTAACTGATCAATGGTTTGTCAGTATAAAATCACTGGCAGAACCCGCAATAGAAGCCGTCAAGAATGGTGAAATCCGTTTTGTGCCCGACAATTGGACCAAAACCTATTTTGAATGGATGAACAATATTCAAGATTGGTGCATTAGTCGCCAGGTGTGGTGGGGACATCGCATACCCGCTTGGTATGATGATGCAGGCAAAATTTATGTCGGGAAATCTGAAGCAGCTGTTCGTGCACATTATAAACTCTCGCTTGATTTAGCTCTTAAACAAGATGAAGATGTTTTAGATACCTGGTTTTCTTCAGCATTATGGCCTTTTTCAACCTTAGGCTGGCCCGAAAACACAGAAAGGCTTCAAACGTTTTATCCAACCCAAGTGCTCGTTACAGGTTTTGATATTATCTTCTTCTGGGTTGCCCGCATGATTATGTTCGGTCTTAAATTTACGGGCAAAATTCCTTTCCATGAGATTTATATTCATGGACTTATCCAAGATCAAAATGGCCAGAAAATGTCTAAAACGAAAGGCAACGTCATTGACCCTATTGACTTAATTGATGGCATTGATCTCGAAAGTCTTGTTAAAAAACGGGTAACGGGTTTAATGCAGCCTCAACTTGCCTCAGAAATAGAGGCCCATACCCGCACACAATTTCCAAATGGCATTTCTGCTTATGGTACAGACGCTTTGCGGTTTACCTATGCTGCTTTGGCAACACATGGACGACATATTCGCTTTGATTTAAGGAAAATTGAAAGTAACCGACATTTTTGCAATAAGCTCTGGAACGCTGCACGCTTTGTGTTAATGAATACTGAAGGCAAGATGGAAGTGCTTTCAGCCGCACCACCTTTGTCATTGTCAGCTATTAATAATTTATCACCTGTTGATCAATGGATACTGTCCCATTGGCAACACACTAAAGCGCTGATAGAACAATACCTAGCAGAGTATCGCTTTGATTTAGCCGCACAGGTAATCTATGAATTTACCTGGAATGAATACTGTGATTGGTACTTAGAATTAACAAAGCCTATTTTAAATCCACGTTCAGAAAATCCAAATCCGCATGAACATAATGATGTGTTAATGAAGGGTACTCGGCATACGCTTATAAGCGTCCTAGAAGAATTACTCCGCGTTATCCACCCTTTTATGCCCTATATTACAGAAGCCCTTTGGCAACGCGTTGCGCCCATTGCTGGAAAATCGGGCGATACCATTATGTTACAGCCCTATCCAGAATTTGTAGAAGCCCTGGTTAACACTAATGTTGAAAATGATATCAATTGTATTAAAGAAATTGTGATGCAAATAAGAGAGACCCGCAGTGGCCTGGGCCTTCCGCCCTCTAAACCTTTGTCTATTGTGAGTTGCCATGGATCTAAAGAATACAAAAATTGTATTGATTCTGATTTTTACCAATTAATTCTAAAATCGATAGCTAAAGTCGAAACAATTCATTGGGTACCAAACGAAAAACTTGAAGAGTCCGTCACCCCTTTAGCAAAATATTTTTCAACAACGATCTCTTTAGCCGGCTTAGATATAAGCGCAGAACTTACGCGATTAAAAAAAGAAATTGCCAAATCCCAAGCCGATCTTGAAAAAATAAATATTAAACTTTCAAATCCAGGTTTTTTGGCAAAAGCTCCTGCTGATGTTGTTGCAGCAGAACAGAAACGCGCCACAGATCTTAAAGCTCTGATGGATAACTTAACCGGCCGGTTGTTAGCACTCAGTTGATACCATACTCAGAAAACTTGAAACTAATTTTTTAACAATAATTGCTTAATAGCGCTATGGTTTTACTTTACATGGCGCATCAATTTGCACACTTAATTCCTCGCTTTCTACCGTTACGCTCACGCGACCACCCACTTCTGCTAAAGAACCAAATAAGATTTCGCTGGCAAGCGGCTTTTTAAGCTTTTCTTTAACTAATCGAGACATAGGACGTGCACCCATTTGCTTATCGTAACCTCGTATGGCCAACCACTCGCGCGCCGGTTTATCAACTTCTAAAGTAACATGCTTTTCTTCTAATCTTGCTTGCAATTCAGTTAAGAATTTTTCTACAATCAAATCAATCGCAATTCGACTTAAGGATTGGAATTGGATGATCGCATCGAGCCGATTACGAAATTCAGGTGTAAATTTCTTTTTAATAACACTTAAAGCATCCGTCGTGTGATCTTGCTCGGTAAAACCCATCGAACTTCTATTCATATCTTCAGCGCCTGCATTAGTCGTCATCACCAGTATCACATGCCGAAAATCGGTCTTTCGCCCATTAGAATCTGTTAACGTGCCATGATCCATCACTTGTAATAACAAATTGTAAACATCGGGATGCGCTTTTTCTATTTCATCTAACAAGAGTACGCTATGGGGATGCTTATTGATGGCATCGGTTAATAATCCCCCTTGCTCGAATCCAACATACCCAGGTGGCGCACCAATTAAACGTGAAACGGTATGGCTTTCCATATATTCAGACATATCAAACCGTAACAATTCTATGCCTAAAATGTCTGCCAACTTTCGGGTCACTTCTGTTTTACCAACGCCTGTTGGCCCCGCAAATAGAAAACAACCCACCGGTTTATCTGGGTCGGCCAATCCAGAACGACCCATTTTAATCGCATCGGATAAACCCATAACAGCTTCATCCTGCCCAAAGATAACCAATTTTAAGTCTCGTTCTAAATTACGCAAGGCATTTTTATCAGAAGCGGAAACGGATTTTTCTGGCACACGCGCAATTTTTGCAACAATCCGTTCTATATCAGACACGCCAATGACTTTTTTGCGTTTATTTATTGGCAATAATCTTTGATACGCACCTGCTTCGTCCACAACATCAATCGCTTTGTCGGGCAAAAAGCGATCGGGAATGTAACGGCTAGCCATCGTAGCGGCTGCACGAAGTGCTGCAAATGAATAGCGAACAGCATGATGTTGTTCAAAACGTTCTTTTAACCCTTTTAAAATACCAATCGTCTCGTCTACGGTTGGCTCTTTTACCTCAACTTTTTGAAAGCGTCTAGACAATGCTCGATCTTTTTCAAATATCCCACGGTATTCATGATAAGTGGTAGAACCTGCACATTTAAGCTCGCCCGATGCCAATAAAGGTTTGAGCAAATTTGAGGCATCCATCACGCCACCAGATGCAGCCCCTGCCCCAATAATGGTATGAATTTCATCAATAAACAATATAGCCCCTGACTCGCGCTTTATTTGTTGCAGTAAGGCCTTAAATCGTTTTTCAAAATCACCTCTGTATTTTGTACCTGCTAACAGCGATCCTAGATCCAATGAATAAATGGTACTATTTTTAATGGCATCTGGCACTTTTCCTTCTACCACTAATTTTGCCAATCCTTCTACAATAGCTGTTTTTCCAACGCCCGCTTCCCCTACAAACAAAGGGTTATTTTTGCGGCGTCTACATAATATTTGAATTGTTCTTTGGAGTTCATCTTCACGGCCAACTAAAGGATCTATCTTACCCATTTTAGCTTGATTGTTTAAATTAACGGCATAACTTTCGAGCGGGCTTCGCATATTTGATTCTTGAGTTAAATCCTCTTCTTGGATCTGAGACATATCGGGTTCATTTGGCTCTTCCATTTGCTGATACGTACCGTGAGAAATATAATTAATCACATCTAATCGAGAAACATTTTCTTTTTTTAGGAAAAAGACGGCTTGGCTTTCTTGTTCACTAAAAATAGCTGCTAAAACATTTGCGCCTGTCACTTCTTCTTTTCCAGCTGATTGCACATGAAACACCGCTCTTTGCAGAACACGTTGAAACCCTAATGTAGGTTGCGTTTCTCGATGCTGATCGCTTAAGGGAATAACAGGCGTGGTTTCATCTATAAATGCAACTAATTCCAACCGTAATTGATCAATATTGGCATTGCAAGCACGAAGTACCTCGGTTGATGCTGAATTATTTAATAATCCTAATAGCAAATGTTCTACCGTCATAAACTCATGATGCTTTTCTCTCGCCATTTTAAATGCGAGATTCAAAGTCATTTCTAACTCTTTATTTAACATTCCGTCATCTCCTTAAACATCCTTTTATTCGGCGCCCGACTCAATCATTCCGCATAATAATGGGTGCTGGCTCCTTCTTGCATATTCGTTAACTTGTACTACCTTTGTTTCTGCTATCTCCCGTGTGTACAAGCCACAATTCGCGCTGCCCTTTTGATGTATTTGCAACATCACGTGATTGGCGACTTCGGGATCCATCAAAAAATATCGCATTAAGACTTCTACAACAAAATCCATCGGTGTATAATCATCATTTAACAGATACACCGTATATAAGTGCGGTAGGTTTAAGCGTGTATCAACCTGCCGTTCTGGAAGAAGCAATTCGGTGGTCGCCGTAGGGCTTCTACGCTTTTTAGTACCCATATAAATCAATATTAGCTAATATTCTGGTTACTGCTTAAATATTAGTCTCGACCTATACCTTATTATCGCCCATTTTTTTAAATTATTTTTTTAAGCATTTTATCCCCCGGGGGACTTGACTCGTTTGTAAATAATGTCAACATAAGTAAGGGGAAGGTACATACTTTTAAAGGATATAAATATGGCAACGGGCATCGTGAAATGGTTCAATAATCAAAAGGGCTTTGGTTTTATTTGTGCTAATGACGGGGAAAAAGATATTTTCGCGCATTTTACAGCCATTGAAATGGAAGGGTACAAAAGCCTTAAAGTAGGTCAAAAGGTATTGTTCGAAATCAGCCATGGCCCAAAGGGCTTACACGCGATAAATATTCGGCTACCGGTTGAAACCACTTTATGATATTTACATATTCTGGATAATCGCTTCACCAAATCCAGAACAAGTAACCTTGGTTGCATCTTGCATCAACCGCTGAAAATCGTAAGTCACTGTTTTTGCAGCAATGGATGCCTCTACACCCTTAATAATCAAATCTGCGGCTTCAATCCAGCCCAAATGCCTTAACATCATCTCAGCGGATAAGATTAAAGAGCCTGGATTAACAAGATTGCGTCCAGCATACTTCGGGGCTGTACCGTGGGTTGCTTCAAATAAAGCAATACTATTGGAAAGGTTAGCACCGGGTGCAATACCGATGCCTCCCACTTGTGCTGCAAGCGCATCTGAAATATAGTCGCCATTTAAATTTAAAGTCGCAATCACGCTGTATTCTTCTGGGCGCAATAAAATTTGCTGTAAAAATGCGTCTGCAATCACATCGTTAATATAAATCTCTTTGCCCGTCTTTGGATTTTTTAAAACGCACCAAGGACCATTTTCTATTAATTCTGCATGAAATTTTTCGCGTGCAACCGCATATCCCCACTCCTTAAAAGCGCCTTCTGTAAATTTCATAATATTCCCTTTGTGTACAAAGGTTACTGATGAACAATTATTTTCAATCGCATATTCAATCGCTTTAATAACAAGACGCTCTGTTCCGGCTTTTGAAACGGGTTTAATACCAATACCGCAATTTACGGGGAAACGGATTTTTTTGACACCCATTTCCGCTTGTAAAAATTGTATGATTTTTTTAGCTTCCGGCGTATTAGCTTGCCATTCGATACCTGCGTAAATATCCTCTGAATTTTCTCTAAAAATAACCATATCTACTTTTTCAGGATGTTTAACTGGGCTGGGCGTGCCTTTAAAATAACGAATAGGCCTTAAACAAATATACAGATCTAATTCTTGTCGCAACGCAACATTAATCGATCGAATACCGCCACCAACAGGTGTAGTTAAGGGCCCTTTAATACCCACTAAAAATTCACGAAGCGCTAGCAACGTCTCTTCGGGTAACCATTGATCTTTGCCATAAACATGTGTGGCTTTCTCGCCTGCAAAAATCTCCATCCACGCAATCGATCGCTTACCTTGATAGGCTTTTGAAACTGCTGCATCCACGACTTTTTTCATGACCGGGGTAACATCTACGCCAATACCATCGCCTTCGATGTAAGGAATTAAAGGATGATTAGGAATATCTAGCAAGCCATCTGACCGTATTTTGATTTTTTGGCCGTGTGCCGGAACGACTATTTTTTGGTAATCCATACTAAAAGCTCCTTCAATGTATAAAACTATGTATTGGGCTGAATATCATTTATTGCTATCATTATAGACGAATGGTTTTCTTTTAAGTAGTATGCAGGTATGTCAATTAAACAATTAATACATGGGTGCCTGTTATTTCATTTATTCTTAGGATGGGTGCCTGCAAGTTTCGCCGAAGCGACGCATTTTGATACCGCTCGCAAATCGTTTTTAGCGGCAGAAGTAGCCCTTACTCAAGGAAATTCCCTCGTTTATGAGACAATCAAAAAACGGCTGGCACATTACCCTCTCTTACCCTATTTAATCTTTGCCGAATATGATCGTCGAATCCAAAGTGTCACGCATGAGGAATTTCAGGCATTCATGGACAAGTACCCGGATAGCCCCTTGGCAGAACAACTACGAATCCGCTGGTTACAAGCTAAGGCGAAACAAGAGGATTGGAAATCTTTCCTAAAAGCGTATCAACCTACCGAGGATGTCTCTCTACAATGCCATTACCTTTGGGCGTCGCTACAAAACCCAACCAATCCTAACATTCTGCTTAAACAAATCTCTGCCTTATGGCTCACGGGCAAACACACCCCCAAGAGTTGCGAAGCTGTGTTTTCAATTTTCGAAAAAACAAGCGCCATGACACGCCCCATGGTTTGGCAGCGTGTAAAATCTGCGATAGAAGCTGGCAACGAAACCATTGCAAGAAAAACAGCACAGCACCTTAAACGTTCTGAGCTGGCATTAATTGAACTTTGGCTGATGGTGCACGCAAACCCTTATTTGGTAACGCAACATAAATATTTTAACAACCCGCATCCCGCTAACCTTGAAATGATTGCAGATGGTGTCTGTTTAATTGCAAAAACAAATCCCGATACCGCTATTAAAATTTGGCAACAAATCGCGCATCGCTATAAATTTGAGGAACGACATTGGGGACTCGTAGTCCGTGCTATTGGACTGGCATATGCTTTTCAGCGACACCCCGATGCAGAAAAATGGTTAAGTCAAGTGCCTCCTATCTATGTCAATCAAACCGTACAGGAATGGCGTATCCGTGTGGCGCTTGCAAAAGAAGATTGGCCAAAGGTCTATCACTGGGTGCGCGCACTACCAACCCATCTGGCTAAAGTTGACGAATGGGAATATTGGTATGCACGCGCTTTAGATAGAATAAACCGCCGACACGACAGCCAAATTATCTTAACAAAATTAGCGAAAACGCGTGGATATTATGGATTTTTGGCCAGCAATTATTTGTTACAACCCTATCATATTTTAAATCATAAAACACCTGTCGAAAGAAGTATGATACTTAACATGGCGGGTAAATCTTCTATTTTACGTGCGAGAGAATTACAAATTTTGGGTCGCCAACAAAAGGCTAAAACAGAATGGTTATTTATTACTAAACAAATGAATGATACTGAAAAACATGCTGCTGCGCATATCGCGCTCAAATGGAATTTACCCAATTGGGCAATGTTAGCTCTTTCAAAATCAGATAATAAAAATGATCTTTCTCTCCGATTCCCGGTTGTATATGGTAATCATATTTTACAAGAGGGCCATAAAAATCAGATTGATCCTGCTTGGATCTTAGCCATTACGCGTCAAGAAAGCGCTTTTGTGCCTCATGCAAAAAACCCATCGGGAGCGACAGGACTCATGCAACTACTCCACAGCACTGCCCGCATGGTTGCAGATAGAAAAAAAATAGCTTATTTTGGGGAATCACAATTAATAGAACCTTATACGAATATCCAATTAGGTAGCGGATATCTCCGTATGATGCTGGATCAATATCAGAACAATGCTGTGCTCGCAAGCGCTGCCTATAATGCAGGTCCTGGTCGCATCAAAAAATGGCTCCCCGAAAATGATATGGCTGCAGATCTCTGGATAGAAACCATTCCTTTTAAAGAAACCCGAGAATATGTTAAGAACGTAATGACATCTACGGTTATTTACCAAGAAATATTAGGTAGAAAACCAACATTGGCAAATCATATGCCGTTTATTCGAAGTAGATAGCTTTCTTAAAGAATATGCTGTATAATGCACCTTGGTTGATCGCCTAGTCTGCGCACAAGGGCAACAATCATATATTAATAAGCCTAACTAATTATTTTAATCTGGTTTATTTTATAAGCACTAATCAGTGATTTACTTTTTTGCGCATTATTTAGGAGAACAGCCTTGCCATATTCAACTTTTGAATCAATGTGTGCAGAATTAAATGTACACCCGAAATTACAACAAGCCATTAAAGCCTTGGGTTATAAAATACCCACAGAAATCCAAAAACTTGCGATTCCTGAGGTGATAAACGGCAAAGATCTAATGGCTTCGGCAGAAACCGGCGCGGGGAAAACCGTCGCATTTGGTTTGCCCGCTTTACAACGGTTGGTATCAAATCCCCCTATCGGAGAAGGGCGCGGCCCTCGTGTTTTGATATTAACACCTACGCGAGAACTCGCAAGCCAAATTACAGACTCCATTGCAGCACTCAGTAAATTTGCAAATTTTAGATTTGGAATTATCACGGGTGGTGTGGCTTATCATGGACAAGAGCGATTACTGGCTGGGCCATTCGATGTGCTTATTGCAACACCCGGCCGTTTAATGGACCATATGTCGTACCGTAACCGCGTCGATTTTTCACGATTAGAAATGTTTATTTTAGATGAAGCCGATCGCATGTTAGATATGGGCTTTAAGAAAGATATTGAACATATCGCTTCAGCTTTACCAACTAAACGTCAAACTTTGCTCTTTTCTGCAACTTTAGAAGGTGAAGTTCAAGTCGTTGCACGCAAATTCTTAAAGGATCCGGTCTGTCTTCAACTTGCCAGTTCTACCAAAAAACATACCTTAATTTCGCAACGTGTGCATTTAGTCGATAATTGGAATCACAAGCGTGCTTTACTCAGTCATATTTTAGAAGAAGCCGATATGTGGCAAGCCATTGTTTTTACCGCGACAAAGCGTGGCGCAGATGATCTTGTCGAAGAATTGTCGAGTCAAGGCGTTGTTTGTGCGGCGCTGCATGGCGATATGAAACAAAGCAAGCGCTCACGTACTTTAGAGCAAATGCATCGCGGCAGGCTACGCGTATTGGTCGCAACCGATGTGGCAGCGCGCGGTTTGGATGTTAAAAAATTAACCCACGTTGTAAACTTTGATTTGCCAAGAACGGGTGAAGATTATGTACATCGTATCGGAAGAACGGGTCGATGTGGCGAAAAAGGCACGGCTATTTCTTTGGTAGGCCCTAAAGACGGGGCATTACTCGCGCAGATTGAGCGATTTACCGCTCAGAAATTAGAGCGTCACGTGATCCCGGGTTTTGAACCCAGAACCGCGTTTAATTTAAATCCTGCAGGTGCAAGACCTAAGTCTAAGGCCAGCCCCAGCAAAAGGCGCCCTTCCCAGTCTAATAACTCGGAACGCTCCTTTCATGGATTTGGAAGATCTGCTAAAAAACCTCCTTCCTTCAGAGAAGGTGAGGCGCGTGGGAAACGGTAGATAGATCTGAAAAAAACACTATATTGAGAATATGGATACTACCCCTACCCATATAGAAGGCTCCGAAGTTGCCCGTTTTTTAATAAACGGGCATTTTCGATTTCGATTACTTTCAGAAGCAGCGGCTTTAGCAGAATTTTTAGGTAAAGTTTGCCCTAACCCATCTATGCACAGCGTTGGCATTAGCGAAATTTTAGTGAATGCTATTGAACACGGGAATTTAGGGATCACTTCCGAAGAAAAATTACAATTACAAAAAGAAAATCGCTGGCTATCCGAAATCGAACGTCGTCTACAACTGCCCGAACATCGCAATCAATATGTTAACGTCGAAGTCACACAATCTATCTCTGAAATGCGACTGCAGGTACAAGATGACGGCAAAGGCTTTAATTGGAAAGCCTTTAAAAATAAAAATGTTAATAATGAATCTACGCAGGGTCGCGGCATCTTAATGGCAGAACGCTTAGCTTTTAAAAGCCTTGAATATTCAGACAAAGGAAATGCGGTTACCTGTATTATTTCCCTTCATTAATTGATATCACCCCCTTTCCGAATACTTGCTTGCGCTAAACTTAAGAGTTCTCTTAATGCCACAGCAAACATCGTAAAATCTACCTCAGGCGAATTTTTGAGTTCTGTTATAAAATATTGCCACCGCAAAACCAAGGCATGATGTCTACCAAACCACTTATCAATTAAGTGTTCA